>NZ_JQAJ01000003.1:20158-116190 GCF_000742475.1 Candidatus Hepatobacter penaei | reverse complement strand
CGCGTGGTCATGCTATCCCCAGCAACGACATCATCAACATCATCAGCGGCGACCTGCTGCTTTTGCGCTGCGTAATCCTCTGCCATGCCCAGGATATCCTGGTGGGACGCGTCTCCATAAGAATTATAAAGCTTGGTGGCGAGCTTCACGGGACCATCTGAAGGATATTTCGACACACTTTTCAATTCTCCCCAAGGGCCAGGAGCAAAATCTAGATCATCCACCGCTGCCAGATTCAACGACGCCCCCAACAACAACGCCGATACCACCCCCATCGAAACAATCTTTCTCATCAAGCACTCCCTCATTATTTTTTTGTACTTAGCAGATACATAATACGTCACTTTTGGCGAGAAGCGATGTTTTTATGTGTTTTTTGGAGATTTTTTTGGGGGATTTTCAAAAAAAATTGTAAAAATTTGATAAAGATCGACGCCCCACCCCCATGATGTGGCGTGCTTGCCCGTCATGATGCTGCTGTGCGCAACACAAGGGCCAGCCAGGGATAGAAAGGAAAGGGAAACGCCTTTCTTGCGGCCTCATATGCGAAAGGGAAGGCCCGCGCCCAAGGGGCACAGGGTGTGGCATTTTTGTCACACAAACGGCATACCCTGAACAGGCATGACCTGAAAAAGAGGGCTTAACGGGCGCGTTGACCGAAACCGCGGAAAGGATTTATACTAGCCCCACGTGTGAAAGAGAGTGAGCGTCGTGGTGCCGCAGGAAAGTCCCCTTCATCAATTTTTGATCAAAACGCTGGTGCCCCTGCATGTGGGGGGGGTGGATCTTTCGCTCACCAATGCGGCGGCGTTTATGCTGTTGGCGGCGTGTTTGCCGCTGGTGTTTTTGTGGATCGGGCGGCCTTATCACACCAAGCCGGGGCGATGGCAGGCGGTGCTTGAGATGGGCTATCAATTTGTGGCCGACATTTTGGGGGAGACGAACCTGGATAAGGGGCTGCCGTTTTTTCCGCTGATTGCGTCGGTGTTTATGTTTGTGTTGATGGGCAATATGCTGGGGATGATTCCCTATGGCTTCACCTTTACCAGCCACATTATTGCCACCTTTGGGCTGGCGGGGTTGTTGTTTTTGATTATCACGGCCATTGGCATTGTTAAGCACAAGGGTCGGTTTTTGGCCATGTTTTTGCCGCCGGGGGTGCCGTGGCTGTTGTGGCCGCTGATGATTCCGGTGGAGGTGTTGTCGTATTTGTCGCGCCCGTTCAGCTTGGCGGTGCGTTTGTTTGCCAACATGATGGCGGGACACACCATGCTCAAGGTGTTTGGCGGGTTTACGGTGGCCTTGGGGTTGTGGGGCGTGGCGCCGCTGGTGATTAATGTGCTTCTCATGGGGTTTGAGTTTATGGTATCGTTCCTTCAAGCCTATGTGTTTACGATTTTGACTTGTATTTACCTCTCTGATGCACTTTACTTGCATGGAGCAGATCATGATGAATAGGAAGGGTTGATTTATGTTGGATGTTGAAGCCGCGCGCATGATTGGGGCCGGGTTTGCGGTCATCTCTCTTTTTGGGGTGGGGCTGGCCATTGGCAATATTTTCTCTACGCTGATCAATGCGGTGGCGCGCAACCCTGAGGTGGAGCCCCAGGTGTTTAAGATCGGTATTTTGGGCTTTGCCCTCACCGAGGCTGTGGCGCTGTTTGCGCTGTTGATTGCCTTTCTCATTCTCTTTAAGTAAGGGGAGTGCGGGATGCCGCAGCTTGATGTCGCCACCTACAGCTCGCAGCTGTTTTGGCTGTTTGTCTCTTTTGGCATTTTGTGGGTGGGGCTTTGGCAGTTGCTTCCTTCCATGGGTCGCGTGTTTGCCTCACGCAAGGCGCGTATTCAAAGCCTGGTGGCCAAGGCGCGCACGCTGGAGCAGCAGGCCGAGGATATCTTGGCGCTTCAGGCGTCGCATGTGGAGCGCGAGCGCCGCAAGGTGAAAAAAAATGTGGAAGAGGCCTTGGTGGCCACGCATGAAGAGATTCGGCAAGAGCGGCACGCCCTGGCTGAGGCCTCGGCGGCTGAGCTCCATAAGGCGGCAAAAGACTTAGAGAAAAAAATGGCGGCCCAGTTGCGTGATATTGAACCTTTGACCCAAAAAATGGCCGCTACTTTGTGGCAAAAAGCTCACCAGGCCTATCAACGGCAGACGTAGGAGACCACCCATGACCGGACCGATGACCGCTTTTCTTCACAGTGCCAGTTTTGGGGTTTTGGCGGCGTTTGTGGTGTTTTTTGCCCTGTTTGCCAAACAGTTGTGGCGGGCCTTGATGGCGGCCATTGCGAAGTATCAGGACCACGTGATGCAAGAAACGGATGAGGCCGAAACATTGTTAAAAGAGGCCGAAGCCTTGCTGAGCCAGGCGCAAAAGGAAGCGCAAGCTCTTTCCGCCCGTCTTGCGCACATCAAAGAAGGCCAGGAAGCTCAAATCGCGCATATCCAGAAGAATGGGGCCCAAACCATCGCTGCGCTGCGGGCGCAATATCAGAAAAAGGTGCAAGATGACATCACCTCGCTAAAGCGATCTTTGGCCAAACGCATCACCAAGGCCATGCTGGCCCACACAAGTGACCATTTAGAACAAAAGCTCCAAGACGAGCCCTTAACGGCCCCGCTGGCTGTGCCAGACCCAACCTTCTTTTCGTCTGCTTCCCATGTCTTCAAAGCCTAATCCCTCTTTGGCCAAGCCGGATTGGCTGCGTGTGAAGGCCCCGCTATCCAAGGCCTATCATGAAACCGTGCACAAGGTGCGGCATCACAAGCTGCACACTGTGTGCGAAGAGGCAGCATGCCCCAACATTGGGGAGTGTTGGGCGAAAAAGCATGCCACCTTTATTATTATGGGCGCCATTTGCACGCGGGCGTGTGCGTTTTGCAACATTGCCACGGGTAAGCCTGGCCCGCTGGACCCGGCAGAGCCTGAGAATGTGGCAGCCGCGGTCAAAGAGCTGGGGCTTCACCATGTGGTGGTCACCTCTGTGGACAGAGATGATCTGATAGACGGCGGCAGCCTTCATTTTGCCAACACCATCCGCGCCATCAAAAAGGCCGCCCCTGCCAGCACCATTGAAGTGCTGACGCCTGACTTTTTGCGCAAAAAGGGGGCGCTGGATCTGATTTTAGAGGCCGAGCCTGACGTGTTTAATCACAACCTAGAAACGGTGCCGCGGCTCTATCCTCATGTCAGGCCCGGCGCGCGCTATTTTCACAGCCTGTCGTTGCTGGCCGAAGCGAAGGAAAAGCTGCCCACGCTCTTCACCAAATCAGGTCTGATGGTGGGCCTTGGGGAAGCCCATGATGAGCTCTATCAGGTGATGGACGATTTGCGTGTGGCGGATGTCGATTTTTTAACCCTCGGCCAATACCTCCAGCCCACCCCCAACCACTATCCTGTGCATCGTTATGTCACGCCTCAAGAATTTGCCGATTTTAAAGAGATGGCGCTTGGAAAAGGGTTTTCTATGGTGGCCTCTTCGCCTCTTACACGCTCTTCTTATCATGCGGGTGATGATTTCAAAACATTGAAAGAGGCGCGACGCAAGACCATGAACGTGGTATAACCGTGCACCATGTGTGACAGGACGTCATGGCTATGAAATTTGCTCCCCTTGATATACGTCCGTCGGCCTTTGTGATCGGCATTTTGCTGATCATTCTCTCTCTTTTTATGCTCATCCCCCTGAGTGTGGGCAGCTATCTAGGCGAGCCCTATGTCAATGGCTTTCTGAAATCCTGCATGTGCTCTTTGTTTGTGGGCGGGCTGTTGATTTTTGCCTATCGAACGAGCAGTGTACCCCAGCTCCACATTCGCACGGCCTTTTTCCTGACCACAGCAGCCTGGGTGGCTATCAGCGCGTTTGGCGCCCTGCCCTTCATGCTGTCACACAATGTGCCGTCCTTTTCCCATGCCCTGTTTGAATCCATGTCAGCGCTGACCACCACGGGGATCTCCACGTTTCTGAATTTTGACACCACCCCCACCTATATTCTTGTGTGGCGCGGATTGTTACAGTGGCTGGGCGGGGTGGGGATTACCCTCATGGCCATCACCTTGCTTCCTTTTCTGCGCATCGGCGGCATGCAGCTTTTTGCGACAGAATCCTCAAGCCACTATGAAAAGCTCTTTCCCAAAATTTCACAGGTGACCAAATTTCTCTTTTGGCTTTACATGGGGCTCACCACCCTTTGCATTTCGTTCCTTTGGTTGAGCGGTCTGCCCTTTATTAAAGCCTTTTGTTATGGTCTAAGCACCATATCCACGTCGGGCATGCCTATGGTTGATGGTTCTATCCACTACCTCAATACACCCTATGTGCCGTGGGTCATCCTTATTTTCATGATTTTATCTGCCTCGCCTTTGTTGCTTTTAGCGAAAATTTTTTCAGGCAACATCTCCCTTTATCTGCAAGACTCACAAGTCAAAGCCTATCTGAAAACAATGATTTTTGCCTCCATCATCACCACGGGGTTGATGTGGATCACCACGCACGATCTCACGGTCATGCACGTCAAATCCTGCATTTTTCATACGGTCTCTATGGTCACGACATCGGGATTTCATGATGCCGCCTTCCAAGAATGGGCCAGCTCGCTGCAAATCTTTTTCATTTTCCTCTGTTTGATTGGCGGATGCACGGGCTCCACATCGGGGGGCATCAAAATCTTTCGTTTTCAGATTATTTATCGTGTGATCAAAAGCCAAATCTATAAAATGATTTTTCCCCACGGTGTCTTCACGCCGGTCTATCGCAAAAAAAACGTAGACACACACACAGTCTATGCTGTTTTGACATTATTTGTTCTTTTTTTGGCGCTTTACATCCTGTTTGCCATTGGGTTCACCTTATCAGGATTCTCACAGGCCAAAAGCCTGACCTTAAGTGCCAGCATTCTCTCTAATTGCGGCTCACACTTCACCTCTTTCCATGTTATGAATCTGCCTGAACATACGCAGTGGCTGATGACGCTGGGCATGCTTTTGGGGCGCCTTGAATTTTTAACGGTCCTGATTCTTTTCACGCCCGCCTTTTGGCGCCGATAAGGCCGCATCCTGCCACCCTAGCTGATCAAGCCTTTCCTTAAAAAAGGTGGGAAACGGGGCCTCAACCTTATACTCTTTTTTTGAAATAGGGCACGGAAACCGCAGGCACCGCGCATGTAAAAAGAGAGGCCCTTTCGTCACGCCTTCGCCATAACGAGCATCGCCTACAATGGGGGCGCCCAAGGCTTTGGTTTGCGCTCGCAACTGATGACGACGACCCGTGTAAGGATGCATACACACAAGCGAATGCGTATCGTTTTTTTGCAGCACAAAAAAACGCGTTTCAGCCTTTTGGCTTCCGGGGCGATGGGTATCATAATGATGCATCGACTCATGACGGCCCAAAGCTTCTTTTTTCATCCATGAGGTATAGACCCCACCCTCCATAGAATCTGGCAGATGACCCATCAAAAGCGCTATATAGCTTTTGTGTATGCGGCGTGCTAAAAAAGCCGACATAAAAAACCGTGCACTTGAGGGTTGGCGGGCCACCAGCAACGCGCCTGAGGTTTCACGGTCTAAGCGATGCACAAGATACATTTTTTGGCCATAGAGAACCTCAAGCGCCCGATCCACGCTTACATCAACCCCCGTACCACCTTGGCAAGCCTGGCCATACCTTTTGTTGATCACCACGAAGGTATCCGTTTCCAGTAAGCATTGCTTTCGAAGCTGGTCCGCCAGTTCTTGATGCCTGTCATGAAGGCGTGCCTTTTGTTGAGCCTCTTTTTCTGCATCTGTCACTGTGTTCAAAAGCCCGCGGAAAAGGCGCACCTCGTCACCCGACCTTAGGTGATACGAAGGCGCTGCCCGTAGACCGTTCACGCGTATGTCTTTGCAACGCAGGGCTTTTTGCACAAGACCCATGTGCAGAGATGGGTAATGACGTGATACAAAACGGTCTAGACGTTGACCTTCTTCGTGTGTTGCCACAATCCGTACCACAGTGCGAGGCGGCACCTCTTGACTCAAGAAAGCTTCTCCACAAAAGCCCTTTGCGCCGCTTCTTGCGCCACGCGATCGGCGTGCTCATTGCCTGGGTGACCCGCATGGCCTTTGACCCACACCCACGCCACGTCATGATCTGTCAACGCTTCCTGAAGCGATTGCCAGAGATCTTGATTTTTGACAGGTTGTTTTTGGCTGGTTTTCCACCCGTTTCTCTGCCAGGTTTTGATCCACACGGTGATGCCGTTTTTCACATATTGGCTATCGGTATAAAGGGTGATTTTCTGATCAGGCGCCAAAAAGCGCAGCGCCTCAATCACCGCCACAAGCTCCATACGGTTATTGGTGGTTTGGGAGGCAGCACCTGAAAGAACCTGTTCATCCTCACCACGTCGAATCACAGCTCCCCAACCGCCAGGGCCAGGATTCCCTAAACACGCACCATCTGTAAAAATGTCAATCGTCAGCCCCATGCACCTCCTAGTCTTTAACCGCTGTATAATTAATCACTTCTTTCACGCCCGACACAGAGGAAGCGTGGGCCACCACGCGCGCCAGCTCTGCTGAATCCTTAGCTGTACCCATAATATACACCACGCGCCCCACGGTGCGGATGCTATAGTTTCGCGAGGCCACTTTCTTATCCAGGAAGATCTGACTGCGCACCTTGGTGGTGATCCATGCATCGCGGCTATAGTCATTGAACGTTTCAGGGGGCCCGATTTTGATTTCATCAATAATATGGGTGATCCCAGGCACGTCTTGAATCAACGATACGGCTTTTTCCTTCAATGCCGGCTCTTCCACCACGCCCGTCAACACAACCTGACCATCTTGCACAGACAGCGTCAACCGGTC
This sequence comes from Candidatus Hepatobacter penaei, assembly GCF_000742475.1. NCBI lineage: Bacteria > Pseudomonadati > Pseudomonadota > Alphaproteobacteria > Holosporales > Holosporaceae > Hepatobacter (SeqCode) > Hepatobacter penaei (SeqCode). Next base: position 109,339 of record NZ_JQAJ01000003.1, on the reverse strand, counting down.
CATCAAAATGGACTCATGTTTCAGCCAACGATAGTTAATTTGTGTGCGAATCTTTGTGTCTGAATAGACACCGCTCACCCCTCGATCTTCTGCAGCCGCTGCGCCCACCACCACACCTGTGCCCACCGCCAAGGTCACGGGATCACACGCACTTGCACAAAAAAGAGACGCTAGCGCGAGAGGCCACGCATATGAACGGGAAAAAACCATGCCCCTAAGCAAACACCATCCAATCTTATATCATAGGTGGCATAGCGACCATGATGGGTCAAGTAAAAAGACAGCGCCCTATACATGCGTTGATGGCTGCACATGGCAAGAATCTCTTGCGCTTCACGAAGAGTGGCCCGCTTTTTCACTTCAACAGCCACAATCATGGCGCCTTTTTGCGCAATCACATCCAATTCACCCACAGGCGTTCGGTAACGTCTGGCAAGAATGCGATACCCCTTCAGTTGCAAGAAAAGCGCGGCCAGGCGTTCACCCCACACACCTTTGCGATAAGCCACGTGCTTTGGTGACCCTCTCCAGGACATCAAAAATCTAACATGCGGTAAGTGCGGCTGGGAATAATGCCCACAAAAGACTCCATCAGCAAGGGGCGAAACGAAGGGCGTGATTTCATTTTCACAAACCACTCCTTTGTGCTGGGATATTTGTCCCACGACACATCCCCTAAATAATCAATGCAAGAAAGCTGTGCGGCGGCGGCCAAATCCGCCAGGGTCAGCTGGGATCCCGCCAGCCAGCTTCGGCGATCAAAAAGCCAGCCAATATAATCCATATGCTCATAAAGCGCTTGACGGGCTTGGCGCAACACAGAAGCATCGGGCTCACAATTCCCGCGGCTTCTTTTGATCACTTTTTCATTCAAAAACTTTTGTGTCACCTCATAGAAAAGCTTTTCATCAAACCAGCTGAGCAGACGGCGCACTTCTCCTCGCGCAGAGGGTTTGTCGCCCAAAAGAGAAAAATCGGGCACCCTTTCTTCAATATACTCTTGGATTGCATAGCTCTTCACAAGCACATCCCCGCCCATCACCAACACGGGCGTCGTCCCTTCTGGGTTGAGAGAACATAGCTTCTCAGAAGGCGCAAACAAACGCTCTTCAAACGCGCGCCACATCATCTTTTTTTCCGCCAACTGAAGCCGAATTTTACGCGAAAAGGGGCACAGGGATGAATAGAAAAGCGTGTGTTCCTGTTTTTGTCTTAGGGGAAGAGACATAAGAAAAAAAGCTCGGCTTCTTAAAAAAAATCATATAGAAAAGACGGAAGCGAGAAAAGGCCATGTGTGCAAGAAAGGCTGTGATATGTCTTATATCGATGTTTTTTTCTATGGGGCGCTACAGGGCGTCAGTGAGTTTTTACCCATCAGCTCATCAGCCCATCTTTTTTTGCTTGAACGTTTTTTTGACCTCGCGCATGTTCCTCCATTTATGGAGACGGCCGTTCATTTTGGAAGCTTAGGCGTCCTTCTTGTGTATTTTAAAAAAGAGGTAGGCCAGCTGATCAGAGGCAGCCTTTCCATCGCCACGCAACGCAAACGTCCCGAAGACACATCTTTTTTTTCTATCCTGGTATTGTCCTGCTTGCCGGCGATCTTTTTTGGGTTTTTTCTCAACAAAACGCTGGGGCGCACTGTGTTTGAGCGCCTCGACATCATTGCCTGGATGACGCTGTTGTTTGGCGCTTTGCTGGTCATGGCTGATTTTTTTCCGCAAAAATATAAAATTAAAGACATCTCACGCAGCCAAGCACTCTTAGGGTGGGGCCTGGCACAATGCTTGGCATTTATTCATGGTGTTTCACGATCCGGCATTTGCATGACCTATGGCCGACTTAGTCACTATAAACGTCAAGATGCCGTGCGTTTTGCGTTTCTCATGGCACTGCCCACCCTAGCAGGCGCCTCTATGCTCAAAGGATATGCGCTTTTCACTTCAGGAACAGAGTTGGCGTTGGATATCATGGCGCTTGGGATTTTCTCTTCCTTTTGTGTAGGGATGGTGGTGATTCATGTAATAATATCTTTTATCAACACACCTTTTTTAAGAGCCTTGGGGGCCTATCGCATGGTGTTAGGCGCGCTTCTCTTGGCCGGCATCTATGGTTGGGGTTGGCATTAACACAGGTGGGTTAACCCGTGGTCAACCTTCACGATCGATACGCTCTATGGCCACGGCGAGCCCTTCGCCCCCCCCAATACAAATCGCCGCCACACCACGGCGGCCTTGGGTATGTTCAAGAACATGCAGCAAGGTGACCAAAATGCGCGAACCCGAAGACCCCAAAGGGTGGCCAAGTGCCAACGCGCCGCCCCACATGTTGAGGTTGTCTTGTGACAGCCCTAATGTCTTTTGCAGCGCCAAGGGCACCACGGCAAAGGCCTCGTTGACCTCCCAGGCATCCACATCTTCCACGCGCCACGAAAGGTCGTGCAAAAGCTGATTCACAGCGCCTATAGGCGCCAGTGTAAACGCACGGGGAGGCCCAGAAAAAGAGGCCCACCCCACAATGGCTGCACGTGGCTGAAGCTGTGTGTTTTTCAGATGAGACCATGAGGTTAACCCCAGCACAGACGCGCCATCGGCAAGCGCACTTGATGTGGCGGGGGTAATCGTGCCGTCCTTTTTAAAGGCAGGGGTCAATGTTTTGACACGCTCCACCTTAACGCGACTCAAGGTTTCATCACGGTCCAGGGTGTGCTTGTGCCCCTTGATGGGCATCCTTTCTTGATCAAAAAAACCGCTTTCATCCGCCTCCAGAGCTCTTTTTGCACTGTGAATGGCATAGTCATCTTGCACATCGCGGCTTAACTTGTGAGAGGTCGCCACATCTTCGGCCAAACAGCCCATAGGCTCACCATCATAGGCATCCTCAAGACCGTCATACAATAAATGATCTTGCGCAGTTTGGTGACCAAAGCGATACCCAAACCGTCCATTCACAAGACACGGGGCCCCTGACATGCTTTCCATGCCACCCGCCAAAATAAGCTGCGCAGGGTCATGATAAAGATCTTGGCAGGCATGAATCACCGCCATCATGCCCGAACCGCACACCTTATTGATATGCATGGCATGCGTGTGATCGGGAAGGCCGGCTGTTAAGGTAGCCTGACGGGCGGGCGCTTGCCCTAGGCCTGCGCTTAAAACGCACCCCAGCACAACACTGCGGACTTCATGGCCTTGGCTCTCCTGAGCACAGGCGCGCAAAAGGGGGCTCATCCACTCATGGGCATGAAGAGAAAAACACTGACCCCCAAACAAACCGTGAGGCGTTCTTTTGGCTGCATACACAACCGGTGTAGTGTGCGCATAAGCCATGAAAGAAAACTCATCACAACCCCCCTTAGACTTACCCTAACAGCCGTGCCGTTAAAAAATCTTGAAAAGGGCCTCTTAGCTATCCAGCTCTCGGTGTTGTATGTGGGAATAAAATTCTTGGGCCAAGAGCCACTTATACAAAGATTCGGCCATGGCCACAGAACGATGACGCCCGCCTGAACACCCAAAGGCAATCACAAACATGCCGCGCCCTTCTTCCACAACAGAAGGCAACATAAGACTCAGCATGGCTTTGAGATGCTGGCCAAAAGATTCAAAAAGCGGCAAGGTGAATAAAAAATCTTGCACCCCTTGATCACGCCCCGTCAGCGATTGGAGATTGGGGTCATAATGAGGATTTTTGAGAAAACGCATGTCAAACACAAGGTTGGCTTCTCGCGGAATCCCGCCCACAAAGGAAAAAGACATAATCTCAAACACCACCGGGCGCTGTTTGGCAAACCCAAAGATATTGCGCACAAGGCCCTTAAGCTCGATGGGGTTCAGCAGCGATGTATCCAACACATGATCGGCCACATCCTTTAACGGCGCAAGCAGGGCCCGCTCGGCCTCAATGGCTTGTGACAACGATTTTCCTGTGCTTAAAGGGTGATGACGCCGGGTTTCACGATAGCGACGCTCAATAACGCTATCGTCACTTTCAAGGAACACGAACCGATAGGCAACGCCCTTTTTTTTAAGATTCGCAAGCAAATCAAACACCGCCGGCACAGAAAAATAGCGCGACCGCAAATCAATGCTTAAGGCAAAAGGTGCCTGGGCGGTTTCATCCCCAAAAATCACAGACTCTGCCAAAAACAGCGGGAGGTTATCAATGGTTTCATACCCCAAATCCTCAAGGGTTTTCAGCATCAACGACCGGCCGGCACCGGCGAGCCCTGCTAAAAATACAACACGTGCTGGTTTTTTTTTCTTCTGATTCGGCATAGTCTCAAAGGAAGCGTGCGATAAAACCCGTTGTCTATGTGGTATACAACACTTCTCTTTTATTTTAGTGCGATCCCCGCAGCCTTGTCACTTCTTTTTATGGATGTGGGCACATTTTCTTTCAAAGAAACGGGGGAAAAGGGTATCCGCATTATCGTGTTTGATACAGAAAAGCAACAACTGACATCAGTGGACTATATCCCCTTGCGCAACCCAAGGCTTAAGGAAAAGACGGCCTTTCGTCATGCACATTTTTCTACAGATTTTTTGGGCCACGTCACCTTGTCTCCGTCTTTTCATCCTGCCACCATGGCCGTGCGCACCTTTGGGAAAATCCATAACAAGCACCAAGTGTCAACCCTTCCGCCCTGCACACATCCCTTAACGCCCCTAAAGCGCATGCCTTTACAAAAGAAAGGCAAGGCATCTGTCACCATTACCTTTCATGGTACGCACGGCCCTGAAAAGCGCAACTTTTCGTCGCTTTGTGCTTCGGCAAACGCCAATAAGATTGAGCGTGGGCGCTTGGGCGAAACCGTCACCGATTTAACATTTTTAAGCCTCGGTTTTCACAAAATTAATGGTCAAAACGCCTCCAACCAAGGGATTGATGGTATTTTTTGGCATGCACACGGCAATTTTCTTGTGCTCACAGAATCAAAATGCCGCAGCGAATCTAAACGTGCTCAACGCTATTTAGAAGATGATTTAGCGGAAGCCAAAATTGTGGCACGTCTGCGTGAAATTAAAGATCCTACCTTGCAAAAAACGCTTTTCCACCAAATGGATACCCATGCCGACCACACTCAAAAAATGGCCCAACGCCTCACAGCATCGGGGTTTATGGAATCCGCTCTCTCTCCTTTGAACCCCATTCTCTATTTTTATGCACGCTATCCTCATATGCAAAAAGCGCCCTTGACCGTGAAGAAACGAATGCTGACAAGTATCCTCAAAGCCTTAGGGCTCTCAAAAGCCGAAGCTGTCCATATCTGCAACCACACCCTGTCAGAACACAAGGCCAACATATGAGATGAGTCCTATGTGTTCAACGTCCCCGCCCCCACGATCGTCATCCACCCCCAAGCGCATTGTATTCGCCGCAGGCGGCACAGGGGGGCACATGTTTCCCGCCATCGCCATGGCCGAAGAAATGCACACCCACCATCGCCTATCACTGATGACAGACATGCGTGGTTTGCGTTACCTCACAAACGAGCATCAAGCGCTCTTGTCGTCATGCAAGCCCTTTCCTATCTATCATTTTCAAGGATCTTGGCACCAGAAAATCAAAGCGCTGTTTTGGTTTATGTATACAGGGATCATCACGCCCTTCAGTCTTTACAAACACAAACCACAGATGATTGTGGGGTTTGGGGGATTTGCTTCCTTTTGGCCTATGATGTGGGGATTTATGATGGGCGTACCCACCATTCTCTATCAACCCGATGTTGTGATGGGGCAAACCAACCGTTGGCTTAAAACATTTGCGCGCCACATCGCCACGGGCTTTCCCAGCCTCCAGGAAGGCCCGTCTTCATGGTGTGAACATATGGCCACCTGGTTGCAAATGAGGAGGGGGAAAAAACAAGCGACCAAAACCCAGATACCTCACACATGGGTGGGCTTCATCACCCGCGCGGCCTTTACGCCCTCTCCTTATGACTGTCCCACCAAGGGCCCCCTTCACCTGTTGGTGTTAGGCGGCAGCCAAGGTGCCCACGTTTTCAGCCATGTGATCCCCCAAGCCCTCAGCCTCTTACCCGCCAAGACTCAAAAACGGCTTGTGGTGACACAACAATGCCGAGAAGAAGATCTTGCCGCCGCCCAAGCTTCTTTTGCACCGGCTATACGCGTCACCCTTTCACCTTTCATCCACGATGTGGCCGCAGCCCTTGCGAAGGCACATTTTGTGATTGCCCGTGCTGGCACCTCCACACTCGGTGAAGTGGCTGCCTGTGGTCGCCCTGTGTTGTTGGTCCCCTATCCCCATGCCAAAGCTAACCACCAATACATCAATGCCCAAACGGTTGAGGAAAATGGTGCTGGATTTCTCATGGACCAAAAAAACTTCCATCCAAAAACCCTGGCTCGTTTCTTAAAGAAAGCCTTTGAACAGCCCGAGCTTCTTAAGCAAAAAGCCGAAACCCTTCACACACTTTTTGGCCACAAGGCTGCTCAGAAGATGCATGATCTGATTCAAGCCGTGATGGAGGAAAAACGCGCGCGCTAGCCCAAAGGGTTTTTAGAGAGCGGTGTGCGCGCCAGGGTGAGCGCAGAAACCCGTTTTGCCCCGGCCGCCAGCAACCCTCTTGTGCACGCCGATAATGTGGCGCCTGTAGTATACACATCATCCACAAGCACAATGCGCTTGCCGGCCACCTCTTTTTGCCATGGTCTGGGCACAGAAAAAGCTGTGCGCACATTGTCACGTCGTTGACGAATATTGAGCCCTCCTTGCGACGGCGTGTGTTGATGACGCTTAAGACAAAACGGCACATAGGTCAACGCATAATGCTGGGCCAGCTGCTGAGCCAAGGGCGCGGCCTGGTTAAACCCACGTTTAAACAGACGCCTTCTATGAAGGGGCACGGGCACCACCCAATCAAAAGGACCTGTGAGGCTGGGCATCAGACGCATAAGCAAATGGGCCAACAGAGGTATTAAAAAAAGACCTTGGCGGTTTTTGAGATGCAGCAACAGGGCCCGCGAGTGCTCGTCATAAAGAAAGGCTGAACGCAACTCTTGGAATGGGGGCGGATGCGCCAAACACCCCCCACACGTGAATGGTTGTGACACAGAAAAAGGAAGTGGCGTGCCGCACGTCTGGCATAAAGGGCCTGAAAGAAAGGTAATCTTGCGCCAGCATTCACCGCAAAGCCCGCGGTTGTCTAAAGTCGTGCGACATAAAGGGCAACGAAACGGCAAAAGAATGGACACCGCGCGCCGCATCCAGGTGCTGACGTGTGCTAGGCTAGACATGGAAAGGAAGCTGGCACGAGGCATAGGCTGCTTGCAACGTGTTATGCATGAGCCCCATCACCGTCAACGGCCCCACGCCCCCAGGCACAGGGCTGATGGCCTTCACGCGCGGGGCCACCGAGGCAAAATCCACGTCACCCGTGATGGTGCCATCTGGTGTGCGATGAATCCCCACATCCACCACCACGCTTTGCGGGTGCACATAAGACGCATCAATCAGATGGTGTGCACCGGCCGCCACAAACACAATGTCTGCCTGTCGCGTAAGTAGGCTAAGGTCTTGAGTGTAACGATGGGTCACAGTCACCGTGGCATCACGACGTAAGCAATAAGCAGCCAAAGGACGTCCCACTAACAAAGAACGCCCCACCACCACCACGTGGCGACCTTTCAGAGGGATATTGTAATGATCTAACAATTGCACGCACCCCCAAGGTGTGCACGGCACAAACCCTTGTGACGAAGGGGCATATAACGCGCCCCGATTCAAGGCATGCAGGCCATCCACATCTTTATGCGGGGACACCGCTTCCAAAAGCGTTTGGGCACACACCGAGGGTGACACAGGCATTTGTACAATCACGCCATCTATGGACGGATCACGGTTCACCGCCTCAATCACAGCCAAGGCTTCAGGCAACGACACGGCATTGTCAAAACGTTTGGCTTCAAACAGAAACCCCAAACGACGCGCCATTTCAGATTTACGCTCAATATAAAGATCACTGGGAGGATGATGGCCAAAAGCCAACACACAAAGCCCCGGCGGATTTCCTCGGTGCTTTTCAAGACGTTCACGCAAGGCGCAAAAACGGGGAAACAGGCCATCAGCCACCGCGCGACCATCTAAGATGGTGGCACGACTTACGCTTTGTTCAGCCATCCCTCACTCCTTACGTGTTGATAGGGTTACGACACTGCCCGCGCCAAGGCCTCCTGATGCACATGAACATGGTAGTGTGCCCTTAATGATGACAAAAACGCCAACGCAAAATCTTCTTTCAGCATGTCACGCACCGTGGTTGTTTGCGAGGCGAGGTGCTTTTGAATAATCCCATCAGCCGGTTGACGAATCTCCAGCAATTTCACAAGACACAGCGACCCATCGCGCCTCTCTGACACCTTGATTTGACCGGGCTTCATTTCAAAAAGAGCTGTTTGCACCTTGGGGGGTACCTGCGTCTTCTCGGATGACAACGTCACCGCCGGCAGCAACGCAAAAGACCCCTTCTTTCCCTCTTTTTTCATCAAGGCTTGCGCCATCTCTTCTCCATAGCGTTTGAGCTGCACGCGCTTTTCTGACGCTTTCCATGCTGTCACCACCTCGGGGCGAATCTCCTCAAGCGGGGGCACAAAAGAGGGCCGCACATCCTGCACATTCACCACAGCCAACGTGCGTTCAGACAGCCTTTTCACATGCGGACGCCGTTTCACATCTTCAGAAAACACATAATCCACCAAGGCTTTCCCATCATCCCCTTGAAAATGCTTGGCAAGCACAGAGGGCCACGGACCTGTTTTTGAAAAAAGAGGCACGCGCACCACAGAAAGACCAAACTTTTTAGATACATCTTCCAGCGACATGCCGCCATAGAGATGATCTTCCACCACCTCCATCAGGTCATACATTTTCTTCCTCATATCGGTATCAGAAAGAGACTCTTTCTTCCATAAGTCCGGAGAAATGGCGAGAGCCGAAAACCCGCACTGCGCTGGTTTCTCAAACTGGGCGGCATGGTCCTTAAAAAAGGTCTCCACTTCTTGGCGTGAAGGCTCAGGCACCGTCACACGTGCTGGCGACAATGTCATCACAGCCCCTAAACGCTCTTGATGCTCAGTCAACACGTTCATCTCTGGCAACATATACGGCACATACACCAAACACCCCAAGGTGCGCATCACCTGCTGTCGGCGCATGGCCTCTCGCTGCATGGTCAAAAAGGTGCGCTCTTCCCAGCCGCGCTCCCTTAAAAAGCGCTGAAACTTTGCCTGTGAAAAACACCCTTCATCGTCTTGAAAAAAAGAGGTGCCCATCAGTGCTTTTTTGAGCATGGCATCTGAAACCACTAACCCCAAACGATCGGCTTCTAAATCAAGCAATGCCTGACTGATGCACTCACGCAACACCGAAAAAATCACCTGGCTCTGCTGAATTTCGGCTGCTGACATCTCACGCCCCAACCGCGCCTGAATCATCTGAAGACGCTGGGAAAGCAAGCGGCGCACCTGACGCGTGCGAATTTTCTGGCTGCCCACCGTGGCCACCACAGGGTCACCGCCCCCCAAAAACAGGCGATCAAACCCAAAAAAAGCCACCATGGACAGCGCCAAAACGCCCAAGAGCATCTTTGCTGACCACGACTGGCTCCAACGCCTCAACCCTTCTAACATCGCTTACGTTCACCCCTTATTAACTGAGAATGAAGAAAAAATAATATAAAAAAACAGCAAAACACGTAGAAAGCAAAATCAATAGATAAAAATCCTTGGGTAACAGTGTGCGCATACCACCTCTTACATGTTTATTGACCTCGAAATCCTACCCCCTTTTTGCGCCGTTTCAAAGCTATTTTTTTCGGGGGCAGCACCCAATCTAAGACATAGCAACCTGTCAAAAGGGCCGTGCCTTCCCCGTCTCCTTGAGCAAGCACATCTCGCTCAAGTAAAAAACTGCGGGCCACCAACTGTCCTTGAAACACCTGCGTGCAGCGCTCAACAAAGCGTGCCACGGCGCCATCATGGTCCGCCATAAAATCAATCACAATCGCCCGCATGCGGCGCTCTTCCCCCTCTTTCTTAACGCGCTTATGAGGCATAATTTGAAACTTAAGATCGCTTAACCCTTCAGCGCGGGCAAGCTGCTTAATGGTTTCTCCCACATCCACATGAGACGTCATATTTTTTGTGGGCTGACGAAACGCTTGCATGCGCGGCCAGCACGATTGAAGCATCTGGATGTCTTTGTTAAGGCGCGCGCACATACGCTGTTGGTGAGCCATCAGATGACGCACTTTTCCTTGTGTTTCAAGACGCATCCAAAGCCAACCCCCCCCATCAACAAACCGGTGTAAGCCAGGAAAAGAGGTCCATAAGCTTTGATCGCAAAAGAAGCCTTTACCATACTATTTTCACCACAAAGGTAATCTCCCGATCATGATTGTCAGCAAACCCACCGGCATAAAAAGCATCTGATTGGCTGACAACGCCATCACTGATGACCTCTACCTTCACGGCATAGGGAGGAGCCTTCAGATGATCCACCAGCACACGAAAATCCTTCACAGCCCGTTGGGGAGATGTGGCGCGCGGGCACATCTCCAGCACCAAGGATTGTCCAGATGGTTTTTCAGCCTGCCAAAACACATGACGCAGGCGAAAATGCTTGCCCACAAGGGGGGCTATTTTTTTCAATCCCCTTAAGGGATGCTGCTGATGCTCAGCCATCCACTGCATGCAGCGCGCAAGAGATAAAGGAAAGACGGCTCTTTTTTTCGTCAGCTCCTGATAAGACGCGATACCGACAGCCTCTTGATGCCTCAGCCGAGGCTCTTGCCAATACGTATAGCCCAACCCGCCCCCTACAAGAGCGGCTAAAAAAAACCAAAGGTGCCAGGCCAGGCGCACAGGGGAGGCCCAGAGCCTCTTAAAAAGAGCCCCCATCCATGAAGCGCGTGGGGTCAGACGCAGCCTTGATCCCCAGAAGGGCACCCGCCTTTGAATCACACGGATGAAAAAATCGTCCTCATAGCCTTGACTCACCCACGCGCCCATACCCTGCAAGCCATCCGGCAAAGCCCCTTCTTCATGCCACAGCACCTTTTTATAGGGACGATAATGATGCTGAATTTTAGCGCCATAGAGCGCAGTTTCTTGAAGCGTTGTATGAAGGTTACGGCTGTTATCCTCAACCGTGCGTGCCACCCGGCGGGCATAGATCATCCTGCCGTGATCCCAAAAAAGCCCTACCCAACTGAAGGCGCGCACATGGGCCAAAAATAAGGACACCTTGTGGGGTTGAGCTTTCTGTAAAGGCCTTGACTGTTGCTGATCCTTGAATACAGATCGATAAAAACCCACACACAACGCAGAAAAACTGTGCACAAAGCACAAACACCCCTTGGCCAAAATCAGGCGATGGCACGCCCACACAAAAGACGCGTCGGGCAAATGAAACGTGGACGTCACACCAAAGGTTTTCGTGGCCAATGAAGCATCGCGAGGCCCAGCACCCTGCCATGGCCACAAAGCAAGGAACGTTTGATACCAAGATGTCGGCTGCACGCATACATCCCACACATCGTCCTCTGCTTCCAGGATCAAAAAAACCGGGATCTTGGGATTTTTTTCAAGACACTGCGCCAACACGTCTGTGGATTCTTGCGCAGACCCTTGATGTGCAAACCGGCCTTTCTCATACTGCCATACCGAAAGATGGTTGTGCCGCACATAGACATACAGCCGCCGGCGATGAAACCACAAAGAGAGCCAGGCGTTCATGTCACCCCTTCCCCTCATGTCTGCACCACACCTGACGACATGTTGAGCATATGGTCATAAAAGGGCAGCACGATGCCACAAATGATCCACACAAACATCATGCCCGTTAGCATCAAAATGAACAGCGGCATATAGCTCTGCCAACGCGCTTCCAGCCTATCTCGCTGGAGGTGATAGCCATGACTTATGTGGGCAAAGATCTCTTGAATGTCTCCCGTATGTTCAGCCAGGGCCAAAAAATGCAATGCTTCTGGGGTGAGGCCCGGAACACCGCGCATGCTTTCACTAAGGGGTTGACCGCTATCCACACGCTGACGCACATGCTGCACCGCTTCTGTTAGCGGCGCATAATCCAGCACCTTTTCTGCCACAGCCAGGGCTTGAGGTAAGGTAAGAGACGACTTCACGCCCAAAGACAACACCGAAAAAAAGTGAGCCCACCGCAAAGACAAGATCATCGTCGACACAAGCGGAAGAGACAGCACCATCTTGTGCCAAAGCCATCGACCCGTGACGATGGCATACAAAAAAACCACGCACAACAAACCCACAACCCCCACAAAGGCCANAACAAACGTCGTCTTTTCGCGGCCACACGATGATAAAAACAGCAAGCTTGCGGTGGCCCACCCCACATCTTGAGGCCGATCTTCCACAAAAATTATCAGCTGAGGCCACAAAAAGCTGTAGAGACAGTAAAAGCTCACCAACACAGCCATCAACGAAAACAACGGGTAACGCACCATCGCCCATGTGCCGGCTTTCATTTTTTCCGCAGCGTCTAAATAGGTCACCACCCGCCTTAACAGCACTGGCATGGTGCCCGTTTCTTCGGCCGCCGTTAACAAAGGCAGCACAACCGGCGCCACAGCATAGCCTGAGGCCTCGAGTGCCTGAGAAAGGTGAGCCCCTTTTTCCATAGCCTCAAGGCAGCGCTGACTGAGGCGCGCGAGCAAACGGTCTTTTTCGGCACTCAGCAACCGCAAAGCTTCGCGTGGGGATTGACCCATGCGCACAAACCGCTCAAGGGTCATAAAAAAAAGAGATTGCCGTGCTAGCGGCACATGCTGCCTCAGCCCGGCTAACAGCGCCCTGAAATATGTTGTTCCCATGTCAACGGGTCCTCTCCTAATACACGTCGTATTTCCTGACGGGACATCACACCTTTTTGCAAATAGCGGTGAGCATGATCAGTCAGAAAGCGATGCTGCTTTTGTTGCAAAAACTCTTTTAACCACGCACGCGTCATCCCATTTTCAATGGCCATGGCGATGGGGGCATCCACCGTCACAATATCAAGCAACGCGCGCTGCCCTCGATAGCCCGTGTGGCCACAGAGATCACATCCATGGGCTTGATAGATAAACGTGTGCTGATCGCTATACACCTCATCTGGCTTTTTACAGGCCTCACATAAAGGACGAAACAGGCGCTGCGCCATCAAACAGCTGAGATGAGTCGCCATATGGTGACGCGACACGCCAAGATCCAAGAGACGATCGATGGCGCCCAGCGCATCAGGGGCATGAAGGCTGGTCAACACGCGGTGGCCTGTCATAGCCGCGCGCATGGCCATGTGCGCTGTTTCCTCATCACGCACCTCACCCACAAGCAACACGTCCACATCTTGCCGCAAGGCCGACACAACCCCTTCAGCAAACCCAAACCCTTTGTCTTCTGACACCTCCGTTTGCGTAGCAAACGGCAAGAGATACTCAAGCGGTTCTTCCAGCGTCATGATGTTGAGGGAGTCGTGGGAAAGATGGCGCAGGCAAGCATGAAGAGTGGTGGTTTTTCCCGATCCTGTAGGCCCTGTCACAATCACCAACCCTTGTGGATGAGAAAGCACCGCTTCAAGCGTTTCGCACGACCGCGCGTCAAACCCCAACCCTTGAAGAGACAAGGTTTTTTCTTGATCCAAAATACGAACCGCCACACGTTCTCCATAAAAACTAGGATGCGTTGACACACGCACATCGATGTCACGCCCCATCATGTTGACTGTCATGCGCCCTTGCTGGGGTTTCCTGTGTTCGGTGGGTTCAAGGCCGCTCATCACCTTAAGTTTTGCCAATACCACAGGCCAATGACGTTTGTTCATATCCATCAACGGGTGCAACACCCCATCAAGGCGGTGTCCAATATGCAAAGAAAGCCGGCGTGGATGAAAATGAAGGTCCGAGCTTCCCCGCCGCACGCCCTTGCGCAAAAGGCACAAGCAAGGCAGAGGGCCTGGGGCGCGCCGCCTGGTGATCTTCATATAAACTCAGCGCTGCCAGAATATCGCTGCGATCCGCCAGCACCACCTCCACCTGGCTGGCCTGACACACCTGCTGCACATGATCTTTATGGCCCACATGGGTGACATCCGCCATGGCCACGTGCACCGTGCTCTCTTTTAAAGCCAAGGGCAGCACAAAAAATTGTTGGCAAAACGCCAGCGTGAGTTTCTGAACCAAGGCTTCATCACCTCATATATCGCCGCCCTGCGACAGCTGCACATGATTGTTGCGCGCCCGATGAGGCAACAGCTCATCTTTCGCCACAAACCCCATATCGATGCACAAATAATCGATGGGCGTGTGACGCACCCGCCATTCTTCCATCACGGTTTGCGCCTGATCTTCAGACAACAGGTTTTTGTCCACAAGATCGCGCAGAAAAGGATCCATCTCCTCCATGAACGTCACCAAGGCTCCCTGTTTTTTGCCTTTTGGGCATTTATGTATGGCGAATATTGCCACAAACTTAACAGCATATTCAAATCACATAAAAAATTAATGCTTTTTCCATTGATTCTGGGCCAACGCTGGGGCAGCCTGGACACAAAAAGAGGGGCGCCCTTATGGCCGCACACCACACGTTTCGCCAACGCATTTACGTGCAGCACACCGATATGTGGGGCATTGTTTATTATGCCAACTATTTTTCTATGGCCGAGCATGCACGGGCCGAGTTTTTTCGCGACAAAGGCCTGCCCCTTCACGCCTTTACCCGCGAGCACCAGGGCTATTTTGTGGTCACACAAGCGGATGGTCGCTTTCTCAAACCTGCCCGCCTTGATGATTGCCTTGAGATCCTCACCCACGTCACCCACATGAAGAAAGCCAGCCTCACCTTATCGCAAGATTTTATGCACACAGATCATGGTTGTTTAGCGCGCCTGATGATCACACTGGCGTGGCTGAGCGACCAAGGCCGCCCCACGGCCCTGCCGCCTATCCTTGAACCTCATTTGGCATGAAACAAGGCCGCACGCCTTTCCCACCCCCACACGCGCATAATCGTCAGGCACGTATAATCACACCTGTATCTCCTCATGACGTCACCCTTCCCATTCTCATTTTGAGGGGCTTGCTAACCCTATGCACCCTTGCTGACCCCACCTCTTGGCCTCACCATGCAGAGGAAGGGAACTTTATTGAGATATTTTTTATCCCATTGATTTTTATATAAAAAAGACTATCATGTCTTTATGACAATTTTTGCCAAGAGGTCCATTCATGAAAACATATCTTACACTCACCACGTTGTTGTGTTCCCTTGGGTGCGGCGCCTGGCCTTTTTTGTGGGCAGCAAGCAACCTCCTTCCCCCAAGGCCACCCCGCTCACCCCCTCTAAAGAGCACTTGCTGGCGTATTATTGGGATCTAAGGCATGGCGTTATCACGCAGCAGGCTGTGAAAGACCTTTTCCCGGACCCAAGTGCAGAAGCGCTTTGGACATATCCTCATCGCGCACATGACCCTGAAGCAGCCCCTCTTGCCTTGCCGTCTCAGCATAAGATCTTGCTTGTGCCTTTTGTGAAGGGAGACCATGCGCAAGCAGCTGACGCCTTCTTGTCAGCCAACGTCTTTCCTGATATGGGGGCTTCCCTCATGCCTGAAGAACGTCTGGCGTTTTATGAGGAGCTAAGAAAACACATGGGGGAAGTTATTGAGCAGTTTCAAAGAAGCACCACAGATATTTTAAGGGTGCTGCCAGAGGGGGGAGCATTTACAGGCGCCAGGAGCCTGTGTCATCGACTCCTGTCTGTCAACATCCCCACAGGTAAGGACGAGGTGTTCCAAGAGCTTGCCTCCCTCAAAACCCACAAAGACACCGCAAAAGAGGCTGAAAAACTTCTAGAGGAAACCATGGAGATCAGAAATAAAGATCTTGCGACTCTTTCTGAGCTGGAGGATAAGCTCGGCATATTATGTAAAAGTGTATTGTCAAAAACACAAGAAAGAATAACAAAAACCTTGAATGAGAAAACAACGAATTGGGTCAAAATAATCGAAAGATGTCAAAAAAACTTTAAAAAATGGGAAAGTGAAATAGAGGAGGATGAAAAAAAACTGGCAGCAGCACAAGGGGAAGACAAGCAAACCCTAGCAAGAGCCATAGATGAAAAGCGCCAGAATGCTGAAAAAGAATCTCTGTATCAGGGTGAAGCAGAAAGCTATCTCATGGCAACCAAAGAGGCACAGTCTTTTTGGGAACAAAAAGAATTGGTCATAGATGAGATCATCAGTCACCTCGATCAAAGCCAGCTTGAGGAGGCGTTAACCCTCTATGAGAATGACTTAGCCAATCTTGGGCATGAAGGTCCTGACTGTCTCTATCTGATCACAGAAACGCAACCGTGGGAAGAACTGAAAGACACAGCGAATACCCTCAAAGAGGTGATACAGTCTGCCCAAACAAAAACAGAACAGATCAACACAGCGATGGCTATCGGGACATGTGCGTTTAAAAGGGCGAACCACAATCTGAATCACATCCTTTTCCACCATCAGCGTGTGTCTCAGATGCTTTATATGCACAGCATCGGCAAGCAGCTGGAAAAGGAAATGGAGGCCGAGCCCTATGACACCTCTGAAATATCTAATGAAAAATTCAACCTCACATGGATTCAAAGGGTCATGGACAGGGAAATCACGAGGGTGAATGGTTTTTGGCAGAGTTTTTGTGCCTTGGGTAAAGATTGGCAACCAGGTCAAGGCGTGAAGGCTGAACAAGGAGTCTTTCAGGCGACTGAGCCTCGTGACGGCACAGAGATCAAACATTGGAAAGAGTTTGAAGGGCTTGCTCAGGATCTGTAAGGACCTCTGTTCTGTAAAGGCCTCTGTTCTGTAAGAACCTACATGCTAAGGAGCGCCGCGTCTCTCAAACAAGGCGCCCTTGCCCCTTCACATCAAGGTGCGGGGCATCACACCTCTGCGGGTAAGCACAAAGATCGTTTGGTGTTTGCCTTCAAAAAGGCGTGCACCTGTTTCACCAACGGGTTAGCGGCCAATTCCTGAGGCATGTCTTCCAGGCGGCTGTCGAGGGTGCCATCCATGTTCTCAAAAAGGTGGGCATAGGCCATTCTCAGGCCCTGGATCTCTTCGGTGGCTTTGTGAAGGCGCCTCAGGCCCACAAGATTGAGGCCGCTTAAGGTGTTATGGCGTGGCCCCACCATGCCATAGGGGATCACATCCCGCGATACGCCGGTCATGCCTGCAATCATGGCCGAGGCGCCGATTCTCACAAACTGATGAATCGCAGATAAACCACCCAGCACCACATCATCACCCACGGTGACATGCCCCCCGAGTGTTGCGTTGTTAGCCATGATCACGCGATGGCCCACATGACAATCATGCGCCACATGCGTCGAGGCCATCAGCAGGCAATCGTCACCCACCGATGTGCGCATGCCACCCCCTTGGGTGCCCGGCTGGATGGTCACATACTCACGCATGATGGTGCGCGCACCAATATGCACCTCCGAAGGCTCACCTTGATATTTTTTGTCTTGCGGGGCATGTCCGAGGGACGCAAAAGGAAACACCTCACACGCCTCCCCCAACGTGGTGTGCCCATGAATAATCACGTGGGAATGTAGCACAACCCCGTCGCCCAGGCGCACATGCGGACCCACCACGCTGTAAGGGCCTATGCGCACACCGTCCCCAAGCACGGCCCCTGGGGCCACAATCGCCGTTGGATGAATCAACACTTCTTTTGACATCGCACAATCATTCATAGCCTGCGGTGTTTCCTCACCCCATCACGGGAAAAAACGAGATTTCTTGCACATAATATCAAATACATTCTCAACCGTCTTGAAAAACGAAAAAAAATATTCTATGGTGCCTCCAAATTATCGTGAAAGGATATTTTATTATGCGTTTATTGGCTCTCTTGTTTCTTGGTTTGGCCACGGTGAATATGGCTTCTCCTCTTTTGGCTGACGAAGGTTGTGCTGACAAAGAAAAGACAGAAGAAGCAGCTGAGTCTGACGACAGCGCTAGCTAATGGCGGTGATTGTTTTGTGTTGACCTAAGGAGAGACTAACCCTTTTTCCTTAGGTTTTCTTTGAGGGTCATCACATAGTGAATGACCTCGGCCACGGCCCGATAATGACGGGGGCTGATGGCTTGCCCGATGGCCGTTTCTTTAAACAAACTGCGGGCCAGGCTTTGGTTTTCCACCACAGGGATGCTGTGTTTTTCAGCCAGGTTACGTATATAAAGCGCCACTTGGTCAGCCCCTTTCGCAATCACTTCAGGCGCCATCATCTGATGCGGCACCCATTTAAGCGCGACAGCATAGTGTGTGGGGTTCATCACCACAACTGTTGCGTCAGGCACCGCCACGCGGGCGTGTCGCATAGCCAGCATCTCTTTACGCACCTGTCGCTGTTTTGAGGCCACCAAAGTGCTTTTCTCAGCCTCTTTTTGCTCGTCTTGAATGTCTTTTTTAGACATAAATAGTTGGCGAATCCATCGAAACCATTGATAGCCATAATCCGAAAGCGCCAGCAGCAACAAAACGCCTAGGGCCAAAAACACAAAGTGTTCTACCATCTTCATGATTTCATCCAAAATGCCCCGCACACATATGCCGCTTAACCCCCCCACTTTTTGCATAAGCGCCCGGTTGCTGAGAAAAATGATCAAAAAAAGGACGCTGATCTTGAGCAGGTTTTTCAAAAAATCAACCACATTGTTTTGAGAAAAAAGACGCTTGATTCCCTTGAGGGGCGACACTTTCTCCCAGCTGATGTGCAAAAATTTTGGATTTATCCGCCAGCGGCTTTGAAAGAACACAACCAAAGCAATGACCGCCACAAGCCCCAACGCATACCCCAAAAAATACATCCATACGGTATGGAAAAGATGAGACAAGGCTTGCCTCAAGGCATAGCCATCGGCAGGGTGAGTTCCTGCGTGCACAATCCATCCCTTAAGAGCGCAAAAAAGGCCATAACACACGGTGCGGCCCTGCCAATAAAAAAACAACAGCGAAGCGCCCAGCAGCGCCACGTGGTACAACTCTTTAGATTGGGGAACATTGCCTTGCTCGCGCGCTTTCTCAAGCCGTCTTTGTGTGGGATATTCACTCTGCCCGTGAGCATCTTTGTCTTGCGGGTCAGCCATCAGGCAAAAAATCCTTCTGCAAACCGGGACACAATCTCAGAAAAAACCACCGCAAAACGCGAAATACAAATCATGAGCATGGTCAATACAATAAACAACGAAATAGGGTGGCCAATAAAAATGACGGGCAGCATGGGCACAATGCGGTTCAAAAGGCCCAGCAAGATATGATAAAACACGCCAAAAATAAGAAAAGGGGCTGCCAGCGAAATGGCCGCCTCAAACCCCTGGGCCAGATAATGCACAACAGAAGAGGACACATCACCATAGACAAACTCGCTGCCGATGGGAAAAATATCATAACTATTCATCACGCCCCGGATCAACACGATATGAAGCTCTGTGGCAAAAAAGAGAGTGATAAAATACAACGTGCAGAAGGATGAAAAGAGATCTTCTGTTTCTTGTGTCAAGGCGCTTCCCATGGCGTTGCCAAAAGAGCTCTGATGGCTTAACACCCCCCCCACCATGCTGACCCCTTCAAACAAGATGCGGATAACTGTGGCCAGGAAAAAGCCAAAAAAACTCTCTTTCACGCAGGTTAACAACGAAAAGGACGGTGATAGACCCACCATGGGCGCGGCAGCATAGCTGACACTCAGCGCCATTAACAACCGGATGCGGCCCGGCACAAACACGCTGACAAGCCCCGGCATGAAAAGAAAGAAAAAGAAAAGACGGCTGAAAACAAGAAAATAGGATTCCGTGTAAGGAATAAGGGTGGATAGCGAAAAATTCACGGGGTGTCAGCGGCGATGGTGGCAATGCGGTCAAACAACATTTCAGAAAAAGAGTGGAAAATGTCGCCATAAAGGGGAAGCAAGAAAAAAAGCGCAATAAAGATACCTAAAATTTTGGGAATAAACGTCAGCGTAATTTCCTGAACCTGGGTGAGCGCTTGAAAAAGCGACACGCTCACACCCACAATCAACGCCACCAACAGCAATGGCGAAGCCACCTGAATGGTCACCCAAAGAGACGACCGGGCAATATCAATGACGTCAAGACCTGTCATCTGCCTATCTCGCGCGCATGTTGGCCTCAGCATCCGCAGAAAGGGTTAATAAATCTAAAAAGAAAGCAGGTCTGAAATATGGCGTGGCTTGTGGGATGTTTTGCGCAAAAGCGAGCGTCGCGGCTTGCGTCGGCGCGCCGGTTTACGGGCCGGATAACCCTTACACCGCTGATGACGAGGGCGCCCACATCTCTTGGATTTTCGCTTTCTCACGCCGCCCGGTCGATTTTCAGGCAATGCCATACTTTCAGCCACCAAGGTTTCCAAGCGTACACGTGCTAATCCTTGATGGTAAAAACCAAGCTCTTTGGCGGCTGCAGAACTGACATCAAGGATACGCTTGCGAATAAACGGGCCACGATCATTGATCCTTAAGACAACCTGACGACCATTTTCCAGGTTGGTCACACGCGCCACACACGGCAAGGGCAATGTTTTGTGGGCCGCAGTCATTTGATAGCGGCAAAAACGCTCACCCGTGGCGGTGGGCAACCCGTGGGCACCATGGCCGCGACCATAATAAGAGGCCATGCCTGTTTCTGTCAGCTCATAATGCTTTTGGGGATAATACCAGCGCCCCTTAATCTTATAGGGCCGACTGGTGGCTTTGGACGGGCTGGGCGTGCGGCGCGGCGATGCACAGCTGGCCAACATAAGGCACATAAGAAGAACGCTGCCCACAAGGCCTCTTGCTCGCCCTTTTGTCTCCACCATTTACCCAGCGGCCATCATCTGCATAAAACGGGCGGCATCTGAGGCGCCATAAGTCACGATGCCAGAAGCCCCTGCGCGCCTTAACACAGACAAAATCTCCCACAACCCTTGTTCATAATCAATAAAGCCTTTTTCAGCTGCTGTGCGCAACATGACATACTCACCTGACACATGATACGCAAATAAGGGCACCGCTGTCGACTTTTTCAGGTGCGCCAAAATATCTAAAGATAACAGGCCAGGCTTTATCATTAAAAAGTCAGCCCCTTCTTGAATGTCTAAAGCCGCTTCTCTTATGGCTTCATGCACATTACGCACATCCATTTGATAAGATGCTTTTGAAAAATCTTTCGAGGATGGCCCCTTCATCACCTGGCGAAACGGACCATAAAAATGAGACGCATATTTCACGGCATAACTTAATATCTTTGTGCCCTCATAGCCCTGACGGTCAAGCGCCTGACGGATGATCCCCACGCGCCCATCCATCATATCTGAGGGCGCCACAACATCCGCCCCTGCCTGAGCATAAAGACAGGATAATGCGGCCAGCATGTGGGCTGTTTTGTCATTGGCCACATCTCCTTGCTCCACCACGCCGTCGTGACCATGATCTGTGAATGGATCGAGCGCCACATCCAAAATCAAGGTGATCTCAGGAAACCGTTTTTTTAAGGAAGCCATGGCCTTTAAAAAAAAGTTGTCTTGACGAAAGGCCTCACTGCCTGAAGCATCCTTTTTGTCCACAGCCACCACAGGGAACAACGCCAGTTTTGAAAGGCCATAGGCAAGCATGTGCGTCTCAACAAACGTGGACATCTCTTCACAGGTGACGGTATAAAACCCTGGCGGCATCCCGTCATGGCAAGGCGTCTCACACACGAACAAGGGTTGCACAAGATTCTCAAGGGTGACATGGCTTTCAGCCACCAAATCGCGGCACCACGCCTCTTTGCGCAGGCGCCTTAGCCGGGTCAAGGGAAATGTGCCAACCATATCCATAGGTTACTGTTTACCGTGAGGAGATAAAGGGTTTGTTAATCCAAAAAAGCCATAGTTAATGTATAAGATGTAAGAAACGATGATGTTATGAAGCCCATTATTTCTTTTTTTTCTGGTGCATTTCTGTTTGCGTGTCTCCTACAGCCTACCGTTTGCACGGCTCGCTCGATGTCAACAATGAAAGCGTGTGAAAAAGACTGCGAGAGGCAACACGCCAATAATGGGGATAAAAAGCGTCTTTGTAAAGAAGCTTGCCATTCATCCAGCAAGCAGCACGGACTTTTAAGAAAAGGCAATCAAGACAGCTTGCGAGACCCCCAAAGAAAAGGATTGGCCACAAATTGATCGCTTGTAAGACACACACGAACCTGTTAAGGTTCTGTGAAATTTACTAGAAAGAGTTGATGTGTGATGAGGCGTATCTCGTCTGTGTGGGGTGAGAAACAACTTTTTTTTGCAAGATGGATCAAAAACCCTCTCACCCTTGGTGCCATTTTGCCCAGCTCGAAAAATCTTTCTCGTTTTGTGGCTTCGAGCGTCCTTGAAGAGAATCGTGCGCTCATTCGTCAAAAAAAATATGTGCTTGAAATTGGGGCGGGCACAGGTTCGTTTACATCGGCCCTTTTGGAGGCCGGCATTCCCTGTGATCAAATTATTTCTGTCGAGCTGGATCCTAAACTTTTTTCCTATCTTCAAAAACGTTTTCCACAGGTCAAGACCATGTGCGCAGATGCCAGCAAGATGCATAAAATTCTGCCGGATGCATTGCGTCATAACATTGCCACTGTTGTCTCAGGGATTCCTATGATGAGTCTGCCTGCACAGGCGCGCGAGGCCATTATTGCATCCTCCTTCTCTCTTTTGGGAGACACCGGGCTTTTTTATCAGTTTACCTACAGCCCCTTCTCTTCCATTCCTGCTGAAACCTTTAAATTGGTAAAGCGACGCATCGGCACAGTGTTTTTCAATGTGCCCCCTGCCACGGTCTGGTCATACAGGCGCTCTGCCTAACCTTAAGGTTGATGATCACATTTTTCACGGCCACGTTAAGCAACCTTTTACGGGCTTGAGACCAAAATGATCAAAATAAGACAAACAAACCTTGGTATGGCGTGGATCGTTTTGGTAT
Source organism: Candidatus Hepatobacter penaei (assembly GCF_000742475.1). Taxonomy (NCBI): domain Bacteria; kingdom Pseudomonadati; phylum Pseudomonadota; class Alphaproteobacteria; order Holosporales; family Holosporaceae; genus Hepatobacter (SeqCode); species Hepatobacter penaei (SeqCode). Next base: position 86,315 of record NZ_JQAJ01000003.1, on the reverse strand, counting down.
GGCTGTCCTTTGTGTCATGCGTCGCGCACGCAGACCCGCTTTCTCCTGCGCAACAGAAAGAAATAAAGCACATTGTCCAAAAAGAGGTGGCCCGCATTTTACCCATCTTGATTAAAAAACATGCAGAGGTCTTTTACAAAAGTTGCCTCAAACAATGTGAAAGCAGCATGAAGCGGCTTATAGAAGAACGATGGGCCCAAGAAATAGAAAAGATCAAAAAAGAGGTCACTGCCTCAACGGTGGAATCTTTTTCAAAGAAAGGCCTGGCCCCACCTTTTGTGGGCAAAGAAAAGGCTCCCCTCACCATTCTTATTTTCACCGACCCCTACTGCCATTTTTGCCACCAAAGCCTTGACCTATATACGCAATACGTCAAAACGCACCCCACGTTTAAACTGGTAATTCATGATTTTCCCTTAGGGGGACGTGATTCTTACACAGCGGTCAGAGCGCTTTGGGTGGCCCACAAATACAAAAAACATGGCCCCTTGCGCAAAGCTCTTTATGCCAAGAGCCAAAAAAACCACAAGGTGCTGACCCCAAAGCAAATCACCGCCCTCGCGCGTCACCTCAAGATCCCCACGCGCACCTTTGAAAAAGAGATGATGGCCACAGATATTCGTGACGCCATTCGACACACGCTGCGCCTGGCCGATGAATTTAACATCCGAGCAACACCTAGCTTTGTGTTGATTCAAGGCTCCCACCAGCCACACGTGGAAGAAGGTATGCTCTCTCCCCAAGAACTTATTGACGCAGCGAAGCAGGCTAAGGCGAACCCCAAATAAAAAACAGCTCATCTTATGGCTGGGGTGCCAGGATTCGAACCTGGGAATGGCGGTACCAAAAACCGCTGCCTTACCGCTTGGCTACACCCCAAAGTCTGGGTTCACAACAAGCATAACGCAAAAAAAAGAAGAGACACAACCCCTAGTTGTCGCCAAAAAGCAAAGAGAAATCTTAGAGACAAGAGACAGAGCGTTGTTCGGATGTCGGCGATTGACCTAACCCATTCATTTTGGCAAGGGAGCTACGCTTTTTTGCGTAGTTCGGCGCCACCATAGGATAGTCCTCCGGCAACCCCCAGCGCATACGATACTGCTCTGGTGTCAGATTATACACAGCACGCAAGTGACGTTTCAGCATTTTCAGTGGCTTACCGTCCTCTAAGCATATGATATAATCATCTGTCACAGAGTCTGCCACAGGCACCGCCGGATCAAGGCCCGAGCCCATGGCGGTTGTGCGACAATCTTCTAGACACACAAGCGTTAAATAGACCTCACGAATAAGTTCAGGAATTTCAGACACATTCACCCTGTTGTTCGACACATAAGCCGCCACAACATCACTTAACACATTCAAAAGAGAGGATCCTGCCCCTTCAATGTTTTTTTTAGATAAAAAATGATCTAAATGCATTTTCAAACCCCTGAATAACCATAAAGCACACTAAAACCCTGTATAAAAATCTTTTTGGGCACCTTATCTTTCTTTAACTAACTTTTCAAGATATAAAATCAGTTATTTTTAAGGTGATAAGACATTTTTGGACATTATCGTGAACGTTATTTTTTATCTTTAAAGGACATTATTTTTTCTAAAAAGGTAATAATAGCTTTTTCAGATAAAAATGAAGGTAAAACCCCTAAAACAGAAAGCACGTCTTTGTCACACGCCCCAACAAAAACATATTCTTTGCCCAACAGTCCTTTTGCCCATGTTCTAAGGTCTTCTTGGTTAATTTTTTGCTCTTCTCGATGCTCTCCTGACTGCCAATAGGCATAAAACGCTTGGCCAAAAGGGGTGACACACACCGTCTTTTCAGGCGCGGCTTGAACCCCACGGCACACAAGGTCAAAAAACGAAGGTTCTGTAACACAAAGCGTGGGATGCACTGTTTTCAGCCCTTCCACACATGCGTAAGCAAGCCGGTAAACGCTCAACTGATGCCGGGGCGCCACCCACGCCATATGAGAAAAATCTTGAAGGCACAAACCCTGCTCTTGCCAAAAACGCTGAATGGAAAGGGCCAAAAGACGGCTTAAGGTAACCGACCCTTCCACGCGCACATGCTTGGTCACCAACTGTTTCGTGGCTTGATCGAGAGCGCCCAAAGAAATCAGATTTTTTGTGACACTGAGAAAAAATGAATGCATGCCCAACCCTAGCCTACAGAAAAAGATATACCCCACAACGGCTCTGGCATGATCATGAAAGAACACAGTGCAGGAAAACAGAGGGCAGCACCCATGATCTGTTACCTCATCCGCACACTGTTCATTTTTGACTGGAACAACACACCGATGAGCACTTAATATGCTCTTTCGTCCCTTCTTCAACCCACCATGCTAACACGTTTGGCGAGCTCACCATAACATGAAAGGCCTTGAGGGACAATCAGAGACAAACGCTCTCTGCCTTACTGAAAAAATGCACGCCATCAGATGTTCTTATGGCAGAGCGTTCCGACTTGTCCTTTGCCATGATCTTACCGGATCAGCGCTTGAAAAAAATGCTTTGGGGCGTATCGATCGATCGAAAAAAAAGATACAGTGGCAGACGAAACGATTCTTTCCGCTTTTCGTAAAGATGGGCTGTGTCTGACGCTTTTTTGCCCCACACATTTCCGCCACCACCGCAGGCTGTGATCTTTGACTGGGATAACACACTGGCTGACTCTTATTCTCTTCTTTTACAGGCATTTAACAAAACACTTGTTCATTTTGGGCATGAAGCCATCACGCGGCACGAGCTTCTGGCAGCTCAAGGCCAATCTGTAAGCGTTATCTTTCCCAAGCTGTTTGGCACGCAAAGTGCCCAAGCACAGCGCATTTTTGAAAAACACCTCACACAACTCCACCATCCCCAACCTTTTGCAGGCGCTGAAGCCCTCTTAACGATGCTCAAAAAAAACAACATCTATACAGCCGTTGTCAGCAACAAAAAGGGAGATTTATTGCGCAAAGAAGTAGCGGCCTTTCGATGGTCCTCTTTGTTCGAAAGCGTTGTCGGCTCACAAGATACGCCTGAAGACAAGCCCTCTCCGGTTCCCCTATTCAAAGCTCTTGAAAACAGCATCCATGATCCGGGGCATCACGTTTGGTTTGTGGGAGATTCAGAAGTAGATATGTTATGCGCGCACCGTGCGAGGTGTATGCCTGTTTCTGTTCACCGGCCTCTTTCTTTATCATCTGAAATCTTTAATGCCAAGGATTGCTTTTTTCTGACAAAAATAATAGAATATCTTTTAGATAATCAAAAAAAATAACTTTTTTTTGCAATTAAAGAAATATTCATATAATTTTCTTCACAGATGTTGCAAAAAATAGCTTTATTTTTATAATAAAAAAAATAATTAAAAGAGATAAAAAATGACAGATAAAAAGTCCTTACAAGATCATTTTCTTAATGTGCTCAGAAAAGAAAAGGCTCAAACAGCTTTATTTCTTATTAACGGCGTCAAGTTACAAGGTATTATTACCGGCTTTGACTCTTTTTCGCTAACGCTCAAAAATCAGGCCTCTGTTCAGCTGATCTATAAGAGTGCTATTTCCACCATTTCTCCCCTTGAGCCCATCCAATTATACACGCCAAATGAGCCTGAGCAGAATTGATTTCTCCTTTGAAAAGGGGCTCTCTTTTCGAGAGAACGTTTTTTTCTCTTGTGCCGCGGGATATCAGCCACTATAATTCCCACGTAGTTCGATCTCGGCTATCGGGGTCTTTCTCTTTGATTTTTTTACATTCTTTCCAGGGCCCTCTTGCACAGGTAAACAGCACGTAGACATCGCAGATAGGTCTTGTGAATCTTTTTGGGATTTCAATTTGGTATGACAAAAACAACATTAAAAAGGATCTTAATCGATGCCTCCCATGATGAAGCATGCAGGGTGGCTGTGGTTTCCGGTGATGCGCTCGAAGAATTTGACTATGAATCTTCCGCCAAACGCTCGGCTAAGGGGGATGTGTGCCTTGCCCGCGTTTCACGGGTTGAGCCTTCCTTACAAGCAGCGTTCGTAGATTTTGGTTCGGGAAAAGATGGCTTTTTGGCCTTTAACGAAATTCACCCCGATTACTTCCGTATTCCTGTAGAAGACCAAAAGGCCCTTGTGGCCTCGTTGGCTCCCGCCCAGAAAAAAGAGGACAGTGAGAAACGTTCTTCATCACGGGAATCATCTAAAAAATATAAAATACAAGAGGTGATTCAGAAAAGACAGCTCTTGCTCGTTCAGGTGGTGAAAGACGAACGTGGCAATAAAGGTGCTGCGTTGACGACCTATCTTTCTTTCCCGGGCCGCTATTGTGTGCTCATGCCCAACACAGCCAAAGGTGGCGGCATTTCTAAAAAAATTACGGATAGCAGCGTAAGAAAACGCCTACGCGGCATTATGGACGAACTGGAGGTACAGGAAGGTACAGGATTGATCTTGCGCACGGCAGGCATCGACAGAAAAAAAATTGAAATCAAACGTGACTATGACTATCTCAAAAAGATGTGGGAAGACATCAAAAGTCAGACCGTTGAATCTACGGCTCCTGCCCTTATTTATCAAGAAGGCGATCTGATTCAGAAAACCCTGCGTGACACCTATTCACGCGACATTGACGAGGTGCTGGTGGAGGGTGAAAATGGCTATCGACACGCCAAAAAGATCATGGGAAAATTGACGCCCAGCCATGTGAAAAAAATTCGTCTCCACAAAGAAAGTGCTCCCTTATTTCAATATTATGGGGTTGAAGAGCATATTGCCGATATTCACACACCCACCTTCCAATTGCCTTCAGGAGGATACCTTGTTTTTGGCACCACAGAGGCGCTCACCTCAATTGATGTGAACTCTGGCAAATCTACCGGCGAACGTCACATTGAGGAAACAGCACTCAAGACCAACCTTGAAGCCGCGCAAGAAATTGCCAGGCAGATTCGCCTGCGAGACATTGGTGGGCTGGTGGTTATTGACTTTATTGATATGGACCAAGGTAAACACAAAGCACAGGTGGAACAATGCCTCGAAAATGCGTTAAAGCTGGACCGTGCACGCACAGAAGTGGGCACCATCAGTCCCTTTGGCCTATTAGAGATGTCACGTCAACGTCTGAAACCCAGCTTGACAGAAAGCATCAACCAGATGTGCACCGTGTGCCAGGGCACGGGCTCTGTCCCTTCTACCGAATCTCTGGCACTGCGCATCCTGCGTGAGCTTGAGCAGGTGATCGACCAAACACAGGGTGACGCGTATGTTTTTGTGGCGGCTTCTGTGGCTTTCTACCTCTTTAATAAAAAAAGAGATCGCATTGAAGCTTTAGAAAAAAATACCGGCCATCGCATCTTCTTTGAAGAGGATATCATGCTGGCGCCTTCATCTTTCCGCATTGAACCTCAAAATCCCACTAAGAAAGCAGCATCGAAAAGAGCAGCATCTGGGAAAAAAGCAGGCACCCCTTCTCAGCAAACAAAAGCTTCCCCGTCTTCACAGAAAAAGAAGGGGCAACCGGCGGCCGTAGGCAAGGACAAGAAAAACGAGCTGAACACCGAATCTGATGCGCATGACAATACGCCCCAAAAAAAGAGCGGTCTGCGTCAAGAAACTGAGCACAACGCGTCAGAATCTGACAATCCTCGTGCAAAAAGGGGTTCATATCGCCGTAAACAACCCAAAAAAGATGCCCCTGAAGACATCACCCCTCAAGATGGGAAAGAAGAAGAAAACACGATGCACAAAACCACGCGTGACACGCGTCTTAAAGTGGTATCCTCCTCTCAACGTTTTCGCGTTAAATCAAGACCCAAAGGCCGCGCCACCTTAAAGGTCAAAACACCCTCTTCAAGCCACGAGGAAGAGCTCAGTGCGTCAGACGATACGACGATGCAAAAAGCCCAAATCGCTCCCCCTCACAAGGAGAGCACGCCAGAGGCTGGTGGGGAAAAAGCTGCATGGTGGAAGCGACTCTTGGATCGATAGAGCTTGGGCATAAACGAGGGGGCGCAGGTACATCGGCACGATGGTCGAACGCGATGTTGACCACACGATGTTGTGTCTTGTGCGCCATAGCCTGTTAAAAAAACCACAACAAAAGGTCTTGCACCGCTTGGCAAGAACCCATTTGATCTAGCAATAATGCCAAAGGGCTCAAGTCCCGTCCTGAGATCCCTCAAAAAAACATGCCAATGAAGGGAGCATAAATGAAGAAGCCATCAGCTATGCCTGGGAACCTTGAGAGGCAGATTGACCAAGAGAAAGGCCACCAGAAAAACTTACGTGAAGGATGTGGGTGGCTGATCATAGACCTGTGAGACCTTGAAAGAACGTACAGAGCTGGTCTACGTAGCTCACCGCAAACACGTCAATGAAAGCGCGTGAAACGATCGCATGCTTTATGGAAGCTCAACCCGGGTTGCTCTCCCTCAGGCCCCCTGCAAAAGACACAGGCACATGATCCTCGCGGCCCTGACTGCTCAGGCAAAAACATGATGTAGTCCAATAGCTAAGATCATGGAGATTATATCCATCACCACGAGTCAAACAGCTTTATGTTCTTGCCTTAAGATACCTCTGGCAACGTTACCGCAGGGCGTGAGGCGTCCTCATCATTCATAAGCCTCAGCACGTATCCTCGTCCCCACACGGTTTCTATGTACGTGTCGTCACTGCCCAAGGCTTGGGTCAGTTTTTTTCTCAACTTGCACACAAAGACGTCAATAATTTTGAGTTCAGGCTCATCCATACCGCCATAAAGGTGATTCAAAAACACTTCTTTGCTTAAGGTGGACCCTTTTCGCATCACCAACAATTCTAAAATCGAATATTCTTTACACGTCAAGCTCAACGGCTTGCCATCCACTTCTGCCTGGCGTGATTGCAAATCGACACTCAGACGGCCCACAGAGACTTTAGATTCGGCATGCCCTTTAGAGCGACGCGTCACAGCCCGCACACGGGCCAAAAGTTCTTCTTTATTGAAGGGTTTTGTTAAGTAATCGTCAGCACCAATGCCAAGGCCTTTGATAATATCTTCACTTTTTTGAAGGCCTGAAAGAATAAGCACAGGCGTGGTTACGCGGCAGGAACGAAGACGTTGCAAAACATCATAACCATCCATGTCAGGCAGCATGAGGTCTAAAATAATGATGTCATAGTCATAGATTTTGGCAATATCAAAGCCGTCTTCACCAATGCTTGTGGAATCCACAACGCACCCTTCTGCCCTGAGCATCGCCTCTAAAGCTTGCACCACCCCTGAATCATCTTCAACAATTAAAACGCGCATCCATGCCTCTCCTCATCTTTTTTTATATTAGCTTTGAACCCACCACCTATTGACACGTTATGTCTTCAAATCGATACATCCTTGTTCACGTTCTTTCTGATGCTGCTTGCGCCTCATAAGATTGGCACGCAGCGCAGCTGCCCGCCTGCAAAAACGATCTGACGTTACAGAAGAAATAAGATGTTGATTTTCAGTTTTTTTCTCATCACCCATATCTGATCAACTCCCTCTTTCTTTCATGCTATAAAAAAACTTATAATTCATTAACTCAATTTCCAGCATCGATTTTATCAGGCACCCGCATCACGTGACCCGTAGGAATCGTCACTTTTTCACCAGAATATTTTTTTAACAATAAGGCCCCCTCTGCTGTGATGCCTTCGGCCACACCTTGATAAACAAGGCCGTCACCGACGTCGATGGATAGGGTCTCACCCATGCCCCAGGCACGCCCCATCCACATAGCCCGCACCGTCTCAAAGCCTTGGTCTTCCACAGATTTCAGCAATGGCTGTAATTCGGTACAAAAAAAAGAAAGAATCGCCTCTCCATCCACAAGAAGCCCCAGGTCTTTCAAACAAGACACAGGATAATCCATTCCGTGAGGCGCCTTACACAGGTTCACCCCCACACTTAATACCACCCACGATGGCTTGTCTTCAGACGCCAGACTTGGCCCCACATCCACCACACATCCCCCCACCTTAAATCCATCGATCAAGATGTCATTAGGCCACTTATACTGCAACAAGCTTGGATTGCCCAAAAAAGGCAAAATTGCGTGCCCCGCGGCCACAGAAGCCACAAAACTGAGACAAGACATCTGGGAAAGAGATAATCTAGGACGCAACACGCAGGAAAGGTGAAGATTACCAGCATAAGATGACCAAGGATTGCCGCGGCGTCCTCGCCCCGCCGTTTGCTCTTTGGCCAACACAAGCGTGCCTGAAGGCGCGCCCTCTTGAGCCAGACGGCTGGCTTCATCAATCGTGCTTGGCAAGCACGCATGCGCATGCAACACATAACCCGCAGGAAGGCTTACCCCTGCCTCAAAAGAATCATCCATGCCCTACTTTTTTCATGGTTTTTGGTTCATCAAAAAACATGAATTTGATTACCCGAAGATAGTAGTAGCACCCTATCAGAGAACTCAGGGCCAAAGCAACCACAAGAACCCACAACCTGCTTTCCACCAGCACCAGCACAACAGAAAATTTACCAAAAAACAGCGGGAAAGGGGGAAGCCCGGCTAAAAATAAAAACAGCGCAGCCAGCACCATGGCTAACGCAGGAGAGGACTGCCGAAAGCCTCTCAAGTCATTGAGGGTCACGCACGATTGAGGAAAATAACCTTCCCTGAGCAAAAGGCACGCAAAAAGCGGAACCGTGGTCAGCGCATAAAGAGATACATATAAAAAAACCACATGCACACCCAGCTGACCCCCCACGACAAAGGCACTGGCAATATACCCCATGTGTGCGATCGTGCTGTAGGCCAGCATGCGCTTGATGCTTGTTTGCCGCAATGCGCCCAAACTCCCCCATAACATGGATAAAAGGGCCATCACCGTCAATGCCGGCTTCATCAACCCTTGTATAGGCCCAAAAACCTCACAAAGCAGGCGCGCTGTCATCCCCAACGCCACAATCTTCACAGCTGTTGACAAAAAAAGCGTCATGCCTGTTTCAGCACCCTCATAAACATCAGGCGTCCAAAAATGAAACGGCACTAAAGACAGCTTGAATCCTAGTGATGCAAACATAAAGACCAGACCCAAGCACAGGTAGGGTGCCTCAAAAGGGAGCACATGCCAAAACAAAGCCTGCCCCTCAAGCCATTGACTGAGAATCACAAACTGTGTTGTACCGCTGGCGCCATAAATGAAGCTAACTCCCATCAAAAAGAGGCAGGAAGAAAAGCCGCCTAAAATAAAATATTTAAGACTGCTTTCAAGCGTCAGCGCATGACGCTTTTTTGAAATAATCAACAAATAAAGGGGAAGCACATGAAGCTCGAGTGCTACAAAAAGCGTGATAAAATCGTAGGATGAAAAAACAAACAATCCACCCAAACACGAAAAATGAAAGAGCAACAACTTTTCGAAAGAAAATAGCCCCCGTAACTCTTTCAGAAATAACGCCAACAAGAAAATAGACGCCACCACGCACACAAGGAGACTTTTGAATAAAAATCCCATGCTGTCAGCAATCAGGGTGTTAAAAAAGAAAAGGCCTTCCGTGTGTGTGGCCACAAGCACACCCAAAACACACAGAAACGTCAAAAAACTATACCGTATATAACCCGGCTTCACTGTCATGTCTTTGGGCGATAACACCAAGTGCCAAAAACAAAGGATAAACGTACTTTCACACAGCACAAGTTCCGGCAAAATGGGCAGCAAGTCGCGGAATGAACACATTACTGTTTATCTCCCTTCAGCATGAGACGCTTGAGAAAAAAAGAAGGCTTATGGGAAGGCATACGCAATTTGGCAAGACTGGCCGGCGCCTTGGATGTGTTAAGAAGAATGTGAACAGAAGGTGATGTAACCTTGATCAACGCATAGGGAAAAATGCCTAACGCAAGAACGCATAGAATCATGGGCAAAATAGCCCCCACTTCTCTGGTGGTCAGATCTGCCTGCACCACCTCTTGAGAGGCTTCTCCCAGAAAAATGTTTTTATAGAGCACCAGAAAATACATAGCCGAAAACACGACACCCGTAACAGCCATACCACCAAGCCAAGGGGAGATACGCACACTTTCCAAGAAGACAAGCAATTCGCCCACAAACCCTATGGTGCCAGGCAATCCAACAGCCCCCAGCACCGCAATCATAAACATCGTTGAAAATACAGGCATAGAACGGGCGAGTCCACCAAAGGCCTGCATGTCATAGGTGTGGAAACGGTCCTTCAAAAACCCCACAAGGATGAAGAGCGCTGCGCTCAAAATCGCATGGCTGACCATCTGAAAGACCGCTCCTTGAACACCTGCAAACCCTAAAGAAAAGATGCCCAACGTCACAATGCCCATATGCGCCACAGAGGAATAGGCCACCAATCTCTTGGCATCCGACTGGGCAAACGCCACAAACGAAGCATAGACCACAGCCAGCGCACTTAAGAAAAAGACAAGAGGTTGAAACAGCAGGCTCGCTTCTGGAAAAAAGGAAATTACAAAACGTAACAGACCATAACCGCCCAACGTGGACAAAATGCCTGCCAAAATCACGCTGCCACCCAACGGAGCTTCCACATAGGTATCAGGCAACCATGTATGAACAGGCAGCATGGGCACTTTGATGGCAAAAGCCAAAAAGAATCCCCAGAACAGCCAGATTTGCTCTTTCAACGTGAAAGGATAGGCGACAATGCTTTGCACCGAAAAACTCCCGATCGTTTGATAGATGTATACAAGGGCTACAAAAAGCGCGAGAGAGCCAAAGAAAGTGTAGAGAAAAAAGACAAAGGTGGCATAAAGACGCTTTTCCCCTCCCCAAAACCCAATGACAAAAAACATGGGAATCAAGAGCGCTTCAAAAAAAATAAAGAACAAAAAAACATCTTGGGCCACAAAAGCCCCCACCATCAAGCTCTCCATCAGGAGAAAAGAAATCATATAAGCCTTAAGGCTCTGCTGTGTCCCGCGACAACTCACAAAAATAGTGACCATCACCAGAAAAGCTGTTAACAGCACAAACACAAGAGAAATGCCATCGATGCCCAGATGGTAACGAATGCCAAAAAAGGTGCTGGCACTTTTTTCCACCATCTGCACACCTGGACGCCACCCTTCAAAATTTATCGCCAGGTAAAGGGTGAGCAAAAACTCTGACACACTGGTCCACAACGCCACATGACGCACATTGCGTCCGTGCTTGGCGACACCACCACCCGCGATGGTTAGGATCACCCCAGCTCCCACCAGGGGAATCAGAAGGAGAAAAGAGAGGTAAGAGTCAAACGTCAAAGCTCAGTCATCCTTTTCATATCAGAGATAGTAGTGCAGCAACCAAAATAACAGGCAGATAAGCCCCAGCAACATACCCAACACATAGCTTTGTATATACCCCGTGTGATAAGAGGCAAGACGCCCCCCACACCAATCCACAAAACGTGCCAGGTTTTGAATACACATCACGCTCAGCACATTTACATCTAATATACGCCAAAAAAATTGCGAAATTCGAAAGGAAGGCCTCACCAACAAAAGATCATACATATCGTCAAAATACCACTTGCGCATCCACAGCTGATAAATCCAGGCAAAGTAACGGCACAATATATCTGTCATGTAAGGATAGAATCGATACGCACATAACGCCAATCCCACACCCAACAAACTGGCGATGGTGGGCAAAGCTTCAACACTCAAGGCCAGATGCTTTAAATGCTGGGTTTCTAAGATCGCATAATGCCACATTGTATGCTCACCCACAAAAGCTTCAAAACCAACCTTGCCTGCAAAAAGGGCACCTATGGATAACACAACCAAAGGCGCACGCATGATCCAAGGCGACTCATGCACACGGGCAATCACCATCGAAGAAGCACGGAGCCTCCCATGAAACACTTTAAGCAACAGGCGCCAGCTATAAAAAGCCGTCAAAAACGCCACAAACACGCCCACACTCCACGCAAAATCACTGTAAGGCATCGATGATCCCCACAAAAAAGAGAGAATGGCATCTTTGGAATAAAAGCCTGCCAAAAAAGGAATCCCTGCTAACGCAAGACTGCCAATCCACATAAACCCATAGGTCCAAGGTACAAGGCGCCAGACCCCGCCCATCTCACGCATATCTTGTACACCTGAAAAAATGTGAATCACAGACCCCGCCCCCAGAAAAAGAAGCGCCTTAAAAAAGGCATGGGTGGTGAGATGGAACATTGCCGCACCATAGGCACCACAACTCACAGCCATAAACATATACCCAAGCTGGCTACACGTGGAATAGGCAATCGATTTTTTAATATCTTGCTGCACACAAGCAATGGTGGCTGCCACCAACGCTGTCAACGCACCCACAATCATGATGAAGGTTTGCACGTGAGGCGCATATTCAAGAACACACCCAAGACGCGTCATCAAAAATACGCCTGCTGTCACCATGGTGGCCGCATGAATAAGCGCTGAAACAGGCGTTGGACCTTCCATGGCATCAGGCAACCATACATGAAGCCCCAGCTGCGCGGATTTACCCATGGCCCCAATAAAAAATAACAGGGAGACAACACTCATCAAAGGCATCGCGCCTATCCATGGTATGTTCACGATATCGGCAGCATGGCCAGAGACGTGAGAAAAAATGTCAGAAAAATTAAGAGAGCCAAATGCCGAGAACACAAAGCACATGCCCAGAATATAGCCGGCATCCCCCACACGATTGACAAGAAAAGACTTGATGGCCGCCACATTGGCTGACTCTTTTTTATAGTAAAAGCCCACCAAAAGATAAGAGGCAAGCCCCACGCCTTCCCATCCAATAAAAAGCTGCACAAGGTTAGAAGACATCACCAAAAGCAGCATGCAAAACGTGAAAAAGCTTAAATAGGACATAAATCTTGGCACGCCTTCTTGACCGTGCATATAGCCCACAGAATAGACATGCACCAAAAAAGACACACAGGTCACCACACCCGTCATCAACCCACTTAAAGGGTCAAGATAAAGCGCCCACGACACATCCAAAGAGCCAAGGTGCAAAAAAGGCGCAAGATAGAGGGAAGAAAGTTGACCTAAAATACAGGCGTCATAAAAGACATGAGCCCCTGCGTATAAGGAGAGAAACATGGGCACAATGGTCAGCACGTTCGCCCACCTGTCTGACAGCTGCTGAGAGAAGCTAAAGACAATAAGAAAGCCCACCAAGGGAGCGAATAAAGCAATCTGACCGTCAGAAAACATAAGATATTATCCCTTGAGTTTGGGGTTTGTAAGAGACAAGCCTGCTTTTTCACGAAAGAAGATCAAGAAAATTGCAAGACCAATGGCCGTTTCTGCCGCAGCGACAGAAAAGATAAACACAACAAACACCTGGCCCACCACATCGTGCAAGCTGTGTGAGAAGGCAATAAAGTTAACATTGACCGCCAGCAACATCACTTCGATGGATAGCAAGCACAAAAGTAAGTTGCGCCTGTGCCAAAACAACCCAAAACTCCCCAGAAAAAAAAGCCAGCCTGAAAGCAAGAGATAGTGCAACATCTTATTGATCCCCCTCCTTCAACCCTTTATTGGCTTCCACAAAAAGATAGCTGACAGTTGTGCGCTCTTTTTGAATAATTTGTTTAAAGGGTTGTTGCCGTTTTGTTTCGCTCCGATGCTTGAGCGTTAGGGAAATGCCACCCACAATGGCGACAAACAAAAGCAACCCCACTAACTGAAAAGGAATGATATAAAGTGTATAAAGAGCTTGTCCAATCAGCGGTAATGGATCTGCAATCTGGGGTGACGTGATGGGGGCCAGCGCACTGTCCATATGATAGGTGACGATAATACACAACGCGAGGGAAGCGCAGAGCACCATACCCAAAATGAGCGACCCCATCACCTGGCCCCAAGAACGCTTATGCACAGATTCAAGGCGACTGCCAAACATCATCACCGCAAAGAGAAAAAAGACCGTCACAGCGCCAACATACACAATCATGATCACCATGCCTAAAAAAGGTGCCTGGGCAAAGATAAAGAGGCCGCCCACAGAAAAAAACAACACAATCAGGGATAAGACATTGTGCAGCGTGAGACGCGCAAAAATGGCAGCAAAACTGAATAAAAAAGCCGCTGCTAAAAAGAAAAAAAGGATGCCTTGTGTCATCACCGGTGATTCCTCATGAGTTCGCATCTTTCTGGAAACGCCGCGCCAGCTCTTGTTCCCACCTGTCCCCGTTATCTAAAAGCTTTTCTTTTGTATAATAGAGTTCCTCGCGCGTATAGGTAGCGTATTCAAAATTAGGACCTTCCACAATAGCATCCACAGGACACGCCTCTTGGCACAGCCCGCAATAGATACATTTGGTCATGTCTATATTATAGCGAACGGTCCTACGCGATCCATCCGCCCGGGTTTCCGCTTCAATCGTAATAGCCTGAGCAGGACAAATCACCTCACACAATTTGCAGGCAATACAGCGCTCTTCGCCATTGGGATAGCGCCGCAAGGCGTGCTCGCCACGAAAACGCTTCGAGATCGGTCCTTTTTCATAAGGGTAAGCCAACGTCACACTGGGCCGGAAAAAGTATTTCAGGGTTTTGTATAGCCCCGCGATCACATCATAGAGCAAGAAAGCGCTTAGCCGTTTGCGCAAGCGCCAAAAAAAGCCTCGTTTTTTGCTTGTTTCTGCCATGGTCATACCCCCAGTAAACACACGCCAGAAATCACCATCCACAGCAACGTGAGCGGCAGAAAAATCTTCCACCCAAGGCGCATCAGCTGGTCATACCGGTAACGCGGCAATGTACCACGCACCCAGATAAACAGAAACAACAGCAAGGACATTTTGAAAGCCATCCAAAAAAAGCCCGGCAACCACGTAAACGGCGCCACAGGCAAGGGGGAAAGCCATCCGCCCAGAAAAAAGATGGTGCCAAGAGCGCTCATGAGAATCATGTTCATGTATTCACCCAAAAAGAAGAGGGAGAACCCTAAGGATGAATACTCAACGTTATAGCCTGAGACAAGCTCGGCCTCAGATTCAGGTAAGTCAAAAGGCGCACGGTTGGTTTCCGCAAGAGCAGAAATGAAAAAAATCACACCCATGGGCAAATGGGGCACAATAAACCACAGCTTTTCCTGTGCCATCACAATCTGTGTCAGATTCAGCGACCCTGCATGCATGACCACAATGATCAACACACATCCAATGGAAACTTCATAGGAAATCATCTGCGCGGCGGATCGAATGGCACCTAAAAACGCATAGCGCGATTGGCTAGCCCACCCTGCCAAAATAATGCCATACACACCCAGTGACGACAGAGCAAATAAATAGAGCACCCCAATATTGAGGTCGCTCACCACCAACCCCTCTCCCCACGGAATCACAGACCAAGACGCAATGCTCACAGAAAAACACAAAATGGGAGCCAGGTAAAAAAGACCTTTATGGGCGCACACAGGCACCATTGTTTCTTTGTGCATAAGCTTTAATGCATCGGCAAAGGGCTGCAGCAAACCCAAAGGGCCCACCGTGTTCGGCCCTTGCCGTAATTGAATGGCGCTTAAGATCTTGCGCTCTGCAAAGGTGAGATAAGCCACAGACACCAGCAACGGCACCAAAATCACCAGCGCCTGCACCACCAAACGCACACCGTCTATGGCATACAAAGCGTTCGCCATCGAAAAGAGGTCAGAGGCCCACAACACTATGTCCACTTAACTCACCTCCTTGTTGTTGGTGAGAAACGTGTTTGCACATACCGCCATGGTATGAGAATGACGACTCAGCACATCTGTTTGATAAAAGTTGTCAATCACATAAGAGAGCGGCTCTTTCAGCAAACTTGTGGTGACATCAAGTGCCTCCAGAAACGGCGTAAAGGGAAGATCAGGAATGTCTCCCCCGCTGTTGAGAAAAGGCTTTTCCTTAAACATGGCTGCACGCACATCTTCAATGCCTGAAAAATCAGCGTGCGGATCCCCTAGCCCTTGACTTATTTTTGTTACAATCTGCCAATCTTCTTGCGCATCTCCTGGTGCCGGGCATGCCCTGAAGGCATATTGGGGGCGTCCTTCTGTGTTGACATACATACCTTCTTTTTCCGTATAGGCTGAACCAGGCAGGATAAGGTCTGCAATTTCGGCGCCACGATCTCCGTGATGGCCTTGATAAATCACGAACGTATCGTTAAGCATACGGGTGTCCACCTCATCCGCGCCCAAAAGATACACAAGTTTGATCTTGCCCTCCTTGGCCGCCGATAAAATCTCAGGCGTGGATTTGCCGCCTTTTCCCGGCACACACCCAAGATCCAACGCGCCCACACGAGCGGCAGCTGTTTGCAAAATGTTTAACCCCACCCAGTCTTTGGTGATCAAGCCCCACTTATCCGCAATTTTGTGACACACGCTCAAGATGCAGGCCCAATCTTCTCGGCGAAACACTGATTGGCCGATCATCAACAAAGGTTTCTTCGCTTTTTTGAGCTTTTCAGATACAGGATGCTTGCCCTCAAGAATGGTTTTCAGCACATCAGGTTGGTCACCACAATGTTCCATCGGGTAGGTGAAATCAACTGAAGGCCCTATGAACGCACCCTCCAAATTGCCGTGGGTATAGGCTTTTCTGAGGCGCCCATTAATCAGCGGCGCTTCGACCCGTGGATGGGTGCCCACACACAACAAAAAATCTGCTTCTTCCAAGCGTTCAATAGGTGTGTTCATAATGTAGCTTGAGCGCACCGAAGCCAGTGTGTGCGATCCATCTTGCCGACAATCAAGATGGGGCGTTTTCACAAAATCCATCAGCTTTTTGAAAGCAAAAAGGCTCTCTAAATCCACCATATCACCCACAAGACCGGCTATTTCCCCAGGCGAACAAGAAGAAAGTTTAGACACAGCGCAAGACAAGGCTTCTTCCCACGAAGCTTCTTCAAGCACGCCGTGCTCACGTTTGATGTAAGGACGATCCAATCGTGCCACCTGCAAACTGTCGTAGGCAAAACGAGTCTTATCTGAAATCCATTCTTCATTAATGGGATCAAACACCCGCGGTAAAACACGCATCACTTCAAGACCCCGCGTATCCACACGAATGTGAGACCCCACAGCATCCATCACATCAATGGTTTCTGTTTTTCTCATCTCCCACGGCCGCCCCTTAAAAGCATAGGGCTTAGAGGTCAACGCCCCCACCGGGCAAAGATCAATCACGTTGCCGGAAAGCTCAGAGGCAAAGGGTTGGTTCATCAAGCTCACAATTTCTGTATGCTCACCGCGACGAACGGCCCCTAAATGCTGGACACCGGCCACTTCTGTGGCAAAGCGAACACAACGTGTGCAGTGAATGCAGCGGTTCATTTCTGTTTTAATCAGGGGGCCAAAATTTTTGGGCTCAACAGATCGTTTATAAAAACCAAACCGGCTTTTATCGCGTCCATAGGCCACGGTGATATCTTGCAGATCACACTCGCCCCCTTGATCACAAATGGGGCAATCTAGCGGGTGATTGAGCAGCAAAAACTCTAGTGCCCCTTCCCGTGATTCACGCACAAAAGGGGTGTTTGTTTTCACAACCATTCCTTCTGACACAGGCATAGCACAGCTAGCCACAGGCTTACGGCTGCCCTCTACCTCCACCAAACACATGCGGCAATTACCGGCAATGGACAGGCGCGGATGATAGCAAAACAAAGGCACTTCCACCTCAAGGCGTTGTGTGGCCTGTAAGATGGTGCTGTCTTCAGGCACAGAAATAGAACGTCCATCAATGGTGATCTTGACCATGTTCTTCATACGTCGTGACCTTCCATGCCTAGAAACGGTGATTTTTTAATCAACACCTCTTTAGGTTGAAAACGGGATTCAATCTCAGAACGAAAATGACGAATCAGCCCCTGCACAGGCCATGACGCGGCGTCCCCAAGCGCACAAATGGTATGATTTTCAATGTGGCATGACACCTCCCACAATAAGTCAATGTCTGCCGTGCAACCATCTCCCTTTTGAAATTGAGAAAGCATACGCCACATCCATCCTGTGCCTTCGCGACATGGCGAACACTGGCCGCAACTTTCATGCATATAAAAATGACTGAGCCGCGTGATGGCCTCCACAATGTCGGTATGTTTGTCAATGACAATGACCGCAGCTGTGCCAAGGCCGCTTCCTGCCTCCGCAAGGGCATCAAAATCCATGCACACCTCATCACAAATAGATTTTGGCAACAATGGCACAGAGCCCCCGCCAGGAATCACCGCCGCCAGTTGGTCCCAACCTCCTACCACGCCGCCGGCATATTTTTCAATCAATTCTTTCATGGGCACGCCCATCTCAACTTCCACATTGCAAGGCGCCAGCACATTGCCTGAAATAGAGAAAATTTTTGTGCCCGTGTTATGGGGTCGACCAATGCCTTGAAACCAGGACGCGCCGCGCCGCATAATGGTGGGCACCACCGCAATGGTTTCCACATTGTTCACCACCGTGGGGCAGCCAAAAAGACCAATGTTGGCAGGAAACGGCGGCTTGAGGCGAGGCATGCCTTTGCGCCCTTCTAAACTTTCCAACAAGGCTGTCTCTTCGCCACAAATATAGGCCCCAGCCCCTCGATGCACGTAAAGATCAAAATGAAAGCCTGAACCGGCTGCGTTTTTGCCTAACAATTTTTGTTGATAGGCTTCTTCGATGGCTTTTTCAAGGCGGTTAGCTTCATCCCAAAATTCGCCCCGCACATACACATACCCCACATGCGCGCCAATGGCAAACCCGGTAATCAAGGCGCCTTCAATCAGCTTTTGAGGTTCGTGGCGTAAAATTTCACGATCCTTACATGTGCCCGGCTCACTTTCATCAGCATTGACCACCAGATAATGAGGGCGTTCATCCTTCACACCTGCCACAAATGCCCACTTTTTGCCTGTGGGAAAGCCAGCACCACCTCGTCCACGCAGCTCTGACTGATCAATGGCCGCCAAGATTTCCTTGGGGCTTTTTTTGAGTATTTTTTTAATGCCATCCCAATCGCCCCGTGCCTGTGCCGCCTTGAGGGTGGTGGGTTTTTCGCCAAAAAGATTGGTAAAAATATGATCTTGTGCCGCCAGAACCATGTTATGTCTTCTCCCCGATGGTTTGAGGAAGCTCGGCTTTTGAGGCCTTGCGATTGCGCTGGGACCCTGACGTCACGGGCAGGTTGCGCGACAAATTCTCAAGAAGATTTTGCAAGGCTTTGGGTGTGAGATCTTCAAAGTATTGGTCATTGATCTGCACTACAGGCCCATTCGCGCAGGCACCCAAACATTCCACTTCCTCAAAGGAAAACAACCCATCTTGGGTCACGTCCCCTGCATCCACCTTTAACAACCGAAAACAGGTTTCCTTCAGTGACTCACACCCCCGAAGCCAACACGAGGTTGTGCGACAAATCTGAATAAAGTGCTTGCCCACAGGCTTGAGACGAAACATGGTATAAAAGGTGGCCACCTCATAAACACGCAGGAACGGCACATTCAAAATGCGAGCCACTTCTTCCAGGGCGCTTACCGAAAGCCATCCACCATTTTGCCGTTGCGCCAACCACAACAAAGGCAACAAGGCACTTTGCTTACGGTCTTCTGGATAGCGTGCCAGCACCTCGTCGATCAGACTTTGATTTTTTTTGTCAAAGGTGAAGGGCGTGGGTTTATTTTGTGAAGATTGACTCATCGATCCACCTCCCCAAACACAATATCCAAAGAACCAAGAATCGCCGGCACATCCGCCAGCATATGCCCACGGGTGAGTGCTTCAAAGGCTTGCAAAAAAGCAAAGCCAGGGGCACGAATCTTACACCGATAAGGTTTGTTGGTGCCGTTAGACACCAAATACACACCAAATTCTCCTTTAGGGGCTTCTACAGCTCTATAAATCTCACCAGCAGGCACGTGAATTCCTTCAGAAAACATCTTAAAATGGTGAATCAACGCCTCCATGGATGTTTTCATTTCCTCGCGGCTGGGGGGCGCGATTTTCCAATCTCTTAAGATCACATCCCCTTGCGGCATTTCTGACAGACATTGACGAATAATTTTGACGCTTTCACGCATCTCCCCCATGCGCACAAGATAGCGGTCATAGCAATCGCCGGATGTGCCTACAGGAATCAAAAAATCTAAACGATCATACACTTCATAGGATTGATTGCGCCGCAAATCCCACGGCACCCCTGAGGCGCGAAGCACGGGGCCTGTAAACCCCCAATCAAGGGCTTGCTCTTTCGACACCACACCAATGTCCACAGTGCGCTGCTTGAAAATACGATTTTCTGTCAACAGATCTTCTGTATCGTCAATAAACTTCAACGTGCTCTCTAAGGTTTTCGCCAAATCCTCTTCAAACCCTTTGGGAATGTCACGATGCACCCCGCCGGGGCGAAAATAATTTGCGTGCATCCGTGCGCCTGAGGCGCGCTCGTAAAAATCAAGCAGCTTTTCGCGCTCTTCAAAACCCCACAAAAAAGGGGTCATGGCCCCCACATCCAGGGCAAAGGTGCAGATGTTGAGAATATGATTCAAAATGCGCGTCACTTCAGAAAACAACACACGCAGATATTGCCCACGCAACGGCACCTCTATCCCCAAAAGCCCTTCAATGGCCAGCACAAAGGCATGCTCTTGGCACATGGGTGAGACATAATCAAGGCGATCAAAATAAGGCAAGGCTTGAAGATAAGATTTATGCTCAATCAGCTTTTCTGTGCCCCGGTGCAAAAAACCCACATGGGGATCTGCGCGCTCCACCACTTCGCCATCTAACTCGAGAATAAGCCTGAGCACACCGTGAGCCGCAGGATGCTGAGGCCCAAAATTGATGGAGTAAAGATTTTTCGCCTCGGCGCTCATGGCTGTTTTTCCTTATCAAGAGACAATCGCTGGAAGGCGCTCCCCATGCCCTCCCAAGGACTGAGGGTTTCAAAGGTGCGAAAGGCTTGGGCCAAATGAACCGGCTCCTTAACAACGGCACCTTCCTCTTCGTCATAACGCACTTGCACATAGCCCGTCAGGGGAAAATCCTTGCGCAAGGGAAAGCCATCAAAATCATAATCAGACAAAATGCGCCGCAAATCAGGGTGTCCTTCAAACACGACGCCAAACATGTCAAAGGCCTCACGCTCCCACCACCCGGCACTTGAAAACAGCGGGGTGAGCGAAGGCAAGTTTTCATTTTCATCCAGGGCCACTTTGACCCGCAAACGATGATTATAATCCATGCTTAAGAGATGATAGACTCCTTGAAACCTTTTGTTCTCTTGCCCCAAATAGTCCACCACACAAAGATCTATCAACTGGGTATAGGCCAGCTCTTTATCGTCACGCAGTTTTTGAAAAACCGCCAGCACATCTTTTTTTTCGATCACCATGGATACATCTTGGTGCTGGCCTTCCATCTTTTTGATCAGGGGTCCAAGATGCGTTTTGAGAATGTGGGTCCGCTCAGCCATATGCTTACAATCCTTCGTCAGCTTATGCGGTAAATGCGTTGTTTTTTCATTTTGCGCTTGAGCTCAAAAATGCCATACAATAAGGCTTCAGCCGTAGGTGGGCACCCAGGGACATACACATCCACAGGCACAATTTGGTCACACCCCCGCACCACAGAATAAGAGTAATGGTAATACCCCCCACCATTCGCACATGACCCCATCGATAAAACCCAGCGCGGCTCAGCCATCTGATCATAAACCTTGCGCAACACTGGTGCCATTTTGTTGGTGAGGGTGCCGGCCACAATCATCAAATCTGATTGACGGGGGCTGGGCCGAAAAAAGATGCCAAATCGATCAAGATCATACCTTGAGCCAGCTGTATGCATCATTTCCACAGCACAACACGCAAGACCAAAGCTCACCGGCCAAATAGACCCTGTCTGTGCCCACGCAATCACTTTGTCAACTTGGGTCACAAAAAAGCCACGCTTTTTGATGCCCTCATCAAGTGCATTCAACAAAGCATCTGGATCTTGCTGGTCTATTTTGACCGCTTCCATGTGATAAGGAGATTTTTCTGAACTCATGGTACCTATTCCCAATCTAGTGCGCCTGAACACCACTCATACACAAAGCCAACAGCCAAAATCGACAAAAAACAAAGCACAGAAATAAACCCGGGCCAGCCCAACTGCCTGAAGGTCAGCGCCCACGGAAACAGAAGGGCAATTTCAATATCAAAAATGACAAATAAAATCGCAACCAAGGCAAACCTGATAGAGAAAGGAGCGTCCAGCGACCCCATGGGAGAAAACCCACACTCATAGGGGCTATTTTTCTCAGCATAAGGACGACTGCCTCCCCTGAGACGGGCCAAAATCATGAACAGACATGAAAAAAAAATGCCGAGGAGTAAAAAGACGAGAAGCCCTCCATAATTCATCAGCTCTTCATAAGAAAAAAAGGGCCTAAGCATGTTCCCCCTTGAAAAACACTTCCTAAAACGACGCTTTTTATTGTAGAGACGGTTTGCAAATTCTTTCTTTATTTCGGCGCAAAAGTTTATTTTCCGCAGGTGGGGACTTGGAAAGTGTAAAAAAAATGTTTATAAAGGAGGATAGGTATTTTTATCCCTTATAGGCTCTTTCATGGGAAAGGGCGTCGCGGGATTGAGAGAATTTTAAAGAGGTTGTCGTCAATGTCAGATACAAAGCAGGCTGAGTTTTCCAAGCTACGCGCCATTTTGTGGCCCATCCATGGCTATGAAATGAAGAAGTTTATTCCCATGGCCTGCATCATGCTTTTGATTTTGTTTAACTACACTGTTGTGCGCAGCCTTAAGGATGCCATGATCATCGCCACACAAGGCTCGGGCGCCGAGGTGGTCAACTTTCTCAAAAGCTGGGTGGTCTTGCCGGCATCGATTCTCTTTGTGCTTTTGTTTTCAAAGCTCAGCAATATGTTGTCTCGTCAGGCGTTGTATTATACGTGCCTGTTTCCTTTTATCATCTTTTTTGCGCTGTTTGCGTATGTGATCTATCCTGCCAAAGATTTTCTGCACCCCACACCGGAAAGTATTGCGGGCCTTCAGGCTGCTTTTCCCTATTTTAAGTGGGTATTCCCCATTTATGGGTTGTGGACGTATTCTCTTTTTTATGTGCTGGCCGAGCTTTGGGGCAACATTGGCACCAACCTCCTTTTTTGGCAGTTTGCCAACCAGATCACACCCACCCATGAAGCCAAGCGCTTCTATCCCATGGTGGGCATCGTCGGGAATGTGGCCTTGATTGCTGCGGGGCAATCACTCAAACACTTTTCCACCGTGCCTGCAGGCATTTCGCCAGAGGGCTTTTTTGGCATGACCTTGCAAAATTTGATCTTGCTGGTGGTCATCTCGGGCCTTGGTATTGCGGGTCTTTATTATTGGATGAACAACTATCTGATGAAGGATCCTGAGTTTTATAACGATGTGCCGGATTCTGAGAAAAAGGGCAAGAAGGCGAGCAAGCCCAAAATGTCGATCATGGAAAGCATTCGCTATCTTGGCTCTTCCAAGTACCTGGGCTATATCACCATTTTGGTACTGGGTTATGGTATGAGCATCAACTTGGTGGAGGTCACCTGGAAGTCGGCCGTCAAGCAGGCCTATCCTGATACGCTGAGCTACACCAATTTTATGGGTGACTTGTACAGTTGGCTCGGCCCCATCACCATCTTGATTCTTTATTCCACCAAAGGCGTTGTTCGTCGTTTTGGCTGGTTCCCTGCGGCCGTGGCCACACCGGTTATGATTATGGTCACAGGCTTTTTGTTTTTCACCTTTGTGTTGTGGCAAAGTGAGCTGGCGGGTGCCATTGCTTTTGCGGGCCTAACACCGCTGATGGCAGCTGTGTATGCGGGCATGGGTCAAAATGTGCTCAGCAAGGGCACAAAGTACGCCTTGTTTGATCCGACCCGTGAGATGGCCTATATCCCCCTTGATCAGGAGATGAAGATCAAAGGTAAAGCAGCCATTGACGTGGTGGGTGGCCGTATGGGCAAATCAGGTGGTGGATGGATTCAGTTGATTCTTCTCTCTGCCTTGGGTGGTGCCAGCACACAAATGGCCATTGCTCCTTATCTAGCCGGAATTTTGTTTATCATTGTCTTGGCGTGGATCTGGGCTGTGAAAAAACTCTCTGTGGAGTATAATAGCCTCATTAAGAAGAAGGATCGCTAATGTTTCACGCGGGCATCTTGTGTTGAATTAAGAGGGTAGAGGGGTAGAGTCATCATGAAACGCACATATCAACCCAGTGTTTTGGTTCGTAAAAGGCGGCACGGTTTTCGGTCCCGGATGGAAACCCCCTCGGGGCAACGCTGTTTGTCTAGAAGACGGGCGAAGGGTCGTAAAAAACTATCTGCCTAGTTGACGCTCGTGCCTGTGCGCATTGCCTCCTTGCAGAGAAAAAAGCATTTCCAGCAATTGCGGCAAGAAAGCCGCGTGTGGCGCTGCCCCCACTTTCGGATTCACTTTTCTTTCGTTGGGGGCGATGAAGCCGGCGTCTCCTACACCGCAAAGGCTTCTTCTTCACCCGCGCCCCCCCACGCCTCTCTCTTAAGAGGGCTAATTACCTCAAAAAAAATGGCCAAAAAAGCGGTGGTGCGCAACCGGATTCGGCGACGCATCAAAGAGGCCATGCACGTGACGTTCTCTCCCATGCCCCTTACCACAGATCTGCATATGGTGATTATTCCGACCCTGGCTTGCTATGACGATTCTTTTGAGACCCTTACGCGCGCGTTTGCCAAGGCGGCTACCTACATCGCCGCTCAAGAAGCCTCTGGCCACACAAAAGACAACTCATCCTTCAAACCACGCCGTCACAAAAACTAGGATGTAGCCTCAAGACCGACCAGGCTGCGCGCAAAGAGCTTTGCATCGGCTGGGTAAAGATCATCAGCGCCCTCACCGGCCCCAAAGGCCACAATGGGGATTTTGAGCGTATCTACCAAATGCACCGCAATGCCCGCGCGGTTTGTGCCATCCACCTTTGTCATCACAATCCCCGTTAAGGGGGCCGCTTGCTGAAAAAGCTTTCCCTGGCTCAACGCATTTTGTCCCACCGTGCCATCTATCACCAACAAACAAGCGTGAGGAGTTGTGGGCTCTTTGCGCCTTAACACGCGGCACATTTTTTCAAGCTCATCCATCAGATTTTTTTGTGTATGCAAGCGGCCCGCTGTATCGATGAAGAGGCAATCCTTTTTTTCCTGCTGAGCCCACTCAAACGCATCATAAGCCAAAGACGCGCTATCTCGATGCTGCGCCGCTGCTTGATAAAAAGAGATGCCCACGCGATCAGCCCATAAAGAGGCTTGTTCTGTGGCGGCGGCCCGAAAGAGGTCTGCCCCAACCAGGGCCACGCTGTGGCCTTTGTGTTGATAGGCCTTGGCCATTTTTGCGGCCGTTGTGGTCTTGCCGCTTCCATTGACGCCCACAAACATACACACAAAAGGGTGAGCCCCTTTGGGATCAGGAAACGGCGCCATAAAAGGCGTTAGAAAGGCAGTCAGCTCTTGCGCTAAGCATTCTTGCAATGAGAGCATGGGGGAAGCCTTTCTCTGCACCTGCTCAAGAAAATGCGTGGTAAAGTGCACCCCAAAATTGGCTTCAAGCAACAAAGATTCGAGTTCTCCCAAAGACTGCGCATCAAGTTTTTTTTTGCGCCACAAGCTGCCCATATAGTGCCCAATATGCTGTCGTGAGCGGGCCAGGCCTTCTCGAAAACGATTAGACCACATGAGAACTCCCCTTTTCTTGACCCCCTAACGTCGTCCCCACAAGGTGCCATTTGCCGGCAACGTGCTGCACATCTGTGATCTGTGCCCACACTTCGTTCCCCACATCCTTCTCATGGGCGCCTTGCACCACCACGGGGGCAAAATGATCACTGTGTCCAAAATCTTTTTTCTCAAGCAATACGCGTAGGGGCTGACCTACCTGTTTTTTAAGTTCGTGATAAAGAAGGTCCTGACCTAATGCCCTGAGTTTTTGACTGCGCGCCGTGGCTAGGGCACGATCCACTTGAGGCATCCGGGCTGCCGGTGTGCCCGGGCGCGGCGAATAAGGAAACACATGTAACATTGACAAGGTGCACGCCTCCACCAGAGAAAGGGTGTCTTTAAAATGTGCGTCTGTTTCTGTGGGAAAGCCTGTAATTACATCTGCGCCCAGCATAGCCTCAGGACGTACTTCCCTTATCCGACGGCAAAGCGTCATGACATCGTGCCTCAGATGGCGACGCTTCATGCGCTTGAGAATCAAATCAGCACCCGCCTGTAAACTGAGGTGAAAGTGAGGCAGAATGCGTTTCTCTTCTGCAATCAAATCGATGAAATCATCACCCAAATCTGCTGGATCCAAAGACGAAAGGCGCAGCCTTGTTAGCGACGGCACATTGAGCAACAAGCGCTTGATCATGGACACAAAGGTGAGCGGACCAGGCAAGTCTTCGCCATAAGATGTCACATTCACTCCCGTTAACACAATTTCTTTTGTCCCCGCCGCCAAAAGATGGTGCGCCTGCTGGCACAGACTGCCCAAAGGTAAACTTTGGCTCTCTCCCCGGGCGTGGGTGATGACACAAAACGTGCACGCATGCTTACATCCATCTTGAATTTTTAAAAAGGCACGGCCTTTCTTTGAGGGCTGAGGGAACGTCGTCAGGACCTCCTGAACATCCACGCCGCCGCTCACAAAAACACCCCCGGCTTTGCGAAAGCTTTCTTGTTGCATCTTTTCTTTATTGCCAAGCACAAGGCTGACTTCGGGCATACGGGCATACGTGGTTGGATCAAGCTGAGCACTGCACCCGGTCACCACAATTTTTGCCTGAGGGTTTTCACGTTTAAGGCGACGGATGCTTTGGCGCACCTGCCGCTCAGCCTCGCGCGTTACAGCACAAGAATTCAGAACAATGACATTGCGCTGCCCCTGCGCTTTGAGATGACTGGCCATCACATCTGATTCAAAAAAGTTCAGACGACACCCAAAAGTGACCACACGCGCCTCAGGCAAGGGCTTTCCTCCTCATAAGGGCTTGATGGGCTTTTTTCGTCAACTCATCCAGAGTAAAGGGCTTCGGCAGAAAGTGGGCTTGCGATTTGGAAAAATTCAACTGCTCATACACATTTTCATTAGGATAGCCTGAGACAAAAATAATCTCCAGATGCGGATTGTGTTGATAAGCTTTATTGGCCAGCGTGGGTCCATCCATGCCCGGCATCATAATATCGGTAATCAGTAACCGAATTTCTTTATGGTGTTTGATGATATCTAACCCTTGCATACCATCACGCGCCTCAAACACTTCATACCCTTTGCTTTTCAATCCACGCGCCACAAACAAGCGAACAGGATCTTCATCTTCCACGATCAGTATACTGGCAGACTCCCAAAAATCAAAAAATTGCCCATGGGTTGACGGCTCCGCTTCAGGCTTTTTGGCTTCTACGGCCACCTGGTCACGGGGAAGATAAAGCGTGAATTTTGTGCCCTCACCCATGGTACTGACAACATCAACGCCTCCCTTCATTTTTTTCAAAATCTGAGACACCGTTGATAGACCCAATCCCGTCCCACCACTGGATTCTTTGGTTGAAAAGAAGGGGTCAAAAATTTTGCGCAAATTCTTTGCTGGCACGCCACACCCTGTGTCTTCCACATCAATGGTCACATAACTACCTGCCCCCAAAGAAGACGAGATCAATGTTTTTCCTTTATCCAACATCACATGGCCTGTACGGAACGTGAGTGTGCCCCCCCTGGGCATCGCGTCACGGGCGTTGATTGCCAAATTCATCACAATCTGCTCAATCTGCCCTTGATCTGCATAGATGTCTTTAATAGAGCGATCATGCTCAATACGCAGCTCCACCGTCACGCCAATAAGACGCCTCAAGAGAAACGACATTTCATTCAAGCATTCACGCAGGTTGAAAAGTTTAGGCACAGAAGCGGTTTGCTTCGCAAACAGCAAAAGCTGGCGAATAAGGTTGGCGGCGCGGTTGGCGTTTTGTTTGATCTGCATAATATCTGTAAACGATTTATCTTGCGGCGAATGACGCTGCAACAACAAATCACAAAAACCAAGCATGGCTGTAAGAAGATTATTAAAGTCATGACTGATGCCGCTGGCGAGCTGGCCCAAGGCTTGAAGTTTTTGAGATTCAATATTTTGAATCTCCCTTTTTTTCAGATCCGTCACATCATAAAGAAGCACAAAAAAACAGCCCATCGGGTCCCAGCCTTGGGTGGACACATAGTTGGCATAAAGACGCATATAACGCGCACTTTTGCCCGTGAGCTTGGCCAGGAAAAACTCACCACTTTTGGTTTGCCGACGCGCTTTTTTCAAAAAGTCACGATAGCGACCCTGCATATTCTTTTCTAACCAATCATTCAGCGAACGCCCTAATATTTTTCGCTCGCGAATCAGGTGCTCAAAAGCACTGTTAACCAACATAATCATCCCCTGATGGTTGAGCAGAAGGGCTGGCATGGGCATGTTTTCAAGCAAAAGGGCCAGATAAGCCTTGCCCTCTACATTCATTTCTGAGGCGTGAGGCACAACAAAGCAAGCTTGTTGTCCTTGATGGTCCACCGGAATATCCGCACTCAACATGCCTTGACGGCGATACCCCCCACAATCCTTAAGCCAAATGGTTCTGGGTCCTGAAGCTTCAGATTTCTCAATACCATCCGCGCTTAGATCTGTCATTTTTTTGTGAAAAACATCTTCTTTTTCAAGACCTAGCCAATCTAAGAAAGCTTCATTGGCATATTGTATCTTAGACGAGGCATCCTTCATCACCACCGGTGTCGGCAAAAGGTCCATGATCCGTGCAAATGACGTAGATCCAAGGCCCATACCTTCAGGTAAGGTTGTTTTTTCAATAAAAATAAAGCCGCGAGAACGGCTTAAGGGCTTGACGTGCCAAGTGATGTTTTGGTGCACACCCTGAACAACGACCTGAAATGAAAAAAAAGCATTCCTTGTTTGAGTTAAGGACTCACCCACCTGATCAACAATTTTTTTTTCATTCTCAGCGCAGATTTTTTTGACAGCCTCAAAAGACGGGCAAGAGCCCAGCAATGCTTCTGCATAATGATTCAAAATGAACGTTTGACCAGACTTCTTATAAAAGACAACACCACAAGGCATCTGGTCAAGATGCGCTTTTGGCAAGAAAAACCCCAAATAACCTGACCATCTCGCACAAGTATTCCCAAACATTCAAGACCGTCCCGTTTTTCTTTTTCTTATGCTGCAAAGGTAACTACAATGAGAGAGCAGTACAAGCGAATAGTATCGTCGATGGTTCAGGTCACAATCAAAAAAAATATCAAAACGTTTATAAAAAATAAAAACATTTTTGACAAAAAAAATAAAATGTGATGTGTTCTAAATAGAATAGAGTCCTCTTAATAATTTTTTTGACAGATAAGCGAGTGAAGTATATGGGGTATACAAAAAAACATTGTCAAGATGGTGAAAAAATAGAAAACAAGCCGACGTGTTCTGTAAAGTGGTTCAGCCTCAAAAAAGGATATGGGTTCCTTGAGCTTGCTGAACAAGGCGTATCAAATATTTTCATACACTTCTCTCTCTTAGAAAGCGTTGGTTGCCAGCATGTTGCACAAGGAGATGAGATTGTGTGCGATATTGAGCAGGGAGAGCGCGGTTTTTATGTGACCAAGGTCTATAGTGTCAATAGCGTCACCAACCAACCGCAAGACATTCCGTTAACGCTTGAAGAAACCACCGGTGTTGTCAAATGGTTCAATGTCTTGCGAGGATATGGTTTTATTGAGGCTGATGATGGTGGACGAGATATTTTCTTTCATACCGGCTCGTTAAAGGATCTCAACGTTGACAGGCTTCTCCATGGGCAACGCGTGAGCACAAAGGTTCTTTTCACAGAGCGGGGTCGTGAAGCTCGAGAGATTCGTTTTATCAACGATGATGAAGCGCAAGCAGAGATACAAGCCATCAAAGAAGCAACCCTCTCATCTGAGGCTTCTTCCTCTGAATCTTCAGATGAAAAATTGCGCTTTGTGAGGTAACCGTTTCCCGGCCTTTTCCTCTCACTCCTCACCTCTTAGGGCATCACCCCTTAGACTGTCTATTTTATTTGCATCTTTTTAACTATAGACACCGCACCTTCAGAGATCCTTATAGATGCCACCCAATAGCCTTGATGGCTCCAAAGAAAATGGTTGATCGACCTTTCCTCTCAGATGCAAGACGCGGTGGGCCTTATGGGCTGAGAGCTTCATAAGAACGTGGCGCGCTCGAGAAGATTCGAACTCCTAACCCCCAGATCCGTAGTCTGGTGCTCTATCCAATTGAGCTACGAGCGCGTGAGTATAGGCTAGAAAAAAACACAGCAAAACACAAGACGTGGGGCCGATAAAACCCGCTTGACATTTAGGGCTGAATCATGGCGGTATAGGTGGCCTGCGTTACAGGGACACCGTTAACACGTGCTTCTCCCTCAAAACGCCACGTCTGATTTCTTTGATGAACCTTACGCGCATGCAAGTGCAGACAATCCCCAGGCAACACCTGCCTACGAAAGCGTACTTTTTCTATAGACATAAAGTAAACAAGGGAATTATCAATATTTTTGCCCGCCTTTTCTAAGGTGTACATTACCAAGGCACCAGCCGTCTGCGCAAGTGCTTCCACAATCAAGACGCCTGGCATCACCGGCTTTTTAGGAAAGTGCCCGACAAAAAACCACTCATTAAAGGTAACGTTCTTAATGCCCACAACACTTTCACCTAAATGAATATCTGTGAGGCGATCCACCATTAAGAACGGCGCACGATGGGGCAACAGGCGAAAAAGATCCTCCGTTTCTAAGACCTCAGCGCTTTCAACAGAGGAATGATTTTCTTTCTCAACATGATCATTCTTTTCTAGTACGTGCACAACTTACTTCCCGATTTATTTTATACGTTTTCAAGGCTTACTTTCCTCGATTTTGGGTCAAATTCTTGAGCATAGCAAGTATTTTGAAATGGAGCCGGTGAGACATGGCAGGAGACCCAGATAAAACTTCGCCAGCCTCTGCATTCCGCATGACACCGCTTTGCGCCGCAACGCGCACACCGCGCTTAAGGGTCAAATGGCCCGCAATGCCTACCTGTCCACCCAGCACCACACCTTCTTCAAGGATTGTACTGCCCGCAATGCCCACTTGAGCCACAATCACTGACCCTTTCCCCACATGCACGTTATGGGCAATTTGCACCAGGTTATCGATGCGCACATACGATTCAATCACCGTATCTTTCACACTGCCACGATCAACGGTCGTGTTGGCACCAATTTCCACATAATCACCTATTCTCACACCACCCAATTGAGGTTGGGTCATACGATCCTGGTTGTCATCTTTGCTGAGAAAAAATCCAAATCCACTTTGACCAATGCGCCCCCCTGGCTTGATACGCACATGATGACCAAGTGTGGCATACATAAGCGTCACATGCGAACCTATATGGCAATCATTACCCATGGTCACACGTCGACCAATCACGCTGCCGGCACCAATCACACAGCGTTCACCGATGACGGCTTCTGCTTCAATCACAACCCCAGGTCCCACAGAACACCCAAGGCCCACCTGCGCAGACTCATGAATCACAGCACTCGGATGAACCCCGCTTACGGAGGGGGGCTCTTTATACAGGGCGCTCAGCACCTTAAAAAGACCTTTTTCTGGATGCCTCATCGCCAACACAGCAACTTTTTGAGGCACACGGTCGCGATACTGGTCATCCACAAGCACAGCCCCTGCGCGTGTGTGATCTAGATAGGGCAAATAATGAAGATTACGGACAAAAGAAAGATCATGGGGCCCTGCCGATTCAAGAGGTGCCACCTGTTCAATCAACAAACTTTCGTCACCGGACCACAAAGTGGCTCCTGCTAACGCGGCTACATCCTTCAACGGTAAGGATTTTTGTCGCTCAAAAAAACGTGTGTTAACCACAAACCAATCTCTCTTAACTGTTTGACATTCAAGGCCCCGGGTCCTTGCCAAGCAAGGCCTTCCACCTAAAAATCGGTCCCTATATTCAAACGGAAAACCTGTCTCTTATCAACACCCTTCATCTTCCTCATAGGAAACCCTAAAGAAAACCCAAGCAACCCAAAAGGCGACTGGAAACGGACTCCAAAACCCACAGAGTTGCGGATAAAGAACTGGTTGCTTACAACGCGATCACCATAAGGCCCTGAAGCCTCGCCTGAAGACCACAAACTGCCCCAGTCATTAAACAAGAAACCAGTAAGACCAAAGCTTTTCTTACCCAACGGATAGGAGAGCTCGATATTCGTCAAGAAACTTTGTCGACCACCGATGGCTTCCCCGGTTGTGCCGTCTCTTGGTCCAATGCCCACCTCTTCAAACCCGCGCACGCTCTCACCCCCCATAGAGAGGTGATCGGTCACCCGTAAGGGGCCACCACACCCAACGATGATGCCGTAACGACCACGCAGACGCACAATCAAATCACGATCATTATCCAGAGACCAGTAATAACCAAACACCACATCATTGCCCAAAAAATGGACGCTGCCGCCCAGGCCCGCATAGTTTGTGGTCAGTCCACAATACCCACCACCTGTGGGTTCAGCTATGTTGTTGCGTCGGTCATAAATAAGGTCATGCCCCAATTGTGACACGATGTCTTTCCCCATATCTTGATAGAAAACAGATTTTGTTTTTTTGTCTTTAAAGGTTTCTTTTCGGATAGAATAACGAAACCGTTCAAAGAGATAGGTGTCTAAATAAAACCCCAGCCGCGAGCCTGCGCCCAAATAGTTACGTGAGTACCCCCCTTGGAACGAACCGAGGGTGTCTTGACGTGTTTGCTGAGCAAAACAATCCACACCCGCTTCAAGGCGGCGCCTCAGGAAATAGGGCTCCATAAACCCTAACACAACGCCTTTCGTGCGTCGCGCCACCGTGCCCTTAAACTCGAGCTCCTGCCCACGTCCCAAAAAGTTGCGCTCTGCGGCTTTGACTTCAAAAAGAGGACCATCCGCCGTAGAGTAACCACCGGAGAACATGAGCTCGCCCGTAGATTTATCTTCTACCTGAATCACCACATCCTTTTGATCCGGCGTCTCTGGCACATCTTCTACCTGCACATCCACCGTTTTGAAAAAATCAAGGTTCGTTATTTTTTGCCGTGTGCGTTCAATTTTAAAATTGGTCAGCGGATCTCCCGGTGCCACAATGCTTTCACGGCGAATCACATCATCATTCGTGGCAATGTTGCCGCGCACCCAAATGTTGCCCACATAAATGGGTTTTTTCGGCACAATGATAAAGGTGACATGAATTTTCTTCCCCTCTTTATCGGTGCGAATATCCGTCTCCACCCCGTAAAAGAGACCCTTCTCACTTAAAAAGCGGTTGATGTTAAAAACAGTGCGCTCAATCTTAGAATAGTTAAACACATTTTTTTCTTGAGGCTCCAAAAGAGACTTAAGCTCTTTGACATCAAAATCGGGCACCTTAGATGTCAGGCCGATGGTGCCAAAATGATATAGCTCTCCCTCCTGCACATGGAACGTGATGTAAAAATGTTGTTGGTTGGAAGAAAGCTCTGTCAACACAGACACCACATCTACATCCGCATACCCATGGTCACGATAGTGGCGATAAAGAAGCTCACGATCATACACAAGACGGTCAGGCTCATAGGTATCTGCCGATGACAAAAGGCGCCACCAGCGGCTCTCTTTCGTCAAAACCACCCCTCGCAAGTCACTGGCAGAAAAATGTTTGTTTCCCTGAAAAAGAATGGCATCAATCTTTTGAGGACGCCCGTCTTGAATTTCAAAAATCAAATCCACACGGCCTTGGGGCCTGCGAATGATTTTGGGCTCGACCACAGCGCCGACATGCCCTTTCATGCGATAAAGATCTCGCACCTGCTGCGCCGCCTTTTGCACGCGATAGGGCGTGTATACCTGGCGAGGTTTCAGATCAATTTCTTTGCTTAACGCTTCGCTATCAATTTTTTTGTTGCCCTCAAAAACGATCCGATTGAAAACCTCATTCTCTGTCACCGTGATATACAGTGTCTGGTTTTTGATTTGACCCTTCACGTCTGCGAAAAGACCCGTCAGGAAAAGCTCCTGAAGCATTTTTTCAAGATCGGCTTCTGACACATCCTGGCCCTTACGAACAGAAATATGTGACAGCACAAAAGAGCGATCAATGCGCACAATGCCGCGCACAACAATGTCTTTAATGAAAAGACCGTGCAACGCGGAAAAAAAACCACATAACAAAACAAAACAGAAAACAAACCGTCTCACGCGAACATTCTCTGAAAAAAGGCAATGATCCCGAGGCGTTTCGAATCATTCCACGTTGTAAACAAAAAAAGCATAATAATCAGCACAAAGCCCACACGGAAAAACCATTCCACAAAAGCCTCAGACAACTTTTTACCCACCACCAGTTCAGCCACACATAATAAAATATGGCCGCCATCTAACATAGGAATGGGCAGGAGGTTAAAAAACCCAAGGCTTACCGACAAGATCGCCAAAAAAATCACCAGCGGGAGAAACCCACTTAAGGAAACATCACGGGCCATCTTGCCAATCATCAAAACGCCCCCCATCCCTTCGGAGGACACCTTCCCCGTCAGCATGCCCCAGATGTTGGCGGCAATATCCACAGAGAGAGAGATCACACGCCCAAACGCCATAGAAACCGCCTGGAAGGGATTTACACGCTCCACAAAAGAGCGCGCCGGCATGATGCCCAACCGCCCGCCAAACGCAGCCAATTTTTCTCGCTCAATCACGATATCCTGCGTGGCCTCTTGGCGCTCAATATGCAAAAGCAAAGATTGACCCTCATCTTGGCGCACGTGGCGCACAATGTCATGAAATGTTGATACAGACTGATTATTCACAGCCACAATGCGGTCATCTTTCTGAAGGCCGGCCTCAAACGCGGGGCTCTGCGGCACAGGCGCTTGAATGACACAATCCCATTGATCCACACCACGCACGAGAAAAATAAAAGCAAAACACACAACGGCCAAGATATAGTTTGCCAAAGGACCTGCAAAAGAAATGGCCATCCTCTGAAGCGGGGTTTTGCCGTGCATCGTTTGCGCCAAAACTTCGGGCGAGAGATCTTGCTCAGGGCGGCTTGATACATCCGCATCGCCATGCATTTTGACATAACCGCCTAACGGAATCCACGACACTTTCCACCTTGTGCCTAACCGATCATGCCAGCCAAAAATTTCAGGCCCAAAACCAATAGAAAACACATCGATTTTAACGCCCACATAGCGCGCCACAAGATAGTGTCCCAGCTCATGAAAAAACACGAGCGGGGTCAGCACAAGCAAAAAAGGCCATACATCACCAAGGAATTGAAGAAGAAAGGACATGAAACAAAAAACTGAAGGCATCGCCATCACACTAGTCTTTGCACCCAAAAAAAACAAGACAAGAATACGCGCGTTTCCGGACCCGTGCGGCAGAATCTTTTTTATCAATCTATTTTGTGTTACAATGAGGGTCGTTGCCTTTTCTTGACCGGAGACTTTCTTCCTTGCTGAAACAACATGGAAAAAACCTTGCCATATGGGTGATCATCGCTGTCTTCTTCACAGCCCTGTTTAGCCTGTATCAAAAGACACCCAAGCCTTCTGTAAACACGTTACGCTATTCTGATTTCCTCTCCAGTGTCGAAAGTGCGCGCGTGCATTCTGTGTTGATTCGTGGGGAGCAAATCTTTGGACATTTGAAAAATGGACAAAAATTTCAAACCTATGTGCCATCACAAGAAAATGATTTGATTCCTAAGCTGCTCTCTCACCGCGTGTCTATTGCAGCGGCGCCTCAAGAAGAAGGGTCGCCCTCTTTTATCCAAATCTTGCTGTCATGGTTTCCCATGCTGTTGCTCATTGGTGTGTGGTTTTTCTTTCTTAAGCAAATGCAAGGCGGATCGGGGCGAGCCATGGGTTTTGGCAAATCACGGGCACGCCTTTTAGACGAGAAAGTGGCCAAAATCACCTTTGATGATGTGGCGGGCATTGATGAGGCCAAGGCTGATTTGCAAGAAATTGTTGATTTTCTTCGCAGTCCACGAAAATTTCAAAAATTGGGCGGTAAAATTCCCAAAGGTGTGTTGTTAATGGGCCCGCCCGGCACAGGGAAAACGTTGCTGGCTAAGGCCATCGCCGGTGAGGCGTCTGTGCCTTTCTTTTCTATTTCAGGCTCTGATTTTGTGGAAATGTTTGTAGGCGTGGGCGCCTCTCGTGTGCGGGACATGTTTGAGCAAGCACGAAAAAATGCACCGTGCATCGTGTTTGTGGATGAAATTGACGCCGTAGGTCGCTATCGCGGTGCTGGCATGGGTGGCGGTAATGACGAGCGAGAACAAACCCTCAACCAACTTCTGGTGGAAATGGATGGGTTTGAATCTGCGGAAGGGGTGATTCTGATTGCCGCCACCAACAGGCCCGATGTGTTGGATCCAGCGCTTTTGCGACCAGGGCGGTTTGATCGCCAGATCAGTGTGCCCAACCCAGACATTAACGGGCGTGAAAAGATTCTTCAGGTGCATATGAAAAAGGTGTCACTGGCCCCCAACGTGGATGCACGCACCATTGCCCGCGGCACACCTGGGTTTTCAGGTGCGGATCTTGCCAACCTGGTGAACGAAGCGGCTCTGCTTGCAGCCAGACGCAATAAGCGCGTGATCTCTGTAGAAGATTTTGAAGACGCTAAAGATAAGGTCATCATGGGCGCCGAAAGAAAATCCATGGTCATGACTGAGGAAGAGAAGCGCCTTACCGCCTATCACGAATCAGGTCATGCCATTGTGGCGTATTATTCGCCCACCTCAGACCCTATCCACAAGGCCACCATTATTCCCAGAGGACATGCCTTGGGCATGGTGGTACGTCTGCCTGAGAAAGACCGTATTTCTGTATCTAAAGAACGCTTGTTGGCTGACATCATGGTGGCCATGGGCGGGCGCATTGCTGAACACATGATTTTTGGTGAAGAAAAAGTCACCACGGGCGCTTCTTCTGATATTAAAAGCGCCACACATATTGCCCGTCACATGGTCACAGAATGGGGCATGAGTGACAAAATGGGCGCTGTGTTTTATGGTGAATCCTCGCAAGAAGGGCCATGGAGTGGGCTGAGCAAAACCATCTCTGAGGCCACCGCAGAAACGTTGGATCAAGAAACAAAGAAAATTGTAGATGACTGCTACGCTAAGTCTAAAAAGCTATTGATAGACAAAAAGAAAGATCTGCATCTTTTAGCTAAAAATCTTCTTGAAAAAGAAACACTCACAGGGGAAGAGATTACAACGTTGTTAAAAACAGGTAAACTTGCGGAAAAAACGCAACGTGTTGTCAAAAGTGCCCTGGGCCATGAAAATGAACAGCCATCCAAACCTGCCACGTCAGAGACATAGCGTAAACCCATTTTGGCCTGTTGGTGATCCCTTCTCATGTGAAAGCCCTTTTTAAAAACCCTTGTTACCCTCATGTCGCCAAGCCCCTTGACCTCTGTTTTACAGATCACAAATCCTAAAACGTGGGCGCCTTTCTTTGTCCCCACAACGCCCTGGCTTGATCACTTGCTTGGCACCCTGTCTCGCCATATGTCTAACTACCCTCGGGGACAAATCAGCTTTCTGTTCACAAGCAACCGCGTCATCAGACGCTATAATGCACAATACCGCAACATTGACAAACCCACCAACGTATTGGCTTTCCCAGCGTCTTCCCCTATTCCATCATGGACATTTTTAGGAGATATTGTTTTGGGTTTTGAACAAATTCTTTCAGAAAGTCACGATCTACAGATTGACTTTGCCCACCATCTGACACACATGGTTATTCATGGCGCCTTACATCTCATGGGGTTTGATCACCAAACAGAAGCAGAAACGCGCATCATGCGTGCCCACGAAACCAAGACGCTCCATCAACTGGGTTTGTCGTCCCCTTTTAGTACGCCATGAGGGAGTGGTTTTTGAAAAAAGGGTTTCCACGTCTTAACGAAATACGGTACAAAAACACATGCGATTGTCTTATAGACAACAAAAAGGCTTCAGGTAAACCAAACGATGATTTCAAAATCTGAGGGGGGCAGCAGCCACCCCCCACATCAGGGCCATGGGGTATGCATACAAAAATATGAAGCATCCCCCTTCATCCACACCTTGCTGTGCACCGTGATCAGGCATGGGGTGAAAGCGTGGGATAAAATTGTTTTCCCTTGCGCGGCCTTTCCTTTTAGAATCATCCATGCGAATGTTGTTAAGGCTGATCGTGTAGCTGCCCTGGTGTCTAAAGATTCTTCATAATCAATGTCTTTGTTAACACTCTCCTCTTTTCACATGAAAATCAGCCTCTTCATGGCTGTTGTCTTAGGTGCCTTTTCGGCATGCGCGCTGCCGCCCCTTTATTTCTGGCCTTTCTTAAGTATAGGCATGCTGGGCCTTTTCAAAATGCTTGAACCACTCCCTTTGATCAAAGGCCTGTGTGTCTTTTTTGCGTGGTGCTTTGGTTTTTTCTTGGTCGGCTTTTACTGGATCACCTTGTCCATGTATGTCGAGCTAGATAAATTTTGGTTTTTGATCCCGTTCTGCTTTGTTATCATCCCCATTGTCTTTGCCTGCATCCATGTGGGCCTGTTGGCCGCCATTCTTTCTTTTTTTAGCATCTCAAACTTTGGCACCCTGGCGGCCTTTTTGTCCTTTATCCTCAGCTGGAGTCTGGCAGAGTGGGTGCGTGGCTCTTTGGTTTTTGGAGGCATTCCTTGGAATTTTTTCGCCCACATTTGGGGTGAAAACCTTTTTATTATGCAAACAGTTTCTGTGATTGGCAGCTATGGTCTCAGTGTGCTCACCCTCTTTTTCTTATCCATTCCGTATCTTTGGGCCGCTAAGACGCTGTCTTTCCGCGTGCGCCTTTCCTTTACAGGGGCCCTCACTTTCATCATTTTTGTCATCAGTTTTTGGGGGCATCAACGCATGAAGCCTCTAACCTATCACGCCAAACCATGGATACGACTTGTTCAGCCCAATATCTCACAGAAAGATAAGATGAATCCTGATAAAACGTCTTCCATTTTAACGACCCTCACCACCTTGACGCAACTGCCCAGCAAAAAACCACTCACGCACATCTTATGGCCTGAAGCTGCCTTTCCTTTTTGGTGCGAAGGGTCACAAAAGATTGGTGTGCCACTTCCCATACGCTTTCCCCAAACCTTGATCACCGGGGTGATGCGCAGAGAAAGACATAAACTGCACAATAGTCTTGTGGTCGTGCGTCACAATGGTGAGCTCACACACATTTATGATAAATATCACCTTGTGCCTTTTGGCGAGTATATCCCCGGGCGGAATTGGCTACCTTTGGGTCACATCAAAGCCCTGACCCTCGACCGTCACGATTTCACACCCGGGCCCCACATCAAAACGTTTTACACAGGAAATCTTCCGCCTTTTTCACCGCTGATATGCTTTGACACGGCCTTCAGCAATCATGTGGCACAAACCTTAAAAAGGCCGCATTGGCTTTTGGAGCTAACCAATAATGCCTGGTTTGGAGAAAGTTGGGGCCTTTACCAACACCTAGACATAGGACGATTACGTGCGATTGAAGAAGGTGTGCCGCTTGTACGCGTGACCAACACAGGGATCTCTTGCCTCGTGTCCCCCTATGGCCAGGTGCTGAAACAACTGCCCATCTCTTCTCAAGGCGTGATTGACTTTGCGCTGCCCAAACCGCTTGAGCCTACCCTCTTTCAAACCCTAGGATACACCTGTTTTTGGCTGAGCTGCGCCCTGCTTTTTCTCACTATTTTATGGCAAACAACACCGATCACAAAGAAACGTCGGCGCTTACGGAAAAAAATATCATGATGCGCCCCAAACATTTTTTTTATGGGCGCAGACTCGGCAAAAAGATCAGTCCACAGGCCCGCGCTATTTTTGAAGAAGCGTGGCCCTCAGTCACCTATGATCCAGAGACATGGACGCAAGCCTTTGTAGGTTCACCCACCATCAAAGAACGTATTCTTGACATTGGCTTTGGCGGTGGTGAACATCTTATGCACACCCTCCAGACACAAAAAGATGTGGGCATACTAGGGGTTGAACCTTTTCAAAACGGCCTTATGAAGGTGATGACACAGATTCATCAGGCGCCCCATCTCAAAAAACGCGTGTGCCTTTCCTCTGCCCCTATACAAATATTATGGCCAACCTTGGCTGATCAGACGTTTCATCGCATTCACGTTTTTTTTCCTGACCCATGGCCCAAGAAAAAACATCACAAGCGTCGTCTCCTCAATCTTCAAACACTGGCCCATATCAGTCGCCTGTTGGTGCCTGGCGGTCTTTTTGTCTTTGCCTCTGATGACCCTTCTTACATTGGTTTTGTGTTAGAGAACCTGGCCTTGCAAGAGGCGCTTGTATACCGCGCAGGTGTTCACAATGACAAGCCCGAAGACTGGCCCCTATGGCCGCAAGATTGGCCGCTCACGCGCTATGCCCAAAAAGCACGCCGTCAAGGGCGCCGTCTTGGGTTTGGTGTGTGGGAAAAATCGGGATCACCTGCGCTCACCCCTCCTGATCCTTGATATCGCTCACGATCTGTGCGCCTATCGTCACGCCGCGTGCGTGATGTGACAGAGCGTGGCCCAGCACCTTGCGCTTCCCGATTGCGCCTGGCACGTTCTTGACGCTCTTGGGTTATCCGGTGCCTTTCTGCCTGTGCTTGCGCGCGCTGATTTTCCCGCACGTGCTGCGCATTCAATTGACGACTCTGCCCATCTTGAAGCATGTCTTCTTGTCTTTGTGCCCTTCTGGCCTCTGCTTCACGCCTTCGTGCGGCGTTGCCAGCGGCATAATCTGAAAGGCCTGTTCTTTGACGAACATGCGGCCCTTCCCGCCTGCGCCGCCGGCGCGTTACAGTCCTTACACCGCCTATGCTTTCTGTGC
The DNA here is from genome assembly GCF_000742475.1 of Candidatus Hepatobacter penaei. Lineage (NCBI taxonomy): Bacteria > Pseudomonadati > Pseudomonadota > Alphaproteobacteria > Holosporales > Holosporaceae > Hepatobacter (SeqCode) > Hepatobacter penaei (SeqCode). The sequence continues at coordinate 45,341 of NZ_JQAJ01000003.1, read as the reverse complement.
TTCCCGTAGCTAGGGAGACCTCAGATACCTCAGATTCCTGCTCTTGGCATAAAGGAGCAACAAGTACGGCATCGCCAGGCCATGGATCCGGACTCGACACCCTGTCTTCAAAAATGCCTGAATCTCGTTGCGAAGAGGGTCCCACTTCTATCAAAACGGGAACAGACCCTGCGCTATCCCGTCGCTGTGCACATGCCTCCACCACATCTGCTGGCTCTACCAAAAGATTATGCACACCCTCTATCGGGAAACAGTTCAAAAGACCCTCTTCAGGCAAACGGGGTAAAGAGGTATCTTCATCAGGTACAGGATCTTCATGGGGCACAGGACCCAGTCTTTCAGGTGAGCCAAGCCCTTCATCAGAAGAGGTAAGTGGGCTTAACGGGGGCGACACATCAAACACCTCATGACCCAAGGTAGCTTGAATCATCTGAACCTGAGCAGCCAGGGCTTGACCCATCTGATGTTCTGTCACTAAAGCCTCAGCAACACCGCTTGCTATGTCCGTATGCACATCCTCTTCGGCACGGTTGATGTCGCCTTCTGCAATCGTTTCTTCTTCTGTGTTAGGGGGGATGACCGGTGCCTGCAAAGGCACTTCTTCTCCTAACAAAGGCTCAAGCAAAGGTGTAGATGGCACGCTCTCAACCTGTCTTTCCGCTCTTGGCCCTAAAACGGGCATAGCTCCCATGTCAGGAGAAGGCGGTGCAGCAGCTCTTTCTAAGGGCACCACGGGAGAAGAAAAGCCACGAAAAACACGTGTCCCTTCGTGAACATCTCTTGACTGATCATCCTCACTTTCACTCTCTGGATCTGAGAATGTCCATGGCTCATCGTAATATGGTGGAGACACGGGGTCATTAAAATGAGATGCACCAAAATAGGCCGGGAGTGAGTCATCCCATTCATACTCATCATCACTGATCAAGTCTTGATAATTAACATAGTATTGGTTTTGGTTGACGCGCGCCAACACATCAGGATTGAGACTCTCTAGGCTATCACTTGACCCATAATGAGAAGGTGGTGGTGTTTGCTGTCTCTCCCAATCAATCATGCAAGCATAAGCCCATCGATCTAATGCACTATCAGAATAGGTGCGCTGTCTTAAGGAGTGTTGTGATTCTTCAGGGCCAAAAGTTTCAGAAGGCAGCACCTCGTGGGTGACATCATCGAGCCGTTCTAGAGATCCTGAAGCTAAGGCTTCTCCATGGGGTTGTGCTAACGTGTTGAGTGCATATTGTCGCATCGTAGCCTGAACTCTCGATCGCCGCCGCTCACGCCACCACGATTGAATCCGACGCGCCGCTGTCTCTTCCTGTTCATGCAAAGCGGCAACCTCTGTTCCTTCACCAGCGTGGCCCGCACCATCGACCTCCTCACCCTGCATGTCTATGCTCGCCACATCCTCCTGCGTGAAGACATTGGCTCTCTCTGCATACTCAAGTTCCTCATCCTCTGACATCTCACCTTCAGACACTTCATCTTCTGATGCTGACGCATCTATTTCCTCCCTGACGTCCCCACCATGATACTCGTCTTCAGAGCCATCCATCTGGTCAACAAGAACGTCGTCCCATAGATCTGCCTCCTCAGACAGAGCCTGTACGCGCGCATACGTTTCCTCCAAAAGCATGGCGTCATGATCCATGTCTGCCAAAGGCGTTGACATGTCTTCCTCATCATCCCCATCCATTTCATCGTAAAAAAACAGGCTGTGCCCGTCTTGCCCATCATCATGATCGCCGCCAACAGATTCTGCAAACAAGGATGGCCGCACCAGCACGACCTCACATACCATAGCCTCATAACATATCCTATCTTCTGTGAAACGGATAGAGGGAACGGGGGTCGGGGTGTGTTGCACCTGGCTGAGGTTTTGATGGGAGGTTCTGTTATTTTCCACCATAGGGGTGCCTACAAACGTGACGTGATGCTCTCCCCTCACACTTTGAGCGATGTCGTAAGCTGCCACCCCATCACCCCCCATTAGCAGGGATGGAAACAGCAGGGGATCAGAGGTGTCTCCCCCATACGCAAGCCCAGCATGATGACTTATATCGACAACCGTTTCTTGAGAAAAATTGTGGTGGTGCCTCTGCTGCGGGCACGATAAATAAAAAGGTGCAGGCTTTCTTAACAAAACAAAAGAGGTCTTCTTTTTCTTTGGAACGTGGCGGGGTCTCTTTTTTTGAGGTGGCGTGAGGATGGCCGCGACAAGGTCTTTTTTTTTCTGCTGTATCATCACAGGAACTTTAGATAACTGAGGCTCTTGCCATGCCGTCTTGACCAAAACGGGAGGACTCTTTCTTCTTATGCCCGTATGCGCACTTTTTTCATAGGCAATGTGCATTTTTTTTGGATAAAAAAATCCAGAAACAAAAAAGCACAGCGATGTTATTGCGCATTTTTTAACAATTTTAATTATATTTTTTGTCAAAAAAACATTTTATAATGATATAATTTATTTTTTTTTACTTTATTTATTTATTTTTGTCTTTTTAATTTTTTTAAATATTTGTGGACATTGATAATTATTTTAAATGGATATATTTTGTGCATATCCATAAATCACCCACCCCAAAAGCATGGGTGACAAACGAGTTGTTCTCTCTATAATAGGGACAAGCGTTCTCATATTTTCTTTGGGTTATCTGGTGTCAGAGCAGGTGCTTCCCCACAATCTTGAGGTTGAGCAAGCTCTTTTGGGAGCCTTGTTGCATGATAATGGCTTATTAGAGCAGGTAGACGCTTTTCTCACAGCGCAAGATTTTTTTGACCCCCTGCATGGACGGATTTTCGACGCCATTCACACCTTTGTGCAAAAAGGAAGCTTGGCGTCACCGGTGACGCTCAAACCTTTTTTTGAAGGTGACGGCGCCCTCACCGATCTTGGGGGCGTGGCCTATCTCTCTAAACTGGGCGACCATATCTTATCGCTCGTCAACACAGCTGATTATGGCCAACAGATCCGAGAGCTTCACCTGCGGCGTCAGCTGATTTATTTAGGTGAGAAACTCACAAGTGATGCCAAAACAATTGCTGTAGACAAAACGGCTCAAGACTGCATCGAAGAAACCGAACAACAGCTTTTCAACCTGGCCTCACACAACAAAACCAACACAGGGTTTGTGGATTTTAAAAGCGCACTGTCCCAAGCCATCTTATCGGCAGAAAGTGCATTTAAAAAAGATTCGCACGTTGTGGGCATCACCACAGGCCTCAAAGATCTTGATAAGCAATTGGGCGGCCTGCACCCATCTGATCTTATCATCGTGGCAGGCAGGCCTTCCATGGGGAAAACAGCCCTTGCCACCAACATTGCTTTTAACACGGCTCAAGCGTTTCTCAACACAAAAGGAAAAGAAGGTGGTCGGGTGGCTTTTTTTTCCCTCGAGATGTCTTCTGAACAGATCGCCATGCGTCTTTTGGGTCAAGAGTCAAAAATTTCTTCTGACAAAATCCGCCGGGGTATGGTGTCTCAAGAAGATTTCCCCACCTTTGTAGAAGTCTCACGCATGCTGGCCCAACTTCCCTTTGCCATTGATGACACCCCCGCCCTTTCGGTGGCGGCGCTGCGCACACGGGCGCGCCGGCTTGCACGCAAGGAAGGTCTCGGCCTCATCGTGGTGGATTATCTTCAACTCCTGAGCGGCGGCCAAAAAAACCAAGACAACAGGGTGCAGGAGCTGTCAAGCATCACGCGCGGCCTGAAAACACTGGCCAAGGAACTCAATGTGCCGGTCATTGCTGTCTCTCAATTATCACGATCTGTGGAACAGCGGGAAGACAAACGCCCCATGCTGGCTGATCTCAGAGAATCAGGATCCATTGAGCAAGATGCCGATGTGGTGATGCTGATTTACCGGGAAGAATATTATGTCTCGCGCCAAAAACCGGGGGAAGATTCAGAAAAAATGGCATCGTGGCAAGAAACTATGGGAAAAATTCATAATAAGGCTGATATTATGATTGCAAAACAACGTCATGGGCCTATTGGTAATATCTCTGTTCATTTCAACAGCATGTTGACCAAATTTTCAGACCTGGCACGTGTGAGCTCTTTGTCATGACAACGCAACCTTCTCAACCTCAGAATACCCAAACAGATATTCCCCACACAGCCTCAGCTGTTTTGTATGTGGATCGAGCAGCCTTGCGCACAAATTATCAAACGCTGGATACATATGTAACGCCATCATGCCAGGTTGCGCCTGTGGTCAAAACCAATGCGTATGGACTGGGCGCACAAGAGGTTGTGGCCACCCTCAAATCCTTAGGCGCGCACCACTTTTTTGTGGCCACCTTAGAAGAGGCACTCTCTCTTCGTCAAGGTGACCAAGATATCACCATCTATGTGTTAAACGGCCTCTGGCCAGACGTGATGTACGAAGCGGCACACCATCATATCACACCTATCCTATCCACCCCAGAGCAGGTAGCGGCGTGGCGTCACACAGCTCAATTGCTCCAACGCTCTTTGCCGTGTTGGCTGCAAGTGGAAACAGGGCTTAACCGCTTGGGGCTCACGCCTGATATACTGAACCAACTGGCTCAATCTCCCGATGCCACGCAAGGGCTAACGGTGGATGCGCTGATGAGCCACCTGGCATGCGGATATGACCTCCACGCCTCCTACAATGAATATCAGCGTCTTCTCTTCGAACAAAGTTTTGCTGCTTTTCCTCAGGCACGAAAAAGCTTTGCCAATTCCGCGGGCTTGTTACACGGCCCTTCCTATTTTTATGATATTGCCCGCCCAGGACGCTTTCTTTATGGGTCTATGCTGTCGGCACATAACCCGCTATCAGCGCATCTTCGCCACGTCATCACATTGCGCGGACGCATCATGCAAGTGCGCACCCTGAAAAAAGGCGAAGGCATTGGATATGACCAAACGTTTATGGCCCCCCGTGATATGCGCATTGCCACTGTCAGCGTAGGTTATGGTGATGGCTATTTTCAATCCCTCAGCAACAAGGCCGCGGGCATGATCGGTCAGCACACCCTGCCTGTTGTCGGCCGTATTTCCATGGATCTCACCACCTTTGACGTGACAGATGTGCCACCACAAGAGCTTGAGCAGGCCACATGGATGGATCTTATCAATGACACACTCACCATCGACGCCCTCGCTGCACACGCACAAACCAGTGTGTGGGAAATCTTGACACACTTAGGCAAGCGTTTGCATGTCTCTTATGTGAACTAGCCCTTGACGTTTTTTTATATAAAAAATACAAAAATTTATGATCATTGCTCTTTTTACCTACACAGGACGCCTTGCTTTGCTGTTGATGGCCTGCTTCGGAAAGTTTTTACACTTTGCGGGAAAGGTTGTGTATTATGGCGTGTTGCCTCCCTATTATGTCCAGGCCCTGAAAGCGCGCATCTTTGAGATCGGCTATCTTTCTTTGCCTGTGGTGGGGCTGACGGCTTTGTTTACGGGCATGGTGTTGGCGCTGCAAAGTTATACGGGCTTTTCGCGTTTTGAGGCTGAAGATGCCATTGCGGGTGTTGTGGCGCTGTCTATCACGCGTGAGCTAGGGCCGGTGCTCACAGGCCTCATGATTGCAGGACGCTTGGGCAGCTCGATGGCCGCTGAGATTGGCACCATGCGGGTGACCCAGCAAATTGATGCCTTGATTACCCTCTCTAAAAACCCCTTTCGCTATTTATTCTGGCCGCGCTTGCTAGCCAGTATCATCACCATGCCGATCCTCGTCATTGTGGCAGACATTATTGGTGTGCTCGGAGGGTATCTGGTGGCGATTTATGAACTTGGCTTTACCGAAGGGGCCTATCTCAACCAAACCTTTGATATCCTTAAAATGATTGACATCACCTCAGGGCTGATCAAAGCCTTCTTTTTTGGCATGATTATTGCGCTGACGGGCTGTTATCAAGGCTATTACACGGAAGGTGGAGCCGCCGGCGTTGGACTTTCGTCCACCAAAGCGGTGGTGCAGTCTTCCATTGCCATCTTGATTATGAACTATGTCCTCACCAGTATGTTTTTTCGCACATGAAGTCACCGATTGTCACATTCAATAGGGTTTATAAATCTTTTCAAGATAACCCAGTTCTAAAAAATTTTAATCTTACCATTGGTAAGGGCGAGTCTTTCACGCTGATGGGGCGATCAGGTTCTGGCAAATCTGTGGCCATGAAATGCCTTCTGGGCCTTCTCACCCACGACAAAGGAAAAATTGTTCGTGACCAACATATTGTCCGGGGCATGGAAGAGGGAAGCACCTCTTCAGGCATGGAAAATGTAGGGGTAGTTTTTCAAGGATCTGCTCTTTTTGATAGCATGTCTGTGGGCGAAAATATCGCGCTGGCACTTCGAAGCCGCGCTTATAAAAAAGAAGCCAGCCTCATAAAAACCCTTGTGCTACGCACCTTAAGTCAAGTAGGCCTCAGCCATGACATCATTGACCTCATGCCCTCAGAAATCTCGGGCGGCATGGCCAAAAGGGTGGCGATTGCCAGAGCCATTGTTCACAAACCTAACCTTTTGCTGCTGGATGAACCCACCACAGGCCTTGACCCCCTTTCTGTCCACCTCATTGGTCAACTGATTCACCAGCTTCACCACCAATCACAAACCACGACGCTTACCATCACCCATGATCTACATCTTGCGCGCATGATTTCTACCCACATTGGCGTGTTAGAGCAAGGCAAGATTGTTTGGAATGGACATTTTGAGGATATGCCCTCAGCGAAGGTTGACCTCGTAAGAGAAATGGTGGTGGCACAAAAACTCTAATCTATCCAGTTTTTCTTGATAGAAGACAGTCAAAGTTGTCTGCGTAAACAAAAAAACCTGTTTTTTTAAAAGGGTATTGGCTTTGAATGCTGTTTCTTAAAGTTATTTTCTAATAATGAGGGTGTTTCCAAGCAACAAGAGGACGCACCCGTGGCACAAAAAACTCTGACCCGCTCCGGTTTAGCTCAACAAATTTCACAACAACTTCTGATTCCTAAGAATCAGGCCTCGATCTTGATCGAAGAAATCATCAATCAACTTTTCGAATCTCTCAATGAGACATCGTCTTTGAAGATTTCTTCTTTTGGCACATTTCTGGTGCATAAGAAACAGGCCCGCATGGGGAGAAATCCAAAAACGGGCACAGAAGCGTTGATCACACCCAGAAAAAGCGTGAGTTTTCGCACATCCCAAATTCTTAAATCACGCATCAATCGCCGAATGAAGCGAGAAAACATCTAACCCGCTTTATTCATCACAAAAGAACCCTCCATAATAGGAGGCAAGGTTACATTTTGTTTCTGTGCGAAGACTTGTCTGACATTGAGCGCGCCTCTTAGGGGCAGATTCATAACATTTGAAATCATAAGACCCACACAATTGGTTGAAGCTCAGAGAGTTTTTATAAGGCTTTCTTTTTTTTCTCCCACGCCAAAATGCCCCCTCACCCTTGCTGTTGTGACTAAGCAAGACAAGCACAATAGGGTCACCATCAGGTGATGCCTGCGCTCCATGTCTGTGCACAACCGTAAACAAAGGCTCCACATGTTTTTTGCAATAGCTCTGCTGAGGCCCCACAGATAACGATCCACGCAGGGTCATACCTGGATGAACAATATATGTGAAAAAAACGCCCGCCCCATTTTTGGACACCCCTTCTGACAGGCCCAAGGTCTGAAAAGGTACAATGCCATAAGCTTGAACCGGGGATTGGCACCGAGGACGTGCTTTGCCCCAATTCACCAAATCTGATGGGTCTGCGGGACAGGGAAGTTGGCCTGTCCGGCGCACATACTGACCCAAGGCTTTGAACACTCGCTCTTGACGATCTTGTGTGTTCTTTTCTTGACGTGCCGTCCACAGATACGACAGCATGCGGAACAGACCACTGCTGACAATGCCGAGAATCGCCAGCACAAGCGCCATCTCCACAAGAGAAAACCCCTTAACGGTGCTGGCGTTTTGATGACGCCTAAACATTACCTTACTCCAACAAAACATACACAACACACGCAGGACGCGTGCTTTGCAAATTATAGCGCCCCTGCTTCACGCACGCGTCTGTACTATAGCCAGGTGCGCTTTGCGCACGCACACAACCTGTCAAAGGATGGCCATTATCGATGTGACGATCGATGAAAAAAGCCTGCTTGGGCGTTAAATACTTTTTCCCGTGACGCAGAGCATAGACCATCAGCCACAGCCCTTCGAAGGGCGGCGGATCTGACTGCACAACCAAAATGTTGCCTAACGCCGTCTTAGGAAAAAAGAGACCATGGGCTTGATGAGGGTCATGGTGCCGCAAAAAAGGCAGATCAGGAATCAACCCACTCAGAAAAAGATGTTGCCAAAAAAAAGAGGATTCCGACCTATTATCGAAGAAATGGCCATCCACCACGCCGTCACCATTGCCATCACGGGTCTTGCCGCTCCACATAAAAGACGCCTCGTCACAATCTCCCGGCAAGCTGCCATAACGATCACGAAACATACGCACCGCTGTTTGCACAGACATGATGTGTGTGATGGTCTTTTGGAGCCTGGCTTGTTGGAGAAGGTCATAGCCCTTCATGATGCCCGCCGTTAACAAGCCAATCACAGCCAAGACAAGGGCAATTTCGAACAAACTCATCCCCTTGAGTGACAAAAAGTAGGAAGATCGCTTTGACATAAAAACTTTTTTAGACGATTTTTTCTTTTTGTCAATTTTTTTGACTTTTTGCCTTTACGATCGCCTGAGTTCGCAGCCACCTGCTCAGGCATGTTAACAAATCTGACAAATGAGGTATAATGAGGAGCATTTTTTCGAAAAGGCTTGCGCTATGAATTGGCTGACCGATCTTATGAGGCCCAAAATAAAACAGGTGGGCGGCAGAAACACCCCCGAAGACCTGTGGTGCCGCTGTCCATCGTGTGAACAAATGATTTTTCGCAAAGAACTTAAAGACAACCTTTCTGTATGCAAAGAATGTCATCACCATTTTTATATGTCACCCGAAGAACGGTGCCAATCTTTGTTTGATGATGGTCATTATCAACCCCTTCACTGGACACCGCCAAGCGATGACCCTCTTAAGTTCAAAGATCTGAAGCGCTATACAGAACGACTCAAAGAAGCCCGCAAGAAGAAAAAAGATGGCGTTGCCCTGGCCAAGGGAAAAATTCAGGGGCTCCCCATAGTGGTGGCCATGTTTGATTTTCAATTTATTGGCGGCTCTTTGGGCACATCTGCCGGCGAGGCCCTTGTGAAGGGGGCCGACACGGCGCTTCAACAGAAAACCCCTTATGTCATTATCTCTTCCTCGGGTGGGGCACGCATGCAGGAAGGTATTTTATCGCTCATGCAGATGCCGCGCACCATTATTGGGTTGGCAAGTCTGAAAGAGGCAGGCCTTCCCTATATTTCTGTGCTCACGCACCCAACAACAGGCGGGGTTTCTGCTTCTTTTGCCTCCCTTGGGGATATCAACCTGGCCGAACCTGGGGCCATTATTGGCTTTACAGGCGCACGCATCATTCAACAAACCATGCGCACCAAACTGCCGGACGGATTTCAGACATCCGCGTTCCAACTCGCCCATGGCGCGGTTGATCAAATTGTGCACAGACATGATTTACGGCAAACCCTCGGCAACATCGCCTCTTTGCTCAGTCCATCCATCAAAAAAGAACGGGCGCGCGGATAACGCCTTCATGTGGGAGGCGCGGCGTTTTTCATGCACATGCGTTTTATCTTCTCCTCTTCCCTACCGTTTTTTGATTCATGAGCACATCCAAGGCTTATACACACCATACCCCCTTGTTAACCTATATGCGGTCACCCCTTTCTTCTCTGAGAGGAGTCGGACCCGTGAGCCTCAAGAGGCTCCACAACCTAGGCCTTTACACACGCCGCGACCTTCTTTTTCATTTTCCTACCCGTTATGAATGCTTTACCCCGATTGGCCACGCCTCTTCTGATAAGGTTTGTGCATCGATACGTATCACGTCATGCGCGCAGCACAAAAAATATACACACGTGATCGGCACCACGCATCCCCATCATCCATGCCAACCCACACACCCTGTCCGCCTTTTTTTTCACAAAAAGCAGTATCCCTACCTCAAGCAAAAAATGCAGCCTGCCTCTTTGTGGCAGGTATGGGGCAAGGCACATCATGAGCAGGGCACGTGGGTTTTATTTTTTCCCCGCTTTGCCCAAAATGCGCCTGACGAGCCGATCAAGCGTGACGCTATTTACCCCCAAACCGAAGGGCTGACCTCTCAAAAAATAGCCCACCTTGTGACCTTAGCCCTCAACGAGATGCCCCCCGCTGAGGCGTGGTATGATCAAGCTTTTCTTGCAGAAAATAACTGGCCTTCTTTTGAAGAGGCGCTGAGGCGAGTGCATGGCATAGATCACACCACACCTGAAGAGCAAGCGCAGGCCAAACAACGCCTCTCTTTTGACCGTCTGCTTGCCAGACATATTCTTTTCCATCAAAAAAAACACGAACAACACCATCAGCGCGCCATCTCTTTATCCTCGTCCCACAAAGATCCAGACGCCTTTTTTGCTGTGCTCACACAAGAGAACATCGCGCTGACGCCCTCTCAGATGGAAGCTTATCAAACGATTCTTGTGGATCTGAAGAAAGCCCATCCGATGCGTCGCCTTCTCCAAGGAGACGTGGGCAGCGGCAAAACCTTGGTTGCTTTTGGTGCTATGATTTATGCCATTCATGCAGGGGTGCGCACGGCTTTTTTGGCGCCCACAGAAATTTTGGCCCAGCAAACCTATGAAAAATGTGCACATCTTCTCAAACACACCTCGGCGCGCGCTGTGCTCCTCACCCGCACCACGCCTCACAAAAAAGCCTGCGTGCGCGATATCTGTGAAGGAAAGTATGATGCCATTATCGGCACCCATTCCCTGCTTTCAGAAGGGGTGACCATTCCCAACCTAGGGCTTGTAATTATTGATGAACAACAGCGCTTTGGGGTAAGCCAACGCAGCACCCTTCTCACAAAACAGGCCTACGTGCCCCACTTGTTGCTGATGACAGCCACGCCGATCCCACGCACCTATAGCCTCATGCTGCGGGGCGATGTGGACACCTCTTACCTGCAGTCCCGTGTAGCATCCAAACGCACCACCACGCTGTTGCCCCAAGATCACATGCACAGTCTTATGCCCAAAATAAGGGAGGCGCTGAAGGCCGGCAAAAAATTATTTTGGGTGTGCCCATGTGTTGAGGCCTCTTCAGAAAAAGCCGCCGTGAAAAAGCGGTGGGCTTTTCTAAAAAAGGCTTTTCCGGGCCAAGTCCATGGGCTTTATGGCACCCAACCTGAACAAGAGAAGCAAAAAGCCTTGGCAGATTTTCGGCAAGGCCTCACCCCCATTCTGGTGTGCACCACCATTATTGAAATTGGGATTGACGTGCCTGATGCCACTCACATGGTCATTGAAAATGCCGAATCCTTTGGCCTGGCGCAGTTGCACCAAATGCGCGGACGCATTGGACGACAGGGGCAAGAAAGCTTCCTGGTGGTGCTTTATACCCCTCCTCTGTCTGAGGGGACGCGTCAACGCCTTGATTTTTTCCAGCACAATGATGACGGTTTTGCCCTTGCGCAAAAAGATTTTTCCCTGCGCGGTGAGGGTGACATCTTAGGCCTGCGACAAAGTGGGTTTTTAGATACATCCCTTCTGGCTTCTCCTGAACTGGCGCGCAAGGCGCAAGTGTTTCTCCAAACCTCAGCCCTTTCTGAACCTGTGAAAACATGCCTGTTATCGCTGTTTGAATACGCGCAGATGCAGGCGGTCATCAAAGCTGCCTAGCTCCCTTGGGCTATAGCTTTTTTTGCAATCGCTGTAAGATCATAATCGGTGGCACCAACGTCACCAACATCAGCATGGCCAAGGCTGAGGCCAAGGGCCAGTCACGGCTATAGAAAAACTCATTCCAAATCATCTGACCAATCATCAGCACTTTGCCACCCCCCAAAAGCTCGGGCACCACAAACTCTCCCACCACAGGAATGAGCACCAAAATAGATCCAGCCAGCGCCCCACGTCGTGAAAGGGGAAAAATGATTTTCCAAAAAATAGCCAACGGTTTGGCGCCTAAATCTGAGGCCGCCTCCACCAGGTGAAAATCAATTTTTTCCAGGGCGTTATAAAGCGGCAAAATCATAAAAGGCAAATAGGTATAGACCATGCCCAACAGCACGGCCACAGGGGTTCCAAGCACACCTTCCGTGCTGTGAAAAAGACCCAGCTTTTGAAGCAGCAGGCTCAAAAAACCATGCGCATCAAGCAGCCCAATCCATGCATAAACCCGCACCAAAAAAGAAATCCAAAAAGGCAGCAATAACAACATGAGGCAGAAAAAACGCGTTCTTTTTGGCAGCAAAAACAAACCATAGGCCACAGGGTATGATGAGACCAGGCACAACAAGGTGGTGGCAAACGCAAGACCAAAGGAATTGAGATAGGAAAGGATATAGAGGGGATCAGAAAGAATAAAGGCATAGTTATCAAAACTGATCTTAATCTGCATCACATGGCGCCCCACCCACGAAATCATAGGCGCAAATGGGGGTATGGCAATCAAGCTTTCAGAAAAACTGATGCAAAAAATCACAATCAGGGGGACCAGCAAAAACGCTGACAGCCATACATAGGGAACCATAAAAATAAGAAAGGCACTGCGCTTTCTTACATAGTCAAACATAATTGCCAGCCAAGAATACATACGCTACGCCGTCAACACCACGCCGTTTTCTGGCTTCCAAAACAAAGACACCACATCGTCCCATTGCACCACTCGCTCACGCAAACGCCCCACATTGGGTTGGGTGGCCAAAACAATTTTTCCCGACGGTAGCCGCACGTGATAAATAGAAACATCCCCCAGATAGGCAATATCCTCCACCTGCCCCTTCACCGCATTGCGATCACTTTGCCGCTCACGCACAGACATCATGATTTTTTCAGGACGAATGCCCACAGAAACCTGCGCCCCCACAGGCAGCGACGATGTGTGGCTTACATAAAGATCAGTATCCAGGTCTTCCGATCGCACCAACAAATGGTCGGCCTCATGCTCGATCACCAGACCTTCAAATAAATTGATGGCCCCAACAAATCCCGCCACAAAGACAGAATTGGGATATTCATAAACCTCACCAGGAGTCCCCACCTGACAAATGCGGCCATGATCCATAATGCCCATACGCGTTGACACTGTCATGGCCTCTTCTTGGTCGTGGGTGACCATAATAAAGGTCAGGCCCAGCTCCTCTTGAATATTGACCAGCTCGAATTGGGTATCTTCTCTCAAAATGCGGTCAAGGGCGGCTAGGGGCTCATCAAGCAACAACACTTTCGGCCTTTTCGCCAGCGCCCTCGCCAAGGCCACACGCTGTTTTTGCCCCCCCGAAAGAAGCGGCGGCTTGCGGTGTGCAAAAGCGCTCATATGCACAAGTGACAACATTTCCTTCACACGTTTCTTCAGCGTGGGCTCAGGCATTTTTTCTTGACGCAGGCCAAAGGCCACATTTTCTTCAACGGTCATGTGTGGAAACAGCGCATAAGATTGAAACATCATATTAAGTGGACGTTCAAAAGGAGGCATATCCGTCACATCCACACCATCAATTAAAATCCGCCCTGACGTCGGCGCTTCAAACCCAGCCAAAATCCTGAGGAGTGTCGTTTTCCCACATCCCGACCCCCCCAGCAAAGAGAAAAATTCATTCTGATATACAGAAAGGCTCACGCCATCTAGGGCCTGCACATTGCCAAAAGATTTGGTCACATGACGAATGTCAATATAAGGCCTGACTTTGGGATCTTGCCAGGGTTCAAGACGTGTGAGCGAAAGTTTTACCATAACAATTCTCCCTAAAGGTTATGCCCCGCCCGTATCATGGTCCAATAGCGCAGGCGCAAACGTTCATAAGCACGAGGAGGAATTTGATCTAACAGAAGACGTTTTTTAACGGACGCATCCAGATAGATGGTTTTTTGCTTTTGGATGTAAGGATCCACCCAGCGCTCAGTCCCCATCACGGCATTGGCTGTATAGGTTTGATTCGTAATCTCAGCCATCACCTGAGGACGCATCAAAAAGTTCATAAACTTATAGGCCAGATCTTTATTTAATGAATCGCGCGGAATCGCCATGGTATCAATCCACATCAAGGCACCTTCTTGAGGAATAACATAACAATAAGGCGAATGCCCTGTTTGTTTTTCCCAAGCCGCAATGGCCATGTGGGCATAGGAGGAAAAAATCTCAGCCACAGCCACACGCTCAGATGCAAGATCTTGCAAAATCTGGCTCGAATCAAATTTATAGATGAAGGGACGAATCTCAGCCAAATAGGAAGCCGCCTCTTTCAAGACATCGTTATGAAACCCAAACGGATCTTTTCGCTTGTAAAACAAAACGTCTGGAAACACATCAGCCGGCGAGTCCAGCAAAACCACATGATAAGGCGCCAGTTTTTTCAGCCATGGCTTCGAAAAAAGCAACGCCCAACTTTCATAGGGGGGATCATCCCCCAAAGATGCCAACCGTTCTTTATGGTAAATCATGCCCGTTGTGCCCCATAAATAAGGCACCGCATACACACCCTCAGGATCAGCCATTTTTAATTTTTCCACCACCGCCGGATCAAGATGCTGAATATTAGGCATTTTCGTTACATCCAGTTTGGCAAAAATCCCGGCCGGCGCAAAAAGCTTGAGGGTAGGAAATGCTGGGGGAAAGACCACGTCATATCCTGAATGAGCCGCCAACAACTTGGCCTCAAGAATTTCAAGGGTGCTAAAGGCATCATAATGCACTTTGACACCTTCTTCACGCTCAAAGGCTTCGATCACAGAGGCAGGAATATAGTGCGCCCAGTTATAGATATGCAAAACACGTTTATCTTGCGAAGGCGAAAAGGCTGTATAAAAAGCAAGCGCGGCAAAAAAAACAAAAAACGCCACACCCACCAAAGAATTTTTTGACACACTCAGGCCTCGCACACGCACCCACGGTCCACAGACTATAGAAGTTTTTTCAAGATGGCGCTAGAGTGATCGCATACAAACGTTTGTGGGACCTCTTTTCAAAGGATCTTTTTATGAGTCTTCTTGTCTTACTTTTTGTTGCTGTGCTCATCTTTTCCAGACTCTGGCAGGTGCTGGGTCAAAAAATGCCCCACAAGCCCCGCAAAAGGACGGTGTTTCTCGATAAGCACGACGTGGAAATTCGCAAACATGTGGCAGATCCGCAAGCCTTTTACCCTGGGTTTGATGAATCTCATTTTCTTGAAGGGGCGGAAGCGTCTTTTTTGATGATTCTCAAAGCCCACCAGGCCCAAGATCAAAAAACCCTCAAACCCCTGGTCTCCCCGGCGCTGTTAAAGACGCTGCTCAATAACCCCATCCCCAAAAAACCTTCCGATATCTATCTCACCGCGGTATCTATTCAACATAAACGTCTTGAGAAAAACACAGCCTTTGTCTCGGTGCAATTTGCGTGTGATCAGGTTTTTGACCAAGAAACGGTGCCCACCCAAGATGTATGGACCTTCAAACGCAACATTAAAAGCGATGACCCTAACTGGGTGCTCGATCGCATCAATAATAAATAAAGTTGCGCAGCGAGCCCACTTTTTGTGACAATGAGCTTTCCGGAAAGCGCACCATATCCCCTTTAAAATAGAAATCGAGTTTATCCCAAGACTCATTATAGAAAATACCCAAGTGGCTCATGCCCATGGTGGCATCTAGGTTTTCTCTTAAAAACATGGACAGCTCTGATAGCTTTCCATGGCGACCCCTCAGGGTTTGATAATGATGAAACTCTTGCTCAATGGTTTTGCGGCGGCGCGGTGTCACCAAAAATAACACCGACCGTTTCTGCGCCTCTTTATTTTCAGACGAGAAAAAATATTGAACCAGCGGCACTTTTTCAAGCAACGGAACACCACTCTTTTTATAGGTTGTGCCCCGATCATAATTGCCGCCCACAATCCCTGTTTCATTAAACTTGAGACGCAATTTGGTCTTGATGCGGGTTTTTTGCGTGTCAATCAGCTGATCTGACAGGCCGGTGGGCAGACTGGCGTGGGTCACCGAACTGCTTTCCATATCCACATCAATTTCCACCACTTTCCCCGTAATTTTTGTGGGCGTAAAACTCACCAACGTGCCCACAGGCAAATTGATCAACGACCCACCCGAGCTTCCCGATAACCCGCCTACCAACGTGTTGCCCGAATCAAACGTGGCCGGCTTGCCCAAAAAAGCCGTCAGCACCGGCCGGCTCAACAGCTCCACCCGGTCATTGGTAATGTTGACGATGTTGGCATTATATTGCACCGTGCCCCAGGTCATATTTTTGGAAAAAATCCTCTGCACGGGCAGCGATGCACTATCGCTTGTACCCATGTCTGTAGTGCTCAGCACCCGGCCCCCATCCAGGTTCTTATAAAACAACGTATCAATTTCTAAGGGCTTCAAGCTTAAGAGCGTGCCGTTGACAAAGGATTCCAGAAGATTTTGGCCCTTTTGTGTGGTGGTCTTTTCATCTAAAAACAGCAATACGCATTCAAAAATCACCACCGGATCTTCTTCTTCCTCTGGCGGCCCGAGCTTCCTTTTGTGTTTCCGGAAAGAGGCGTGAGACTTTGGAGATCCATCACCCAAAGAGGTGAGATCATCTGGTGATGTTCCTGCATTATGGGGGTCTACATACTGGCCATCAGGACCGGGCAAGGCCGAAGGTGGCGGCAGCGAAAGATCTTCCTCACTGCCGGGCGACAGCGAGATTTTTTTCAACAACCCCGGCGATAAATCCTGGTACACCCTCTGCCAGCTGTCCATGCGATCTTGCAAAAAATCCACATCTTTCTCATCCCCTTTTTGCACGAGGGTTCTCAACTCCGCCAGATAGGTGGCGGCCACTCCGTGATGGCCCACAGCTGAAGAAAGCAAGGCCGCAGCCCGCAAATAGAGAGGGCGCTGGGGGGAGTCTTCCGCCAAGCACGCAAGGGCTTTTTTGATGCTCACAAACGCACAGGGCAAATCATGGGCGTAATAGGCAGCAAAGGCCATTTCATAAAAAAGCATAGGGTCTTTGGGCCGTAATTTGATGGCTTGGGCAAAGTAACGCTGGGCAGGCACATACTTTCCCATGCTCACCTGCAGTCGTCCCATGCGATAGAGCGCATACCAACTATTAGGATCAAGCCGTAACGAGGTGTGATAGGCCGTTTCAGCCAAATCTAAATTTTGCGACATCCCGCCTGACGACGATGCGGCCTCATAGGCCATGCCATTGAGCAAATGCAGCATAGGCTGATTGGGAAACTTACTCAGGGCAAAATTGGCACTCATGCTTGCCCGATCCGCGTCCCCCTCAGCCAGGGCAGACATCACTTTTTGCGCCTCTTCTTTCCACGGCTCTTGTTGATCAAGATAAGAGAGCTCAGGCTTGTTTGTGGGGCCACAGGCAGACACCAGCCACACACCCCACAAAAAAAAACACAAAACGATATTTTTTTAGCATGCTTTCCCTACTTTTGTGTTTTTTTGTCTATTTTAGATATGATTTGGCACAGCCAGTCAATAGAAAAAAACAGGAATGCCTTGTCTCCCTCGCATTTTGGATTATGATAGAGGGATAGAAAACCTCACACAGGTCAATTTCTCAGTGCCCCTCAAGGGGCGGTGGACCTGTGGCGGATGAACTGAGAAAGGATAGAACCGCAATGGTACACAAAATCGGCATCAAAGATTTAATGGGCGTGGGCGCTCATTTTGGTCACAGAACCCAGCGCTGGAATCCCAAAATGAAAGACTATATTTTTGGGAAACGGGCCGGCATTCATATCATTGACTTGAGAAAAACCCTGCCCATGTTGGTGGATGCCTTAAATGCCATTGAGAAAACCATTGCTTCGGGCGGGCGTCTTCTTTTTGTGGGCACCAAAAGGCAAGCGTCACAGATTGTTAAAGAGCAAGCCCTGCGCGCAGGACAATACTATGTCAACAAGCGGTGGCTTGGTGGCACGCTCACCAACTGGCACACCATTGCTGAATCGATCAAACGGCTTAAGCACCTTGAGGCTCAATTTCAGACAGACGATTTTCAAAAACTCACGAAAAGAGAGCGTTTGTCTCTCACCCGGGATCATGAGAAATTAGAAAATGCCTTGGGTGGTATCAAGGATATGGGCGGCTTGCCTGATATGTTGTTTATTGTGGATACTAATAAAGAAAGCATCGCGGTAGCTGAAGCCAAACGACTGGGTATCCCGACGGTGGCCATTGTGGACAGCAACGCAACCCCCGATGATATCACCTACCCAATCCCTGCCAATGATGATGCCGCCAAGGCCATCGCATTTTATTGTGACCTTGTAGCTGAAGCGACATTAACAGGCCTGAAAAAAGAATTTGGCCACGATAAAAAACAAGCTGCTGCGTCAGATGAACCCACAGAGGACGAAAAGGCACCGGCTCAACCGGAAGCTTTAGCCGATACATCCCAGACAGAAAAAGCCGCCCATGCAGAGGAAGGTACACCGGAAAAGGCTCCACAAGAGATAGCCCCAGAAGCACCCGTAACGTCTGAAGATGCCGATATGAGAAAGGATGGGTAACGTATGAAAGAAAACATTCAAAAACTCAGGCAGATGACAGGTTGCGGTATTCTTGACTGCAAAAAAGCCTTGGAGGCGACGAATGGGTCTCTTGAGGAAGCCGCGGTCTGGCTTCGCAAGCAAGGCATTGTCAAAGCTGCTAAAAAAATGGATCGTGACACCACCGAAGGTGTGATCGGCGTGGCCAAAGAAGGCACCTGGGGCGCGCTGTTGAAGGTGGCGTCAGAAACTGATTTTGTGGCACGGAATGAGACCTTTCAAGGTTTCGTCAAAGACGTGCTGGCTCTTGTGGTGAAAGAAAAACCCGCCACACTGGATGCACTGGCGCAGCTTGCCATGGCTTCAGGTGAAACGGTGCAAGAAAAAACAACCCACCTGTCTTCTGTCATTGGTGAGCCTATTAAGCTGATGGATTTGCAAGTCGTTTCTGTGGATCAAGGCTATGTTGGCTCTTATATCCACAACGCCTATACAGATGCCATGGGCACCATTGGCGTGCTGGTGGGCTTACACAGCGAATCCGATCCAGAGGCGCTTCATCTGCCCGGCAAACATTTATCCATGCATGTGGCGGCTTCTAAGCCCACGGCGTTGACCCGTGATGACCTCAATGCAGAGGACGTCAGCAAAGAGCGAGCTTTCTTCTTAGAAGATGCGCAAAAAGCCGGCAAGCCTGAAGCGGCCATTGCCAAAATTGTTGACGGGCGGATGAGAAAGTTTTTCTCCGAAACCGTGTTTCTCGAGCAGCCCTTTATTATGGAGCCTGAAAAAACGGTGGAGGCGTATGTCACCGCCCTGCCCGGCCATGTGCGCATCACAGGCTTTGCCATGGAGAAAATTAAATAACCAAAGGCATGACCATGGGTGAAAGATTGGGGCAAGAGACGTTGTCTTCTCAGCGCTTTTTGCTTAAGCTGTCTGGTGAAATTTTCTCACAAGAAAGGCTCGACCCTATCCTCGATCAAGTGGCTACACTGGCTGAATCTCACACTTTGGTGATTGTGATAGGCGGCGGCAATCTCATGCGCGGACACACGGCCCCTTTCACCCAAACATCTCGCCTGTTTCTTGATCAAATGGGCATGTGTGCCAGTATGCTTAATGGTCTTTTTCTCAAAGCGCATCTGGCAGAAAGGCATATCCCGTCAGAGGTGATGAGCCCCTTTCCCCTGCCAGAGCAAGTCTCTCTTTTCAGTGAGGAAAGGGCACAAGATATTTTGGGGACCAAAAAAATCCTCATTCTTGCTGGCGGCACGGGGCAACCTTTTGTTACCACAGACACAGCGGCCGTATTGGGCGCTCTTAAAACAGGATGCAGCGCTGTGCTTAAGGGCACAAAAGTGGACGGCGTGTTTGCACAAGACCCCGCGTACTTTCCTGATGCGCCCTTTTTGCCCCACCTCAGCCACACAGCAGTTTTAGAAAAGAACATCCAGGTCCTCGATAGCACCGCAGTGGCCATGGCACGGGATTTTGATTTGCCTATTTATGTGTTCAATATTATGAAAAAGGATGGGCTCTTGTCTCTACTTCAGCACAAGGGTCGTTTTACACGCATCACATCTGGGGGGATTCACGATGTTTCATGAACTGAAAAACAAATTAGAAAAAAAGATGGAAGACAGTTTTCAGTCTTTTCTTAAAGATATTCAAGGCCTGCGCACCGGACGCGTGACCACACAGTTGCTTGATCCTGTGCAGGTAGACGCCTATGGCAGCAAGATGCCCTTAAATCAGGTGGCCACAGTGAGCGTACAGGGACCTTTGACCTTGCAAATTCAGGTTTGGAGCCAAGATATGGTGCCGCAGGTGGAAAAAGCCATCTCAGATGCAGGCCTAGGACTCAACCCCCAAACAGCCGGCTCGACGTTGCGCATTCAGGTGCCTGACTTAAGCGAAGAACGCCGCAAAGAGCTGGCCAAAACGCTGGGCAAGTATGCGGAAAATGGGCGCATGGCAGTACGCTCTATACGGCGCATGGGCATGGACGCCCTTGAGAAGGCAGAAAAAAATAACGACATTTCTGAAGACGAACTGCGCAGCCACAGTGGCCAGATTCAAAAAATGACAGACGGTATGATTAGCAAAATTGATCAAACGGTGAACGTTAAAAAAACCGAATTGATGAGCCTCTAGGCACACAGCCTAGGGCTTGCTCTGAAAGATGTGAATACGTTTCGGAAATTGCCACACCATCACAACCGGCAGAGCCCCGCTCATGATCCACACCGTCAATGACACCGCCGGTGAAAAGAGCGGCACCAGGACATAATCAGAAAAGGCCTTCAGCGCCACCACGCCCAGCATCACAAGACTGATCAGCCCCACCTTTTCTTTGGCGCGAAACACACCCGTCAATGATTTGTGCAACAAAAGGCCCGCCAAGGAAAACCCTAGCAACATATAGCCATCCATCCACACGGCCTTGGGCACATGCGCAATAAAGGCCACCAACCCAAGACCCACAAGGGTAAGGAAAAGACCAATGATATAGATCCGCCCCTGAAGCAAAGCCCCTCTGGTGAGCAGTGAGAAAAACATTACCAGCAAAAAGCCCATACCTGCCCCCAAGACAAGCGAGATCAAGGGCACACTTTGATACCAGAGCCCTCCAAGGGCACATATCGCCATCACCCCACAGAGAATGCGCAAGGGCCAGAGGGACGACGCATACACAAACCAGCCATAAAAAGCAACAGCCAACGCGGCCGAGCCATGGGGTAAATAGATGGCCTTGTCTTCCGTAATCCAGCGATCAAAAATGATGTCAAAAAAAGCCACCACGAGGGAAGAAAACAGCACCAAAATAAAGGCCTCTGCTGCCCGTTCCCGCACACGGCTCACATAGCACAATAAAAACACAGGAAACACCACATGCATGGTGGCCAAGGAAGCCATCGCTTTGGCCACACTTGTATAAATATTTGTATCCATGGAGCGCGTCCTTATACAAAGCTGCCTTACCATACGCCCTTATGGGCCGCGAGTCAAAACAATCCCTGCGCGCAAGGCGCATGCCTCCCATGCCTTGGCATCACCCCGCGCGGTGCACCACAAAACGGCCTTTTTTTATAAGGATCAGCTTCAAGCAATGCACAAACGTTTCAACCCAAGAGATGATTGTGGAAAAAAAAAAGGTAACAAAAGCCTAAGCCATGGCATCTCACCCACCCCATCGCGCTGTGGGACAAGGCAGAAAAAAAACGCGTCCCCTTGGCGCAACGAGCACCCAGATGCTTAAGCCCTGACCCCCCTAGCCGCTGAAAGGACCTCCCCCCCCTCGAGGCTAGAGGCCATCAAGAAGCGCACAAGATGGCCAGGCCACAATACCCCCTGACGAAAAACGAGACCAGTTGGGGCAGACCATCAAAGTCGAATCAAATCATAATATTCATTCTGGGTGAAATACCCCGCCGCAATCAGAGCATTTTTTGCCTTGAGATAGTACAGAGAGTCAAAGGCTGCTTCAAGTTCCCTTTGTTGTTCATCTGTGGCAGCTTCATCATACATACGCTGTAGATTTTTGTATTCATCACTCTTCTCAACCCAAAACCGCCATGCTGGCAGCGCACCTAAGGCATGGATCCAAAACCTTGGATTCACGTTGGCAAGGTCTTCTGCTAGGCCGCGCGGCGTCATATAATCAGGCAGGGGAAGAGGGTGGAGCACATGATCAAACACACACCCCCAACCCAGCACGTGATTGGCCAGCTTGGTCAGCTGAAGCTGGTATTCCACAATTTCACCATGGCCTGGATTATTACGTTGTTCATCAAAGGTGTTATTAGCGCGCAATCTTTGGTTTTCTGCATAAACAGCGTTGACCATATACTCCTTCAACATATGCTGTTTCACAAAGGATAAACACACACTCACCAAGGCTGTCTCCACATCTGGATCGGAAGACGACGTCTGTATTCTATAGCACACACTCAAAGTACGTAAGGTTTCCAAGGCTGAAGCCGTCGCATCTTCGCAAGCATCGTTGTGCGTTACCATGATATTCACCACATCTTCTCTCAACGATCCATTTTCTGGCCTTAAGATATAGCTCAGAAGAAATTGAAGCGGAAGCGAAACACTTTGAGGATAGCGTTGAAATTGAGGGCAATTAAACATACGGTCCCTAAACGCCAAAAGTGCCCCCCTTTGATCGGGAACGTGGTTCGTCAGATCATCAAACTGGTTCTTAAGAATCCCCTTGTGCTGTTCTAGACCCATAGGCTCACCTTCTGCAAAGGACAACAAGGCTATATAAGGGTCTTGTAAAATATTCGTAAGGTTCACCCTATAATTGTCCCCATACACAGGTTGCGGCGTGAGACGACGTTCCGCATAAACACGCTGAATGGCCCGCATCAATGTGGTTTTTCTGCAGCTGTGAGTGCCTGCCAAGACAACAGCGTCTCTATAATCCCCAGCGACCATGTTAGGAAAAGTGTCATCCACCATTTGGTGTGACCACGATGATAACGTCCCTCTTTCATAGTTTCTGGTTAACCTCAATCCCTCTTGAGCGGACCTCTCAGGTTCTCTCTGCTCATTTTGCAACGCAGCATTGCGTCCCCCTCGATCTCTCCCCCCAGCATCACGAAGGGCAACTTGGACCCGAAACCTTTGCTCTGCGGCACGCTCGCGTTCAAGACGCACGCGTATGGCCTCTTGACGTTGAGAGGGTGAACCTTGCCTTTCCCTCATGGCCCGGCGTTGAACATCAAAATCGATGTGGACACGGCCATTACGGACAGGAAGATGAGAAACGTGTCCATCGGGCGCAACAAGCGGCATCATATGAAAGTGCTGCGCCTCTTGATGCCGGCGTCGCAGCATATCATTTCTGGCTTTCATGGCAAGGTCTCGCCACGTAAACCCCTGATTCAGTGTCACAGGGCGACCGGCTCTGTGTGCTGCAAGCACCCGTTGCTCTTCACGCCAAAGTGCTTCAAGCGCCCACCCCGAAGAGAGGAAAGAGACATACACAAGAAAAAACGATACGACCATTCTCATCGTTGCCACCATACAATTATGCTCATTTGGCAACAATTAAAACAAAAACCTCTTTTTTTCAACAGGTTATAAAAAACTTGCTTCAATCTGCCTGGGCGCAAATCATGGCGTTAAAAAAAGGGTATTCATCAATGCTTTCATGGGCAAAAAATATTGATTTTAGAAAAAAATAAGGGTTGAATGGCACCATACTTTGAATTTTGTCTGCGAACGTATCATGACTTCTTTTCTATCGAATAAAAATGTTTGTTTATCCCTTGTGTTGGGCACCCTTTGTCTCGGCGTGATGAGCACCCCTCCTCAGGGGCATGCAGATCCCGGTTGGATGTGGGGCCTGGGTCTTGGTGCACCGCAAATTTCAGGTGAAAGTTCAGAAACCATAGATAGTCAGTTCTTGGGCACTGAGGGCAAAAGTGAAAAATTTTCTCAATGGGGGTTTTTGTTTGGGTTCAATGTTTCTTATGTCTATCGCTGGATTGCGCCTGAGCTTTCGTTGGATTTTCTCACCCCCAAAGCTAAACACACCCATGAAGCCTATGGCTTTACAGGATCTATTGCTCACAATGCAAACCTGGGGTTGGCGTGCAAGTTCGGCCTCTTTGAAAGAGAGGGCTTTCAACCTTTTGCTAAGCTAGGCCTTGATTTTGGATGGTTTGCTTTAGATTATGCTGAGCCCGCAGCAGATTTTAAATCTGATGGCACAAAGCTGAAAACAGGAATGTCGTTGGGCATCGGTGTGCTGAGAAAGTTTGAAAGAATCACCTGGTCTCTCAGCTATACCTGGACAACGTTTGGCAAGATCGAACGTTCTTTTACCGATGGTCGTAACCACACCATCAAGCAAACCTTTGACAAAGTCAGCAAAAACGTCATCATGGTGGGAATGCACTTGCCCATTTAAGGGTCACCTTTGAGAGGCGCGTTTTTGGTGGAGACAGCATGGCCTATTGGCTGTTGAAAACAGAGCCTGATTGTTGGTCGTGGCAGGACCAAGTTCGTGATCAGCAAACATCGTGGGATGGTGTGCGCAACTTTCAGGCACAAAAGCATATGCGCGCCATGCGTGAAGGAGATGAAGCGTTTTTCTACCACACCGGCAGCGAGCGGCGCATTATGGGCACGGTCAAGATTGTGCGTGAAGCCTATCCCGACACCACAGACCCAACCCACAGATTTTCCATGGTAGATGTGGAAACATTGAGTCCCTTTGCTGCCCCTGTCACCTTAACGCGCATCAAGCAAGATCCACGATGTCATCATCTGGCTCTCATCAAACAAGGGCGTCTTTCTGTGGTACCTGTGGATGAAGAAACGTGGTATCTCATTTCTTCATGGGGTCATCCTGCATAACCCTTGCCTCTAAACGCACGAACCTTGCGGCACCAAAACACCCCCCAAATGGATGATAAAAAAAACGCCCCTTTAACGGGGCGCCGTGTTTGTGTAATCCAAGGTCAGTGAGGCGATGGCACAGGCCAAGCCTTCGGCTCAGGGTTCACATCCTAAAGGGTCAGAATAGGATAGTTCGCATCTTGC
>NZ_JQAJ01000003.1:18740-20153 GCF_000742475.1 Candidatus Hepatobacter penaei | reverse complement strand
ATAACCCGCATTGATCAACGCTTTTCGCGTAAACTCGTTATCAAAAACATTGAGCCGATCCAAAAGGTCTCGATCTGAACCCCCTGCTTGTACTGTTGAACGTATCAAATCTTTGACGTTATCATTCATAGTACCATCTGTATGGGGATCATAATTCGTGAAAGCACCCATTACACCATTATAAGAAACACCTGAATTCATAAAGGTATAGGCCTCCTGCAAATCTTTTTTGACAGCCTGCATGTGCGATTGCCACGTATTATGTGATGTGAAGAAGGCGGTTAAGGCCGTTTCATCATCCATGCATAGTGTCCTGGCCACCAAGGAAGGCGTGATATTATTAAAAAGACCATGGCAATAATTTTGCCTCGACACCGCAGCCCCTGTGGACAAAACACGATTGACAAGACGAGAGACATTCAAACCAATCTCAACAGATTCAATGGATCCCGCATACAACGCAGCCAACAAAGCGCTTTTTTGGCCATAATCCATGCCATTGACAATCTGAGTCAGAATCTGCTGTTGTGGTAATGGACTACCTGTCCCCACACCTGGTAAAGCATCTTTTATATCTGATGCAGACCCTCTATCACAAAAAACCTCTATAGCCCTTAGGTCACCTTGCATGGCCCTGATGACAGCTGCTTGATAGTTGTCTTCGCCCAAATCCATCAAAACACCCTCCTGATAACCCATGTCTGGCATCTTATGGATAAGTGAGCGTTTAAAGTTATATAACATTAAACTGACCAGGGCTTTTTCATAATCAGCCTGACCTTCCATTTTAAGGCATAGAGAAATCGCATGAAGCTCTTCCATACCCAAAGCCGCATTATCTGCGCAGGTGGTGGTGTGATCTTTCAAAAGGTTCCATACTTGATCTTTCAGATCATCGGACAAAGGGTTGACCCGATCATTCATCCTTTGGAAAAGATAATGTAAGCTGGCCAGAAGAGGTTTGCCAACGTCATCTGTAAATTGTTCCATGCATGGGGTACCCATTCCGTTCCCATTAATGGTCACATTAAACAAGTCAAGACAGTGAGAGCGTTGACCTATAGTACCTCCAAGGTATGCATGTTGACAAAAAACTTCATGCTGTGCTCTATCACTGTCATTTCTTTTAAGGGTATTCAATTGATATCTGAGAGCATTTTTTAATTCTTGTAATGTACTTTGTTGGCCATCAAATTGACGCGCCCAGAGAGTTACGTGTGGGTCTTGCAAGATGTGTGTCATATGCACGCGGTAACCATCTGATGAGGCCTGCTGCTGAGGACGGCGCTCACCATACACGCGCTTGATGGCATTTTTTAACGCATTTTCTCTGTTACCATCAAAGTTATCTGCAACCGGCAAATGAGACCAGCTCTGCAAAATTCTTGCAGTTTGTTGCACAAGGTTTGGTTG
>NZ_JQAJ01000003.1:18094-18727 GCF_000742475.1 Candidatus Hepatobacter penaei | reverse complement strand
AGGTTTGGTTGTGGCTGTGGGTTCTGAGGCAAGGGATGCTGGGGCCTTTGTGGGGGACGCACGGCAGTATTTGGCTGAGGCTGAGGTTGGGGTTGAGGTTGGGGCCGTTGAAGCAAAACGTCATTACGGGCTTTCATGGCAGGATCTTTCCATGTAAACCCTGGATTCAGCGTTACGGCCTGTCCGGCTCTATGTGCGGCCAGCACGCGTTGCTCTTCACGCCAGAGCGCCTCGAGGGCCACAAGGCCATCCGTCACAAAAGAACTGATTAAAACAACAGAAAGCAAACACGATTTATACTTCATAAATAACTCTATCCCTAATATTGATATTAATTATCAATGATGGAATCATTTCATGTTTTAGTCTCAAAGAAAGAGTGGGCTGTCAAGCGGCTGTCTTTTCACTCTTTTTTTGACAAAAAAAGATATAAAATAACTTATGATAAGGGCAAAATGGCTTCAGATCACGTCACAACCCCCACTAAACAGGTCATAAAAAAACGCCCCTTTAACGGGGCGCCGTGTTTAGGGTATCAAAGGTCGGTAGGGCTCGGTGAGGCCGATGGCACAGGCCAAGCCTTCAGCCCATGCCCGCACTTACAAGGTCAGCATAGGATAGTTCGCATCTTGC
>NZ_JQAJ01000003.1:0-18089 GCF_000742475.1 Candidatus Hepatobacter penaei | reverse complement strand
ATAACCCGCATTGATCAACGCCTGTTTTGCCTGATCAATATAAAGCTGTTCCATCTGTTGAGCAATCTCATCATCCACAAAGTCAGCGTCTGCATAAGCTTGAGAAAGTCGTCTATAGTCAGCGCTTTTTTCAACCCATGACCGCCATGCCGCCAGGTTACCCAATTTGTTAATCCAAAACATAGGGTTTGTGTCAGAAAGATCTTCTGCAAGGCCCCGAGGTTTGATGTAGTCACTAATACCAAAATTGTATGAAACCCGATTAATAACGCCCCCCCAACCTAACACCTGATTGGCAATCTTGGTAAGCTGGAGTTGGTATTCCACAATTTCTTCATCTTGGTTGGCCCTACGAGCAGCTTTAGCCACATAACGTTTCAAAATATCTTGTTTCGCAAAGGATAGACACAAGCTTGTAAGAGCTCTCTCCACATCTATACCTCCCGCTTGATTTCCTTCCATAAGGCGATAGCTTGCTGAAAGGCCACATAAAGTTTCCAAGGCAGAAGCCACAGCATCTTCACATGTATCCGCATGCCCGACCATTAACGCCGAAACTTGGGCTCGAAGATCTTGATTTCTATCACGCAATCCTTGATTGCCATTACCTGTGAGATAGCTTAAGAAAAAATCAAACTCTTAAACAATCTGATGGGGATTATTTTCAAACTGGGAACAGTCGAAAATCTTGTCTTTAAATTCACGGATTCGTGCACGAGAATCTTGGGGCACATGCGTCAAAAAATGATCAAACTTAGCATTAATAAGGTTTTCAGCTTGGCTCACATCCATTCTTTGCCCCCCCCTGGTAAGCCCACAGGTTCACGTGTGGATCTTGCAAAATGTTTGTCATATGCACAAGGTAACCATCTGGTAAGGCCTGCTGATGAAGACGGCGCTCCCCATACACGCGCTTGATGGCATTTGTTAACACATTTAACGCATTTTCTCTGTTAGCAGGAAAGTTACCTGCGACCGGCAACCGAGACCATCTCTGCAAGATTATTGCAGTTTGTGGCACAAGGTTNNGTTGTGTTTGTGGCACAAGGCCATCCGTCACAAAAGAACTGATTAAAACAACAGAAAGCAAACACGATTTATACTTCATAAATAACACCGTCAACAACATTAACATCAATATAAGTGATGGAATTGTTTCGTTTTTTACATCTTAAATAAATATATTTTTGTAAAGTTATTGCATTTCATGCATTTTTTGTCAAAAAAATGTATTTTTTAAGGAGGCTTGTTAAGTAACACACGCTAAATAAACGATTTTATAGCTAAAAAGAGCAATCAAAATAAAAGCCCATGTATCCCCCCTGCACACACTGTCTTGATGGACAGCAAAAACAGGTTACGGGTTTTTATGGCACGATACACGAAGCATCTTTATGCGCTGGCGCAGTGTGTTGCGATGAATGCCCAGCACATGGGCCGCTGCGCTTTGATTATTTTTTGTAAAAAACAACACCTCTTCAAGCAACACCCTCTCCACCTCATGAAGCACATGGCTGTAAAGAGCCGAGGGCGATGTAGAACCTTCACCATGAGCCTTGAGATAGGCGGCTATTTTAGCGCGCGCCAGCTCCCCCAGACCCTCACCCACCACGGGGTCAGAAGCGTCTTTGCCCAACACCAAAAGGTCAGGAGATCTCATCGCATTGCTTTTCATAAAATTCACTCACCACATTTACAAGAACAGCTGCATCCCCAATCTGATTTACGCGTGCCCGAAAAGACGCACCCTCAGGAAGACCCTTACTGTACCACCCCAGATGTTTTCTCGCAATTCTCACGCCGGCCTCTTTGCCATAAACATGCAAGATCGCATCAAGATGCTGCAAAACAATCCGTTTTTGCTCAGACAAAGAAGGATCTGAAGGGATTTGACCTGTGGCCAAAAACGTTTGCACTTGAGCAATTAACCACGGCTTGCCGTAACACCCACGCCCCACCATCACACCATCTACACCACAGTGATCCATCACGTGACGCGCTTGATCAGGTGTTTTGATATCCCCATTCCCCACCACAGGGATTGAAACACGTTTTTTGACCTGCCTAAAAAAAGACCAGTCCGAGGATCCTTGATAAAATTGACACCGGGTGCGGCCGTGAATGGTGATCATTTGCACACCCACATCTTGAGCTATGTGCGCAAGCTCGGGTGCATTTTGTGTGCTATCATCCCACCCTTTGCGCATCTTGAGGGTCACAGGCACAGAGACGGCTTTCACCACAGCTTCTAAAAGAGTATGGGCCTTCTTCGTATCACGCATCAAGGCGCTGCCAGCATAATGGTTGACGATTTTTTTGGCGGGACACCCCATATTGATGTCGACAATATCTGCGCCCAAATCAACAGCCAGCTTAGCAGCCTCAGCCATCACACAAGGCTTGACGCCCGCCAATTGAATGATGGTGGGCAGTGTCGACGCACGCTTGAGAGGCCGTGCCATCCGCAAAGATTGACGGGTTTGACGCACCATCGATTCGCTGGCGATCATTTCAGACACAACGCACCCACCGCCCAACTCTGTCACCAGATCGCGAAACGGCACGTCACTCACGCCCGACATAGGAGCTAAAAAAACATTCCCCGGTAAAGATACAGAACCCACAGCAAGCATGATCAAACGTTTTATGGTTGGTAAGACTGGCTCATCACACGGGCACGCTCTTCAAAGGCATCCACCATATCTAAGGCGACACCTGAAAAAACTTGCCCTAAAAGCGCATTAACTATGATGCTATCAAGTTTGACGGTAATGTCAAAATGAACACAGGTGTGCATGGGATTGTCTGGGCATACCGCAAACGTCCACAAACCGTCAAGCACAGAAATAAGACTTTTCTTAGGCGCCTCAGGTGCCAACGCAATGGCAATTTTGCGTGGTGGGTCCAAGGTGATCATTGTGTGCACACACTCCCCAAACCCCCCCTTTTGGATATGCATTTCTGTGGTCATCGTGTGTGCCTCTTGCGTCATAATAGAAAGCTTATGACACCAGGGAAGAAAGTCAGGATAGTGGGCCACGTCCGCCACCAGTTCATACATAAATTTTTGTGTATAAGGCAGTGTGCGTGTTGTTTGATAGTGAGCCACAAAAATCCTTTAGCCGCATGAATAGTCTTACGATATAAAAAGCTTATGTTTTATTCTAGAGGCTCTACACCTTTCGCCAAATATGTCATCACCTCTGTGATTTTAGCGGCTCTGCCGGGGGGAAGTTGTGCCAAAATCAGGGCTGTTTTCTGACCTTTCATATGCTGCAGAATATCCAACAAAACATGCGGGTTCAGCTGCGCAAAAATGGGGGCGGCCACTTGAGGCTTCATCGATTCAAACATTTTCACAATTTCTTTCATGTGCGATTCTTCTTCTGCACTCTTCTTTTTCATCAACAAAGCCAGCTTTTTCTCAAGAGCTTCCAGTTCAACCACTTTTTCTGAAATTTCTTTTTTGACGATCGCATATTTTTGTTCGCGGGCCTGCATATCCTCTTCAGAGGATTTTCTCTTTCTTGATTGATTCACCCATGTTGTCAGCAGTTGAAATTCTTCTAAGGTCATGTTGAGAACATCAAACTCTTTATGCTCATCCTTTTCTTTGTCTGCCGGTGGAGAAGGTTCTCCTGATGCGCTTTCAACCGCTGACTCTGCCGCATGGAGCCATTGCCTTACCCAAACCTCTTTGGGCATGATTAATCGATAGGCATGCCACGCCATCATCAAAAAGCACCCCACAATAACGATCCGCAAAAAACGATAACGAGGCAACCCTGGCACAAAAGACATAAACATCATTATCCTGCAAGGCGTTCATAATGTTCATCATCATGAGACGCAACCATCTTTGGGTTCAGTAAAGAGACACCCTTTTGCGCAGCCGCATGTGAGACATGAGAAGACCGTTTAACAGCCTTGAGTTCTTTAATCTTGGTATCCAGATCATGCAACAATGACTCTCCTCGATCATGGCAATAGTGAAGATCACCTCTTAACACATCCCCTTTGTTGAGAATATCTTCCCACGCTTTCTCCAAGCTCTTGATGTGCCCATCTAAGACTTTGATTTGCTCGCGCCCCTTCTCTGTGGACTCATGCAATGAGGCAAGAAGGACATCCACGTCTTGCCTATCTTGGTGAAGTCGAGCCAAACGCCTTTCAGCCACCAGGCAGTATAAAAAGCCCAAGGCAAAAAGACCACAAAAGGCTATATCAATCATCATTGTTGTTGTCATCACTGTTTTCATGGTTGCTATCATTGTTGTGATCATCTTTCTTATTCCTATTTGATAAAAAGATCGTATCGATCGACAGGGCCATAGACCCTTTTTTCTGACCCATAAGACCTGTAAAAAGGGTGCGATCTGAACATTTTACATCCACACTGCCGTCAGGAGTTTGTTCTAAAAGCAAGGTTTGTCCTACCTGCCACTTCAGCACTTTGTTAAGCGGCATATACATCTCACTCAACACAGCTTCGAGCAATAAATCTGTGGAACGAAGCTCATCGTTCAGGTGTGAGCGCCACAATAAATCTTGCCCCATATCATCCCCCAGATAATCCTCACTCAAAAGGTGCCGCACCGTTTGCAGCATGGTATAGGGAAGCACCACATGAAAAAGAGCCTCATAATCACCAATACTAATATGAAACACCCCCACAAGTGATGGCCGCGGGTGCAGGAAAAAATCAGCTTTTGTTTGCACATTGGTGCGCTCAACGTTCATATGCACAGAGGTCACCATCGAAAAGCTTTCCTCAAGGGAAGAAACGAAGGCCATAAAAACCCGCTGGCAGAGATGATTCTCAATGGACGTCATGGGCTTATCCTCGGCCTCGACCCCTGCCGCTTTCTCTTTTTTTGCTGATTTTCCTTGTGATGATTCGCTGGGGCTAGGGCTGGTAAAAGAGCCCAACATCAGTTTGACAATCTTCGACAGCGTCACAAGATCAGACACCAAAATGCCTCGGCCCTGCCATTCTTCTGCCAAAAAGGTGGCACACATCAATGGGTCTTTAAAAAAAGGTTCAAGATGTGTTTCGCAATATTCTGACTTCACTTCCTGACATGAAACCTTGATGTCTGCATCCGTAATCAACACATCAAATTGTTTGAGAAGACGGTGTGCGGCTTTCTTAAAAATACTTTCCACCAACGGAAAATTGCGTGACACCATTTTCGCGCCAACAAGCAGGCTGTTTCCTTGCGTTTTTTTTTGTTTCTGAGATGTGTCTTTGTTGGCCATTAGCTCTTTGCTTATCTTACATCATACTTATTGCACAAGGATTTGTCTTATCAGCACACGCCTCACCTTGATGGGACTGAAAATAACATTGGCCCGATCAAGCAGTTGTTGCTTTAACAGCAACACCCCTTCGGCCCCCTTCAAGTCATCCATGCGGAGCTCCCGGAGATAAATAATAAATTGGTCAATAATGATGGGCATCAGCTCATTCATGCGTTTGGCATCATTATTGCTTTCGGCCTCAAACGTGAGACATAATTTTAAAAAATGATTGCGTGTGTCATCGCCATGCAGGTTTGAAAGCATATCAGGCACAACAACATAGATGCCCGTAAAATCAGGTGTTTTGGCTGGCGCTTCATGAGCGGCTTCTGACGCATGCAGCACGCCCGAGATACTCCACACAAGAAAGGCCACACATACAAGAGAAGCCCTTCTTATCTTTTGCCACATTTGGTCTATATGCATAAAAAAAGACGTTTCCAAAAAGATACGTCCTCATCAGGCCTGATTTTTATTAAAAAATTTCTTATTATGCATTTTTTTATTTTTCGTGATTACTGTCATGCTTGAAATCTATAGAGAAAAAAGTATGTATGGGCCCCATATCCTACCTTCTATGCACCTTTGAATATGGCGCTGACCAAGAGATGCGGGCGCTCTCCTTTAATGCCGCCAACGCCCATATTGCTGGCTATAAAGCGCGCCACATGACACAACACCCTTATAAAATCACCATTGACCCAAAGCGCGCACCCACCCCTGCGCACATCACCTATCCTGTGGATGGTTTTATGTGGAAAGATGAACATCAAGGCCCGCTGAAACGCACCAATAATCCCCTTGATGTGGCGGTAAAAGGACCTGGGCTCATCACCCTGACAGACGGCACCTACACACGCAACGGCAAAATGATCTTAACGCCAGAAGGCATTCTCACCACACCAAGTGGTCATGAAATTGCGGGCCTCACCGGTGAGACATTACAAATGACAGGCAATATTCAAGATCTGCGCATCATGCGCAATGGTCAAATCATCAATAGCAATAATGAAACCTTAGGACAAATTCAACTGACCGAATTTGATGAACACGACAACCTCAAAAAAATAGGAGAAAACCGCATCGATGGCTCAGAGGCGGGGCCAAGGCCTGCGCAACAAACATTTATGCTGCAAGGTTTTTATGAAGAATCCAACGTCAGACTTCAAAAAACCATGGCCAAGGCTCATGGCGTCGTCACCAACCACCATCAAGCCATCTTGATGAACAAAGAACATTACCGATCTTTAGATGATTTGCGTAACCATCTCGTCCAGATCAATGCTTAAGGAGAAAACTGTGCTATGACCAATCCTGCATCGGCCGTTGCGGCCACCGCTATGGAAGCGGCGGACATCATGCTCCAAAACACCGCTCACAACCTTGCCAACGCCAGAACCACAGCTTTTCATACAGATAAAGTGATTGGCACGAACCTTGTGTATGAGGATGTCACCACAGGTGGCGGACCCGTGGGACAAACAGATTTGGGCATCCCCCAGGTGCAAGTGGGCGCGGGTGTGCGCGTTGCTGCCTCCCTGAAAAGCTTGCGCAACGGTGTCCCTGAACCTACCAAAAACCAGATGGACATTCACATCGATGGCACAGGTTATCTGCAAATTGACCTTGGTAACGGGATGCTGGGCTATACCCGCGCCGGGCATTTGAAAGTTGATGAATATGGCATTTTACGCACGGCCACAGATTATCCCCTGATGGATAACATCACCATCGACCTCAACAAATATTCAGAAGTGATTATTGATAAATCGGGCCGCGTTTTTGGTGTCGACCCTTCGCAGTACGGAACCGCCAGACACACCCAACTTGGCCAACTCACGCTGTGGAGTTTTGCCAACCCTCAAGGTTTGGAAAATAAAGAAGACACCATCTTTATAGAAACCCCTGAAGCTGGGGCGTCGACGCAGGGCATCCCTGGCCTCAACAATCTTGGAAAAATCCTTCAAGGGTATGTAGAGCGGTCCACAGTGGATACATCCATGACCTTGGTAGAGGCGATTAATATCCAGCAATATTCTAATGCCGGCGCCACCTTGCTCAAACTAGCTGAGGATATGGATAAACATAATCTCCAACAAATTGCCTCTGTGGGTTAGGGTGTGCTGCGCATGAATAAACTGTCCATTTTTTTTCTCATATGCTTCTGCCTCGTGAACACGCTTGCTTGCGCCCAAGAGCCTGACGCTGTTTCCCACATGTTGTCTCAAGCTCTTCAAGCCAAGATTCAGTCACCACTCATTCTTGACCATCTATCACCTTCTCCCACTTCTCTGCCAGAGGGAGGCGTCACCCTTCAATCGCTTGAGGTGGATATGGAAAAGAGCGTGTTTTCTGCGCGTCTTACACCCCAGAATCCAACCCATCATCCCATTCACGTGAAAGGCACATTTTCTTTGCAAAAAGAGGTGGGCATTATCAAGCGTTCCACACAAAGGGGTGCCAGTATATTGCCCGAAGATATCTATTGGCAGACCATGAAAGAATCACGCAAAAATCGTGATGCGATTTCGCGCAACACAGACCTTGCAGGCCTACGTGCCAACCAACATCTCAAAGCTGGTGAGATTCTGACGCGCCATAAAATCAACACCTCACAGGATATCCCCAAAGGGGCTGGGGTGACGTTGCTTTATCAATCCAAACACATGGAAATACGCGCCCATGGCGCCAAACTTTCAGACAAGGCCCGCATTGGCGAGCAGGTCCGTGTGATTCCCCCCTATAAGCAAAAAACCAAACACCCCCTCATGGGCACCCTGGTGGATGCATCCACGGTGTTGATTCAAGCGAGGTAATTTATGGGGCGGATTCTTGCGATCTTTCTGATAACAGGGCTGTTGTCAGGATGCTATCACTGGACCCGCTTTAAAGAAACAGGCTCAAGCCCACCGCTCACCCCTACACAAGACCCAACAGCCCGTCAAGGATATTACCCTGTGCGCATGCCCATGCCACCCGAAACCCATGAGACCTATTCTTCCAATTCCCTGTGGCGAAAAGGGGCGCGTGCTTTTTTTAAGGATCAACGCGCCAACAATGTGGGGGATGTGCTGACAGTGTTGGTCAAAAAGGTGGAAAAAATTGAATTCAAAAATGAAACAGAAAATGACCGCAACCCCAACTCAGTAGAAGCTTCAGTGGGATCATTTTTTGGTCTTGAAAAACACCTGCCTAACCCTTCAGGCGCTTCGCCTGTCAAGCTTATTGATGCCAGCAGCCGTCTTCATGTCAAAGGCAAAAACGACATGAAACGCAAAGAAACTTTTGACTTCAAAGTGGCCGCCACGGTCACTCAGGTTTTGCCCAACGGCAATCTTGTGATTCTTGGACGCCAAGAAGTACGCATGAATTTTGAGGTGCGGGAAATTGTGATATCAGGTGTTGTGTCGCCAGCAGAAATCACCTCAAACAACACCATCACCCTCGATCAAATCGCCGAAGCCCGTGTTTCTTATGCAGGGCGCGGCGAGGGATCGGATGTGCAAAAGACCCCTTATGGATCTTCCCTCATCTCGCAAGTCATGCCTTTTTAAACAAAACACGCGTCTCACGCGTCATGACCGCTTAGTGTTGCTATGAAATCCAGGAATTGACAGGCTATCAAAAGGTCCGCATCATGGTGGTTTGATTTGTAACCACAGTTTTTGATAATGAAACAATCTTCGACGTACAAACATATAGGGTGGATCGCATTATCGGCAGCGGTTCTTTTTTATGCCTATCAATTTGCTTTGCGCATTTTTCCCAGCGTGCTCAGCCACGAACTTATGTCCAGCTTTGGTGTGGACGCGGCCACGTTCGGTATTCTGGCCTCTTTCTACTACTATGGGTACGCCTTTTTCCAAGTGCCGGCCGGCACACTCATTGATAGGTTCGGCACAAGACGCGTCCTTTTGCTCTCAATTGCAGGATGCGTCGTGGGAAACCTGTGTTTTCTTTTTCCCCATCTTTGGCTGGCCTGTGTGGGCCGTCTTCTCATCGGCATAGGTTCAGCAGGCAGCTTTTTGGGATGCATTAAAATTGCCACAGAGCATTTTGATGAGGACAAGCTTTCTTTGCTTACAGGACTCAGCGTTTTTGTGGGCACCATGGGCGCTGTGGGGGGAAGTTCACCCATTGTCTATATCTCACAACAATTTGGCTGGCAAGAAGCGATCTACACATTTGGTTTATTGGGCGGGCTTCTTTTTGCTTTTAGCCTTTATGCCCTCAAAAAAAATACATCCCTTGCAAGGGAAAAGGGCATACCTCTTTTCTCAAGCCTCAAAATGCTTTTTAGCAATCCACAAACGTGGATCATCGGTCTTTTTGGCATCCTAGCTTATGTGCCCATGGCCGCTTTTTGTGATCTGTGGGGTCCACCTTTCTTACAAAAAACGTTTGGCCTGGATGCAGGTGATGCAGCTTTTGCGGCCTCATCGCTTTACATTGGTCTCGGGGGAGGTGCGCCCCTGGCAGCGCTTTTGCTAGCACGTATAAACAGCTATCGTTTTTGTTTTATGGGCGCTGTGACAGCCAGTTTTGTGCTGTTCACAACGCTGCTTTTCTCACAAAATCTTACGTTTGTTATGCTGGTCCCGCTTATCATTGCGTTGGGTGTATGCTTAAGCCCTCAGGTGCTGGCGTTTCCCTTGGTATGCACCATTAACCCACCCAGCATGAGTGCCACGGCCTCTGGCCTGCACAACACCATTTGTATGTTGAGTGGTATTTTTGCGCAGCCGCTTGTGGGCAAGCTGATTGTCCACCATGCGAACGCTGGCGTACTTTCAGCATCAGATTATCAATTCGGCCTTATGCTTGTGCCGGTTTCCTTGATGCTCGCCATTGTGTTGTCTTTCTTTATTAAGGAGCCTCAGGAAGAGACGCTGCGTGCATAGAGTGCATCAATTTCTTTCATGTGCTTTTTGAAAGACACATACTCTCTGCCTGTCAATTTGATGTTGGGGAGCATACGCACAGAACGGGGATTAATAGGCTTGCCATTCTTAATGAGCTCAAAGTGTAGGTGTGGACCTGTTGTCCGACCCGTAGCGCCTACATAGCCAATAATCTGACCTTGCTTCACACGCATACCGGCGCGCACCTTGGTTGCATAGCGGCTGAGGTGAGCATAAGCCGTCGCATAAGGACCCGCGTGACGAATCTTCACATACTTGCCATAGCCACCATTATAACAGGCACGCGACACCACCCCGTCACCGGCAGCCATAATAGGTGTTCCTTTCGGCGCGGCAAAATCAATACCCCGATGCAGTTTTGTATATCCCAAAATGGGGTGGGTGCGATAACCAAAGTGAGAGGTAAGACGGGCGCCATCAAGCGGCGTACGCAAAAAATGACTCCGCACCCCCATGCCTTTCTCATCAAAAAAATCAACACTTGGGTGCTTATGTCTTTTGTATGCATAAATGCGTGAACACACACCACGAATCGTCACTTCCACAAAAAGGCACACCCCCTCTCCCGAAGCTGTCTTGCCAGTAGCGCGGTTCACCACTGTTTCAAAAAGAACGCGAAATCGATCATTGGGGTGAAAATCTCGTTGTAGGTCAAATTTATACCCTAAAAGCTGGATCACCTGCTTGAGGATCGCAGGAGGCAACCCCAATCTCAACGCATCGTCATAGAAACAACTTTTGATTGATCCTGCCACCAGCACAGGAAATCGTTCTGTAACATGTTTCACAATCTCAGCCACAAAAAGGCCACGGTCATTTCTTTTGATCACCACATCTTCTGAAAAAGATTTTTGAACCACCAACTTGGCCAGCACAACGTCACCCGAAGAAAGGCGATCATAGAGCAAATGAAACACCTGCCCCACCTTTAAATCCCTTAAGGCCATGTGAGGTCTTAGCACATCAACAATCTGATGACACTCTTGCCGGGGTACCCCGTTTTCTTGCAACAAAGACGTCACGGTTCCCCCTGATTTGAGCTTGAGCATACGCGTTAAGGTTTGAGGCTCTGGTGGCAGGGGCGATGGTTTTTTCTGGGGCTCTGATTCTGTGTCCTCCTGTCTGGCAGGCTCATCTATGGTCCCTGCTTCATAATGTATCCACTGCATCCAAGACAAGCTGAACGCCAACACATAGGTGAGAGATATCAAAAGGCTGCCTGCAAGCAGACGCTTTCTCAACAGCCCATCGCTAGAAAGAGAAAAAAGAATTTGTTTCAAGGGAGAATGCTTTGCCATAGCAACATTAGATCAATAATTTCTAAAAGATCAACTTACATTCGTCAATGGCTTGGCTTTCCTAGCGTGTTTCTTGCCTTGGCTCATGAGGCATTTTCATCATACCTGTTAACACGCGGATTTCTTTCTGTGTTTGTGAAAACTGCGATTCCAGAGATGATACAAATGTTTCCAGAAACTGTGTGATGAATTTTTCAAAATGAATGCCTTGGCTCTGATAAAAATCAGACACCTTACGCAACGCCTTTTCAATACTGTCTACGTTTTGATAATAGGCTTTTTGAGCTTGACGGTCATCTTTCATCCCTTGCGTCAAATGACCTAAGGTCACAGACAAATCATGCAAAACCTCACGCACACGTTTTTGTTCCTGCGCATTTTGTTTCATCTGATGAGACATATTATCCATCGTAAGCGCAGCCTCTGCCCAAAATATATCAAGGGGAGAAGTATCCCCCTTTTCATCTTTCACAAGCGTTGCATCCTGTGAATCTGTCAGCCAATGCTTACACAACCTGTGGGACCACTGCTCCCAAAAGAGCCAGAAACTATTTTGGTTCTTTTTGATTCTCATTTCTATCAAGCTGAGCACCAGCGCGCCCGCCATGCCAAAAAGAGAGGTGCTAAACGCCGTTTGAATGCCGGTCAGCGGTGCTAAAAACTTGCTTTTAAGGTCGCCTAACGCAACGTCAACCCCACCTGCAAAAGACACCTGAGACACAATATCCAAAAGACCGCGCACCGTTAACGAAAGCCCCCAAAAGGTGCCCAAAAGACCCAAAAACACAAGACCGCGCGCTATGTAGGAAATAAGGGTATTCCCATTTTCAAAACGTGCCGCCAGTTTGTTTTCATAATGCGTGAAAGACACTTTGCCCATATCACCGTCCATGATTTTGAGCACCCATGAAGGCAGGTTCTGAAAATGGTCTTCCGCAAAACAAGGTGCCCACTGACCGAAAAACCTGACACACCTTTTGAGCTGGACAAGCTGATAGAAAGCGGATACAAGGCCTATCAAGAAACACACACTAATAACGGAATTAAAGACGGGGCTGCTGAAAAAAAGATGTATGATATGCATCAAAAAAAACTTGCTCAGATGAAATTTTTGATCAAATAAGACTTTATTGACTTAACACACGTAACATCTAATAAATTATGTGAGAAGTCAATGACACAGAGGGTGTGCCTAGGTTGCATATTGTATTCAAAACGGTATTTTATTTTTTGTCTTAAAAAAGCATTTTTAAGAAGAAAGCAACAGATTCTTGACCTTTATCCGTGAATATTGAGACACTGTTGTCAATCATCACCCCCTAGGAAAAAAGAGAGGGCCTGTGACGTTTTCCATCGGTGCACTTTTTGCAAACGCAGACATTGTGATTAAGGCTGTGATGACCTTTCTCTTTTTTGCGTCTGTGTGGTCTTGGTATATTTTTTTCAAAAAATTTTTTCAAATCCAACGCGTCAGAAGGCTTTCCAAAACTTTTGCCCAGCGGTTTGCGCAAGAACAAAATTCCTTTGAGCAGCTGTATAATAAATTTGCACAATACCCCCGCGATCCGTTTGCGTTGGCTTTTCGTGCGGCTGTCAAAGAAATGCCGGCCACACTTTCGGGCAGTGGATGGTCTGAATCCATGATCAACAGTGTGAAAAGTCATCTTGAAGAAGCCACTGCAAGCATTGAAGTCAAAGAAATAGCCTCTCTCGAGCAAGGCGTGGGGTTCTTAGCATCCATGGCCTCAACCGCGCCTTTTGTCGGCCTTTTTGGCACTGTGTGGGGCATTATGATGAGCTTTTCTGCCATTGCTGAAAGTGGCGACACCAACCTTACCGTGGTGGCACCCGCCATTTCTGAAGCCTTGTTTGCCACGGCGCTTGGCCTTTTTGTGGCCATTCCTGCCACCCTGGCCTACAACAAAATCACCAACCTCTTAAGAGCCTATGAAACCGAGCTTGCCCTGTTTACAAAGGACATGCGTCTTGTCTTAATGAAACGGATCACCCGGGGACGGCGTCAGTAGCCATTATGAAACCACAAAACGCCACACAAAAAAGACACCCGCTTTGCGACATCAATGTCACACCTATGGTGGATGTGATGCTTGTGTTGCTAATCATTTTTATGGTGTCTGCGCCGCTCATGAAGGCCAACATCAAAGTTGATTTGCCCAAAGGCGGAAAAGCTGACGCCACCATGAAACGCACTTGTGTGATTCTCACCATGAACGCTCGGCGGCAACTTTTTCTTAATGAGCAACGGCTCACGCCCCAGCAACTTGAGCCTACCCTTGCGCAGGCTTTTAAAAACCAGGCTGAAAAACGTCTTTACATCAGCGCAGACAAAAATCTACCCTATGGCGACATCATCACCTTGATCGACCAGGTTCACGGGTTGGGGTATCATCTCTCCCTGGTCAGCGACCCCACAAAAAAACCTCG
Organism: Candidatus Hepatobacter penaei; assembly: GCF_000742475.1. Taxonomy (NCBI): domain Bacteria; kingdom Pseudomonadati; phylum Pseudomonadota; class Alphaproteobacteria; order Holosporales; family Holosporaceae; genus Hepatobacter (SeqCode); species Hepatobacter penaei (SeqCode). Next base: position 4,123 of record NZ_JQAJ01000003.1, on the reverse strand, counting down.
CAAGAAAGCGTAAACGCTCGTGCTCAACGAAAAAAAGATATCGGCCTTTTTGACCATAGGCCTCCATCTTGTCCTGGTTTTCTTTTTGTTTGTGCTGCCTTACGTGGCCAGAAGAAATACCACCACCCCCATGCATGCTGTCGACATTGCCGTTGCCCCTTTGCCAGCGCCTCGCCCACCAAAAACACAAAAACCTCAACCACCAAAGCCCCCCACGCCTGAGCCTGAGGTAGAAACCCCTGTTAAAGAAAAGCCAGAACCAGCCAAAGTGCCACCATCAGGGCCCGTCCCCAAAATGAAGAGGGATCAAAAAGAAAAACCTTCGCCCTTGGCCAAGAAAAAAAAGCTATCCAAGAAAGCAGCGCCCAAAAAATCATCCAAAAAAAAGGCGAAGACATCTCAAAAAACACTGGATGATGTGATTAAGACTTCAAAATCCTCAAAGGGTCGCAAAAAAGCGAGCATGACTGCAGATCAGAGACATTATCTTGTAGAAAGCATTAAACAGCAGTTCTCAGAATGTTGGAGCACACCCCAACGTGTGCGCGACGCTAAGGGTCTTGTGGTGGCTATTTTGCTGAGATTTGATTCCACAGGCCGCGTAATCTCTGCCAAACTCTTGCCCCGCAAGAGCACAGCCAAGCACCCTGACTTTGCCATTGCCTCGGCCAGCGCCATGCGTGCGGTTCACCACCCATCGTGTAATCCCTTGACCTTGCCGCCCGAATATTACCAAGACTGGAAAGAAATTGTGATGACGTTTTCCACCGACAACCTGTGATATCACTACCCCCTTTTTCCCCACACACACTGGCCCCAAAGCTTTTGGCCTGGTATGACCGCCATGGCCGTGACCTTCCCTGGCGCACCCCAAAACCCGATCCTTATTGTGTGTTGGTCAGCGAGATCATGCTGCAACAAACCACCGTAGCCACGGTGATTCCCTATTTTTTGCGATGGATGCACACGTGGCCCACCCTTAACGCCCTGGCCAAGACCAACATAGAAGATGTGCTGCACGCTTGGCAGGGGTTGGGATATTACCGAAGGGCACGCAATCTTCACCTAGCGGCTCACCATATTGTTCACAAGCATCAAGGGGTTTTTCCTCACACAGAAAAAGACCTGCTGTCTCTCCCAGGTGTGGGCCCTTATACGGCGTGGGCCATCATGGCCATTGCCTTTAACCAACGCGTTGTCACCATTGATGGCAACATTGCGCGGGTATTTGCCCGCATCCTTGAAAAGCCTGGCGTCAAAGAAACCCTGCTGCGCACGCTGCACACAGACATTACATGTTTTTTGCCCAGCACCAGAATAGGTGACTATACACAAGCACTCATGGATCTTGGGGCACTTATATGCCGCCCACAAGCCCCACGTTGCGAGATGTGCCCGCTTCAAGGCATCTGCCAAAGTGCGCAACACACAACCACGCACCTTTTTCCCGAAAAGAAAGAAAAGCGCATAAAACCCACACTCTTTGGCCATTTTTTCTTTGTGCTCTCTGAAAAAGCAGGCGAGATAGGCGTGTTGCTGGAAAAAGAAGAGCAGTCTTTGCTTAAGGGCCTGTGGCGTCCCCTCACGTCCTTGTGGATGGATGAAGACCGTGAACCCACCTTTCCCTATCCTGCCTCTTGGCAGCCTGTGGGCGACATCAAACATGTGTTCACTCACTTTGATCTTTGGCTTAACCTGTGGTGCGGTGTGGTCACACCCACCTCTGCTCCCACAGCTTCCTGGGTGCGTTTTGAAGATCTTGACCAGTATCCCATGTCAGCACTGGCCAAAAAATCTTTTCGCTGCCTTGAAAAACACCCTTCTTCCTTCCTTGTACAACGTCCCTGCAAAAAAGCCCACAGCGCTTAAGACATGTTGTTTTTTAGCATAAAAACGAACACACTCACCCCAAAGTGCAACGCAAGGGTCGGCATGTGTATCTTAGGCATTGAAACCAGCTGCGATGAAACAGCTGCCGCCATCATAGATCAAGAAGGCCGCGTGCTAGGACACACAGTGGCCTCGCAAACACGCACCCATCAACAGTGGGGAGGTGTGGTGCCGAACCTGGCCGCAAGAGAGCATCTTCATACGCTCGAACCTCTGGTAACGGCCACCTTGAAAGAAGCACAAAAAAAGCCAGACGATCTTGATGCCATCGCGGCCACGTGTGGGCCTGGGCTCATTGGCAGTTTGCTGATTGGCGCTACGTTTGCCAAAGCCATGGCGTTGAGCCTCAAGAAACCATTTATCGCCATTAACCACCTGGAGGGGCACGCCCTTTTGCCTTGTTTGACGCACCACGTCACGTTCCCTTATCTCTTGCTGCTGATATCGGGCGGGCACACACAGTTTACGTTGATGCATGACCTGGGCCGCTATGAAATCTTGGGGGAAAGCCTGGATGATGCCTTGGGCGAAGCATTTGATAAGACAGCACGCCTTTTGGGTCTTAGCTATCCTGGCGGTCCAGCCCTTGAAGCCTTGGCCAAAGAAGGCAATCCCACGCGTTTTTTCTTGACACCCCCTCTTAAAGGGCGGCCTGGATGTGATTTTTCCTTTTCAGGACTGAAAACAGCGGTGGCAGACCTTGTGAAACAATGCGGCCCTCATCTCACAGAATCTACACGAGCCGATATTGCCGCTGCCTTTCAGAAAACGGTGAGCGTTGTTTTGGTGGATCGTCTTGGCCACGCCATTCAACGCGCCCGCCTTTCAGAACCTAGCCTTAAAACGCTTGTGATTTCCGGCGGTGTGGCCGCCAATCGCTTCCTTTTTACAGAGCTCCAAAAGGCTGCCACAAGGCATGATCTTTCTGTGGTCACGCCGCCACCTGCCTTGTGCACAGACAACGGCATCATGATCGCCTTTGCTGGGCTTAAGCGCTATAAGCAAGGGCTCTTCTCCCCCCTTGATGTTGAACCTCAGGCGCGGTGGCCCCTATGTGAGGTCACCACAGACCGTGAGCAACCCTCGCCCCCCTTCACGCGCACATGGGATGCATCATGACGCATAAACGTACCACAGTGATTTTAGGGGCCGGCGCTTTTGGACGTGCGCTATACACCAAGATCTGTCAAGCCTCACCCACCGTGCCCCACATATGGCGGCGCCCCCATGCCCATGGTGAACCTGAGTCTGATATACCCTATGGTTATGATCTTTATGAAGCGCTTCACAACGCCGATACCCTCATTTACGCATTACCAGCACAGGTTTTTCGCTCTTTCTGGGCACCTCTGAAAACCCACCTGCAACCACATATCCCGCTTCTTATCACCGCCAAAGGGCTTGAACAAGATACCGGTTTTTTCTTTGATGACATCATGAATGACCTTGCACTTCCCAATCCCCTGTCCATCTTATCAGGCCCCCATTTAGCTAAGGAATTGCAAAACAACGGCCCCACCTTGGGTGTGATTTCAGGGTCACCAGAGGCAACGACTCTTTTTCAACAAAGATTGACCAGCCCCACTTTTCTTCTCTCAACTCACACCAACATGCGCGCGGCCATGCTGGCTAATGCTTTTAAAAATGTGCTGGCCCTTTTGGGTGGCGTCATACGCGGTGAAGGGGGATGCCAAAACACCCTCAATAGTTTTTTGGGGTTAGGGTTTCAAGAAATGCGTCTTTTCGCACATCACGAGGATGTGGCCGATCAAGACTTACTCCACCCAGCACTACTAGGTGACTTTATGCTCACAACCCAATCGCTTGACTCACGCAACACAAAAATGGGCATGGCCATCGGCCGCGGGGATAGGCATAACACATCTTTTTTATCGGAAGGCATGACCACCTTAACAGGCCTTCTCGTCCGCGCCCAAAAAACGTCGGTGCGCTTGCCTGTATGCCAAGCCCTACATACACGCATTGATGGCACCTCTCAAAACGCTGAAGAAACACACCCCCTTGGCAGCCAACTGGGTGCCCTCGCCAAAATCTTAGATGAAACATCCTTCAACGTCCAAGAAAAACATCTATGACCCACAACTGTCATAAAGATGATGGTGATCACAAAAATGTCTAGACCCACGATCTGGACCAAGGTTTTGTTGGCATGTATCTATTTATGCTTTAAGATAAACACGATGTGCCGGATTAGCTCAGCTGGTAGAGCGGC
>NZ_JQAJ01000002.1:135020-376171 GCF_000742475.1 Candidatus Hepatobacter penaei | reverse complement strand
GTGGAATCGTGGCACGACATCTGAGAAGCATAACACATGGGAAGACTTGAGGTCCAAACTCCTTGTGAAACAGATCGATACCGTGAGCTATATCCATGACCTTGTGGTGCGCAAGGGGTATGAAAATATCGGTATAGGCGGATCTTGAATGCAAGCTGTTTTAGAAGAAGCACAGGCGGAAGATGTTGCTAAAACATCGCTGGCGTGTGAAGAATCCCTGTCCTCTTTTTATGCAGCGTGAGGATTGAAATCGAAAGCTACGTTTATGGTGAAATACCGAGACAACACGCCTTCTTATTTTGACACAGATGATTTGACTCAAAAAGGAGACTGGCTTTTTGGACAGAATCTAGTGTCAGATTTTATTACGCCGGTGTGTTCACAGGTGTCGATCCCTAATCCGGCACCATGCTGAACCTGGGTTTCCGGAACATCCTCAAACTCTCAAAACAAATTGGGGAATATATGGGGAGAAAAAATGAACATTTCGTGGCAACTTACGTGCAGGGCCCAGCCTCGGGGTTACCTTTCATGTCTCCATCAAGATGTGTGCTGGCAAGGTGAATGGACGCTTGTTCCGCCGCCTCACGCTCTGCGCGATGTTGCTGCGTGAGCCTGAAATAGCGACGGATGTTCTCATCCACGATGCCAGAGATGGCAGCGATATATTGGTTGCAGTTGAGCTCCCCATAATCAGCACAAAACAGGCCGGTGACCTTGGCAAACGGTGTTTCTGATGCGCCTGCTTTGATGAGCAGGGTGAGATCTGAGACGCTACAAAAGATGGACCCTATATTCAAGATAGGAATATGGCGCACTTCAATCTCGACAGTGAGCGGTTCTTCCCTTCTTAAGATTCCATGGGGACTCAAGAAGCCACAGGTCAGGTGCATGGGGTTATTTCCTAAGATGGTCCTGGTGACGGATTGATAGGTATCTTTGGATTTCCAAGAGAACAGTGCGGGGGAATACACGAAGGCATCGCGCGCCACTTCATCAACGCAATCGCGCATATACGTGCATGTTTGTCGGAGCTGCACAAGGCTCCCAAGATCTAAGTAGGATATGATGTACCCTTGAATCAACCCGGGCGGCAGATCACACAGTGTGCGTTTTTGTGTATTGTGGGTATTCGCTTGGCAAGGGCCCTGGATTTCAGGTGCACCCTTCGCCTGACCATCGCTTGGGAAAAAAGTAAAACGAAAAGGTTTTTGATGCCCTTGGGGAATCAAGAAGGGATGATCATCGAGGATATCGTCCCAAAAGCCGAGCCGTAAAAGATAAGGTTGGCTTCTCTCTACCTCAATCGTTTGCTCATTGTTTCCGGCGTGGAAAAGTGTTGTGGGACAACGCCTTCCTCTTCTTGGCAGAGGACGGATGTTTTGGTACGTGAGCACGTAGGTTGTTTTCGTAAATTGCATGTATGATGCATAAGGGAGACTCCATATGACGCCTGCATTTTCGAATATGTAGTCTTCAACATCAGGTAATTTGAGAGCTTGCCAATCTACACCAGGTGAGACCTGGTAGGCGAAGCATTCACCCACACCCTTGAGAGAGGCATTTGGCAGAAAATAGGGGGACTGAAGGGACAGAGATATGTAAAAATCGGCCTCATTTTCGCCACCTGGGCCATGCTGATCCATTGTAAAATTGCGGATGGCATCATAAAAGGTGCTCCATTTCTGTGCGGCCATGGCCTCTTTGAGAAGAGGTTCTTTGTCTACATCGAGCGTAACCAAATTTGGAGAGACAGAGGGAAGACCCATGTGAATGATCGTGCCATCAAAAGAATAGAAGGGGGCGCACTCCTCTTTGGGGGGGGCTTCCTCTTCTGCAGAGCTTAATCTTTTTTTGCGCAGCCCCCAAGTGATGCGTAGACCGGCGGCACACGCTTTGATCTGCTTCATCTCAGACCAGTCCTTAGGGGCGCGGCGACGTTTTGCCATGAGAATAGCACGCCATGGCGAGGTATCATCCTGAGACGCCGTGGTTATTGCGGATGACAGGCCAGACGCATCGTCATGAGGCCCATCGCCTGGCACAGCCGCCATAGAGACTGTGTGACTCGCAAGGAAAAGAGAGACGGTAGAAAGAAATTGCTTCATTTTTTGCATCTCAAAAACAAAACAATATATTTTTTTGTCAATAAAGAACATTGTTTACAATGCAGAGTGTTTGAGCCCCCTCAATGAAAAGGGTGCACTATTAAAGCCCTACCACACCGCCCTTTTCTGATGATAAACACATTCCTAAGTTCACTCTCTTCTGACGCTGCTGCTATCCTTTTTTGTGTGCTCAACAAACGGCTCAAAAACCTGACGTGTAAAAAAATGATAAACTAGACCAAGGGCGGCCTTGTTTGTATTTTGAAACTTTTCACAAGAAAGACCTTTTGCCTCCAAATGAGACCTAAACGCACTTTTGTCAGAAGGCCAGAGAAAAGAAGAACCTTCAGCCAAAACCTCCTCTGAAAACTCAGGTTTGACCCTTTGAGAGATGTTCTGGCTCAGGGCAATTTCTTCAGCAGAAGGGTCTGAAAAAAAAACTTTCACAAGCACAAAAATCTTCCAGCTGAATCTGTGCAAGTTTGTTGTTATCCTCAAACCATTTGGACATCTCATAAAGAAGATCTGGTATAGCCGCAACGCACGTTTTGGTTGTCTTCATGTACTCGATAAAATGATAGAAACCCAAAAATTCCTGCCCCCCCGGGTCGCTTGAAAAGGCCTTGTTTATAGCCTGACAATGGCCCTGATTCTCAGCAGATCCCTTACCAGAACAGTCTTGCAAAAGTTTTGTATAGAAGGCGCCGGATGACAGTGTGGGATTCCCTTTTGGAAACACCTCTTTGCCCATTGATTCTAATGCGCTTATTTCGTTATCCAAAAACGCACACATCTTTTTCATCGGTTCTTCCAGCGTCTCTATGAACGCGGGCAACATCTTTGCCGTTTGGGGATATGTGGTTGCATCTTCTTCAGAAAGAGTGAAGACAGCGTGAGCACTTATGTTCCACAAAACAGCCGCACATAGAACGATATATGTTAATAGACGCGTCATCAAAAAAGCCTCCACAGACAATAAATTGACCGAGTTGATGTGACACTATCAGATGATTATGTCAACAATATTGCTTTTTTGACAAAAAACATAAAATATACATACTCAAGGACGATTCTGAGTACTCACACGCTCATTTGCCTACAAAGCATAGGGGCATTGATCCCAACGCCTTATGGGGGTTGGTAAAATTTTTGACAAAATTGTCTTGACTTTGTCAGTTTTTCGATATAGGCATGGCAGGCTTGACGTTGGAACGGCAGCTTTTGTCTGGGGGGTATATGCTTGGCCGATTGTGTGCATGCCAGGCGTTTGCGTGTCGATTGGCACATCTGATGGGATATCACCTGCATTGCGCTTTGAATGCATGACGGGTAGCAGCTTATATGGCATCCTTTTTGGCATTTTTTGCAGGACCTTGTTCTATCTCCCATGGGATGGCTGGGCGAGGTCTGAATATAGAGACGTTTACGTCTGCAAGTGGTAAAATGACATCTGTGCGTGGACATGTTGCGTCTATGCGTAAGAGCGCGCTGCCTATGTGGTTGCGCGATGGTATCGCAGGGTCTTTGGAACCCGCCACACAAAATATATTGGTGGAGCGCGTAGGTGCAGGGCTATTTTTGTGGTGAGATACAGACGTACAAGTGCCTTTGCAGGCCTTGCCTCTTCAGTCATCCAGACTGTCATGCACGCCCTCTTCCCCCTTTTCTCACGTTCGTTCGTTTCACACACATACGCGTGTCAACAAAGAACGTGATGATGAGATCATCACAATCATTAATCCATGTATTGATTGGTCTTTTAAACGAAGTATTGGCTCTATTCCTGAGGCATATCGCGTATTTGCCAATGCATTTTTGGGCTTTGAAGGTGATGATGCCTTGGAGGAATTCGAGTTTATCAACACAGAAATGTTAAGCATATCACCTGTAGGTAAGAATTTTATGGTGGATGTGGTGGCGCGTGATAAGAAGGATCGATTTTGTTTGATCGAGATGCAGAATGAATTTTTTGACTATTATCCTGACCATATTCGCATGCAACATGCCCGGTTTGAAAGCAATTTGGACATGCCCTTTGTGCTGGAACAACTACCTGACGGCAATTTAAACAAGACACTTCTGAAGAAAAACCTTAGCAAAGGCTTTGAAAACAAAGTGCGGGATGTTCATTCCATTGTTGTGAGCAATCAGTTGATGGACGCTGAGCATTTTCCTGACATTATTAACACGTTTGAACTACGCCACAAATCACACCCAGAAGTGGGATTTAAGGCCAGTTATCCATCGACACTCACGGTGGTCACGCTTGCTAACTTTGATAAACCGGCTGAGGCTTTAGAGACTGATCTTGATCGTTGTTTGTTCTTTTTAAAGGATGGTCGTTTGAAAACCTCTGTGAAACACAGATTCCCACGTTATCGTGATGTACCGTTTATAGAAGAAGTCTATGGCACGCCTAGCGGCCCCCTTTATCAGACCTATAACACGTTACGACCTCAAAACATCACGAAGGCTGATCTCAGAGAGTTCGGCATTCAAATGGAAGAGATGGATGTCTACTTAAGGGCGCGGTATGCCCGCTGGCTCCAAAAAGGGCATGAGGCAGGCCTTCGAGAAGCCGCAGCGCGCCTTATAGAAGACGGCATGTCTGAAGAAGAGGCTGCCCGTGTGTTACGCATATCTCGCAAAGAGTGCGAAGATTCCCAATAGCAAACGCAAACCCATGTCTGCATAATGTTTCCTGGACAATCTTAAAGAAACTCGAGATCTATGTTTAGGCAAAGAATACTTTGTAAAATTGACTTTTTGTTCACTATTTATATCTATTGTAGGCAAAAACGCCAAAAGTTAAGCCCAACAGGACAGTATAAAAGAAGTCAAGGAGGAAGCAGATGGATCAGAACATGCATAAAAAGGAGGCTCCCTCTTTCTTTTTCTTCCTACAATTTTTAACCCTATTTTTCTTGTTTTGCGCGTGCTATAGCTTGGTTTCACTCCTGCACTTTGCCATCGAGGATACATTTCACTTGCCTATGAAGCCCTTCTTATTGGGTGACTTTAAAGCTGAGTATGCAGATTATTTGTCCTTGGGTCTCGTGTTTGCGGCTTGCTTTTTGGTGGCAGATTTTTACCAAAGATGGCGCCTGAAAGAGCGGATGGATCTTTTTCGTAACACTGTGCGCTATACGTGGCTTGCGCTTTTTTTTGGCATGAACGTTGCTATTTTTTGCGTGGATCTGATCGCCATCTTCCATGCTTTTTTAAGTGGAAAAACGCATGAGGCCAGCCTTCTCCTCACAAGCACAACCTTTTTTTTGCTCTTCATCAGTTTTGCGTATGTTTATATTCAAACACGGGCCCCCCTCTTTTTGATGTCTCGCGGCTATAGCTTTTGTGTCGTGACGGTTACAGCGATTGGCGTGGTTGCCGGCATTACTGTCACCATGATTCATGCGCACCCTTCCCTGATGATGCAAGCCCGTAAAGAAATCAAATCCCTTACCTTGGTTGATCAAAAGATTCCTCATGAAATTGAAAAATATTACGATGACCACAAAGCGCTTACACAAAAATTGAGCGATTTGGGTTTTTGGGGTGAACTTGATCAGGATCGTTACGCACCCATAACGTACAAGGTCTTGTCTGTAGATACATTTTCTCTTTGTGTCTCTTTTCAAACGGAACCTCACCAAGTGAGGCGCTAGGCTATCGTACAACAGATGAAAATAAGAAAAAGAAGGGATGTAAAACCTTCACCGTTCTCGTTGATCAAAAAAAGAAACATCACATGGTGAAAGGAGCACCCCTTCATTCCACCTAAAAGTATATAAGGGGCCTTGAGCACATGATTGTTGAAGAAGCCCCCATCCATAAAACACACAACGTTCCTTTGAGAATCACACAAAGCGCGGATAAGCGCTTTGTTTCGGTGCGGAAATATTTGCGTCACGATGATGCAACCGTGTTTTGAAAGATCGTTTTCCCTCTATGGCGCACATTGTGAACACCTAGAATGTTGAAAGCTTCTTACCAGGGGTCACAATGTTAAACCAGAAGTCAAAATGATCGAGCAGCGAAATGAAGTGTGCAAATTGATCACGATCTCCTTCTATGTGAACGCGATCTTCTTGGACAGCTTTTTGCACAGTGAGTTGCCCAAGATTGATGTCATCAAGAACTTTTCGATCAAGTATCACCGTGGCATCTGCATGCTTGACCTGCTTTCCAATAGAGTAGTTGAGAACGCCATTTTCAATGTACAAAACAAATACGTCGCCTGTGTCTGGTGTCATTACATTAAACGTCATGTTAAGACCCGCTGCTTTGGGGTGGTTGAGGCGTACAGCCAAATAATCTAAATAAGCTTCGAGCGTGAGATTGCGCACCATGTCTGGCGACGCAGTGTTGGTGGCGGCAACAGCTTTGACCCCTTCCCGCAATTCTTTGGCACCACTTAGATAGAAATTCCGCCATGGACCGCTTTCTGCCTGATATCCCATTTGTTCGTATGTATCGGCAAGCAGTTCTTTTGCCGCCTTGTTTTGAGGATCCGCAAACACCACATGGTTGAGGGCCGTTGCAACCCAGCGGTATTCACCCTTATCAAAATCACGCCTCGCTTTGCGAATCACAGCATCTGCGCCGCCCATGTACTCAACAAATTTCTTACCAGCCTCGACGGGGGGAAGAGGATGGAGCTCTGCAGGGTTTCCTGAGAAGAAACCGTAATAAAGTTGATATTGCGCCTTAGCGTTGTGATTCACAGAGCCATAATAACCGCGGTTTGCAAAAGATTTGGCAAGGCTTTCAGGAAGCTTAACGGCTTCGGCAATTTCAATCATGGTGCCACCATGGTTGGCCAAACGCAGTACTTCATCATGAATATAACGGTAGGTGTCGCGTTGCCCTTTCCAAAAGGAAAGGATTTCTTGATTGCCCCATGTGGGCCAATGGTGAGAACCAAAGGAAATTTCTACATCTTGACCATAATCTTCAATGATTTTGTGAATATATTTTGACCACTTTAAACCATTGCGAATTTGCGCACCACGCAATGAATAGAGGTTATGCAGTGTATGATTGATTTCCTCCGCTTGGCACATGGCTTTTTTGGCGGGTATGTAAAACATCATTTCTGATGGCGCTTCTGCAGCAGGCGTATAGAAAAAGAGCATTTTTATACCGTCCACAATCAATTCAGTTGGCGTGTCTTTGACTGTTTCATTGGGCTCTAAAATAGTCAGTGTTCCGGTTGAAAGTGTTTGGCCTAGACCTGCTCCAACGTTTCCTTGTGGCGACTTGTCAAGAAGGTTGCCGTACATATAGGATGCACGGCGGCTCATGTGATTGCCTGCCATCAAATTTTCATTCACAGATTCAATAAAAAAATCTTTTGGCGCAATGAGTTTAACCTTACCCAATTTAACGTCTTTGGGATCCACCAACCCCTTGATGCCACCAAAATGATCAGCATGAGAGTGCGTGATAATAACGGCAGAAATCGGGAGATTAGCCACATGCTTTCTTAACAAATTAAATCCCGCCATGGCTGTTTCAGTAGATAGAAGCGTATCCACAACGATCCAACCTGTTTTACCGCGTATAAATGTCATGTTTGCAATATCAAAAGAGCGAATCTGATAGATGCCGTTACCCACCTCAAAAAGCCCATCTTTGGCAAGCAGGTTACTTTGTCTCCATAGGCTCGGATTGACCGTGTCAGGAGCCTTGCCTTGAATAAAATCAAAAGCCTTCATGCTGTACACCACATGGCCTGCACTGTCTTTAATGTCCCTTTCTGGAAGCGTGGCTATGAAGCCCCTCGTGACATTGTTCATGTCTTTTTTATCCTGGAGAGGCAAATCGTGACGCACCGCCTGATTCTTCTTTTTCGTGATTTCAGTAGCCGGTTTGGACAGGGCATAAAAAGGAAGACATATGCACAAAACGCTCAACGCGATGATTTTTTTCATTTTCTTCTCAGCACACGACATATGGTTAACAGAGGTTGAGCTGAGTTTTTTTCACACCGCTCAATGAATAAAGTCTAAAGGAGAAGGGTGAAAGCTTCTTAAATAAAGGGTTTTTAAACGTACAGCGCGCTCAATCTGGCAGGCAAAAAAGACGTGCATTTTTCCATGAAAGATCCCCCCTTTCCTTTGTGGCGCCATGTCTTGGATGAGCCTATGCGTATAGATGGCTTATCTTTTTATTTCTATCATGGATAAAATAGATCCATAAGATTGTATAAAAAAGAGAAAGAACATTAACAAAGGAATCATGACATGACAGACTCATCGCGCGTTGCGTTAGTAACCGGCGGCACTGGAGGTATTGGTCAAGAGATTTGTAAGCAACTTGCCCACAAGGGCTATCACGTCCTTTGTGCAGGACGTAACTCTCTTCACCTCGCCCCCCTTACCAACACCTTTGCCAAAGAAGGCGCTCGCGTACGTGCCGTTTCTTTGGATGTAACCTCAGAAAAAAGTATCCAAAACCTTGTTGATGAAACGATGACTTCTTATGGTCGCTTAGATGTACTCATCAACAACGCAGGTGTTTACTTAGATGGACCTCAGGAAGGAGCATATCCCGACTTCCTTAACATGGATCCATCCCTTTTAACCCAAACGCTAGACGTCAATTTATATGGCCCCCTGAGGCTTATGAAAATGTTTCTGCCTATGATGAAGCAGCACAATTTTGGTCGGATTGTTAATGTCTCGAGTGGCATGGGACGTTTCGCCGAGATGGACCGACGGGCCATTTTTTACCGTCTTTCCAAAGTTGCCCTTAACGCATTAACCTTGATGGTTGCAGATAGCTGCCAGGCACCAAATATTCTGATCAACGCCGTTTGCCCTGGATGGGTGCGAACAAAAATGGGTGGTAAAAACGCCGTACGCTCTCCAGAAGAAGGTGCTGCTGGCATTGTGTGGGCCGCGACACTCCCAGATGGTGGTCCAACCGGAGGCTTTTTCAGAGATGCTCAAGCCTTAGACTGGTGTCAGCTTTCACCGACCATCGACACATGGGCTTTTGACGGTCCCTTTTATTAATGTGAAAGACGCCGTCTCATGCGTAAACAAAAAAAAGATAGATTGATCACAGACACCCCGGCCATCAGCCCCCCCAGAAAGAGGGGGATCCCCTTTGAGGAAACGAGGGTACCTAAGAGAGAGCCCCCTATGGGCATGCCGGTCACAATAAAATTATAAAGAGAGGCGGCTTTGGCTCTATCTTTCTGAAAATGATAAAGAGCTTTTGTTTGGCCCACAGGAATGAGAAAAGCCTTCCCGAAAGCAAAAAGACATTGCATGGCCACGATGCCTTCGATGGTATAGGATGAACAATAGGCAGCGATCGTCAACATCCCCGCACTGATACATGCCCCCCAACCGATGAAGAGAAGGAAGATGTCTTTGGTGCGGTGGGATAGCCATCTAAGTAAAAAAGATCCACATGTATAGCCTAGGGAGGTCAGTCCGATATAAAACCCCACCATCACAGGAGAACACCCGATAGAGAAAAAATAAAAGGGTGCGAGTGTGAAAAAAGCAATGGTACAAAGGTGAGACGTGGCCACTGTGTGTGAAAAAAATAAAAAGGAGCGGTCGGTGATCACTTTTTTCATGCTTGCAAATGTGAAAGGAACAACAGCTTCAGGCGTCTCCACAGGATAGAACCGAATGACACTTAATAAGAGCATGCTCAAAAAACCCATGCAGTAAAAATTTATAGACCAATGCCAATGACTGCTTATCAAGCCACCCACAATAGGTGCCAACGCATAGGCACCCGATTGAGCGAGGGCAATATAGGAAAGAGCTTTGATTGTCGCTTGAGGGCTCATGGTGGCTCGGAGCGTTGCGTATCCTAAAGACACGGCTGTTTGGATCATACCCCCTTGTAAAAACCGACATAAAAGCAACATATGACCAGAAAAAATGACCCCCCCCATCCACGAGACAAGCGAGAATATCCCTATTGATAGGCTAATCATGCGTTTCAAGCCCCATCGATCAGAAACATGGCTCAACAACAAAGGCACGATGGTTTGGGCTAAGATGAAGGCCGTTATCGAGTATTGTCCCATGGCATCTGACAGGGCAAACTCTTGCGTAATGGTGGTCAAGGCAGGTAAATAAAGGGCCGTTGCTAATACCGATTGCACGCATATACAACCACTTAACAGCGTTGTGCGTATATGTGACGAAACAAACATGGGCAACTTTTTCTCTTTTTTTACCAAAAATACGATGATAAAAACCAATACAGAATATTTTTTAATAAAAAAGGTTGTTTTTATGTTTTCTGATCAAACGGTTATTGTAACAGGAGGGGCGAATGGGATTGGGCTTGCAACAGTGAAAGCTTTTTTGGAAAAAAATGCACGTGTTGTGATGGCTGATATAGTGCAAGAAGCAGGTCAACGCGCACAAAAAGAGCTTGCACGCGAAAAGGACAACTGCCTTTTTATCCCCACAGATACAGGGTGTGAGTCGAGCGTTCAACAAATGGTCCAGCAGGCCATGCAAACCTTCGGTCCTATATCCGTGTTGGTGAATGGCGCAGCATGCTTCATTATGAAAGGCGTGGAGGCCACCCCCCAAGATTGGGAGCAGGTGTGCCGCGTGGGGATTGCCGGTTATGCCTTGTGCGCGAAACATGTTGTCCCCTCCATGAAAGAAATCGGCGGGGGCGCCATCGTTAATATTTGCTCCATATCAGCTCTGATTGCGCAACCCCATTTTGTGACCTACTCAGCAACTAAGGGCGCTGTTTTAAGTATGACACGTTGTATGGCACTGGATCTTGCTAAGGATAATATTCGTGTGAATGCTGTAAGCCCGGGCACCATTTGGACTGAATCTAATGAGCGGTTCCATCGTGAGACCTTGAAGATGAATCGTGCCCAAGCTGATCATGATCCCGACATCGGGGGAAAGCACATGCTGAAACGCACGGGCGATCCCCATGAAGTGGCAGAAGCTATCCTCTTTCTGGCATCAAATAAAGCACGTTTTATCACCGGAGATAATGTGTGTGTTGATGGTGGATATACGGCTCAATAACGTCGCAGCACCTTTTTATCCAACACCCACCACCAAAGAGGCGAGGTCTTTATCCAACTGCCAACCAGCTTGTTGTGCATTTGAAAAGACCTCCGTGCCAGGAGAAACGGGATAGCCGCTAAACATATCCCACAAGAAAAGATCCTCATCCTCCGTGAAAGAAAGGGACGTTGACATACGGAATCCTCTTGACACTTTCTTGATCTTTTCTTTCACACAAAGAATGAAGTCATCATCAATCTTATCTACATCGATCACTGCTCCATCTTTGAGTAACGTATGAACAGCGTGATAGCGTTGGTATGCATCTGGATCTGACGCGCTCACATCTTGAACACCTGCATCGAGAAAAGTTTTCACCTCATCTTTCTGCTCAACACCTTCTGCGTTTTTATACCTGACACAACAATCTCCTGCTAACACACCCTCTTTAGCAAGGTACTGAATAGCTTGATGCAAGTGCTTTATTGTTGGCGCGTAATGTCCACTTTTGTTATCAATAGAAACTATTTTGCCCGCCTGTATGCGGATATACCCCGCACATGTGACAGGTTGATCCAAAAGAAAGGCAGAGTGAGTGTTAAGGATATTATCAGGAGACGGTTTATCTTTAAGGCTTTCTGGCACAAGGATCAGTCCTTTCTTTGCCGTCATCACATACATGCTTGCCTTAAGAGTAGTCCTTGAAGAAGAACCCTCTAATGCCTTCGCAGGGTAGGCATGAACCGCCGCCCCATTATAACGTATCTCTTGATCCTCTATGTGACAAAGCCCCTCCTTGGCCACAGTTGAAGCTCGCTTTTCAATATCTTTGTAAATCTTAGCTTGTGGTTTGTCTGCGTTTTCAAGCCAAGGAATATACCCTGGGGTAGAGACACCCTCACCCAACATATCATCTGAAGTTGGACTTGAATAGCCAGAGTCACAAGAACAAAGTCCCTCTTCGTCATCATCAAAGGAAAAGTACGTGCCATGGTTAGACTGGAGTGTTTTAAGATACTCCGGCAAAGGTGAGCACACCTCTAAATAGTCATTCATACCGCTTAACCAGCTCATTTGGTGCACCGCAAGATCATGAATATCCACATCTTCTGTTGCAAAACCTGAGTCTAATGCAAAAACAAACATCAAGAAAAAACCAAAACCTTTTACCATCAAAACACTCACAAAAAAATTACAAACAACAATACCGATATAAAATATCTAAAAATGCATTATAAAGTATTTTTCTTTTTAAGTGATTGCTTTTTAATGAAAATAAAGTCACTATCTAGTCATTATTAGTTAAATTTGGTTATAGATTGATGTCAATTAGATTAGCTGTTTTAGGCATTGGAAATTGTTGCTCAAGTCTTCTTCAGGTCGTAGAAAATGCCCGCACGCGTGGAGATCTTTTGGGTATTTCCCATGAAATGATCGGCCCGTATAAAGCGCAGGATATTTCTTTCGTTGCTGCTTTTGATGTGGATGAACGCAAGGTTGGTCAAGACTTAGGAACGGCGATTTTTGCAGAGCCCAATTGCACAACACGCTATGTCGATGTGCCCCCCCAGCATGTCACTGTTCACGCAGGACCTCTTTTAGATGGTGTGAGTGACCATATGCGAGATGTGGTGCATATGAGCCCCGCAACCCAGGATGTGGATTTTGATCAGGTTGTTCATGTATTGAAAAGCGCCAAAGCAGAGGTGGTCGTTTGCTATCTTCCTGTGGGAGCTCAAAAGGCTGCTGCTTTTTATGCGGAAGCCGCGCTACGTGCAGGGTGCGCATTTGTAAATTGTATGCCTGCCCGCATTGGAACATGCCCCGCATTTCAAAAACGCTTTGAAGAAGCTGGCTTACCTTTGTTGGGTGATGATATGAAAAGCCAGATTGGCTCAACAGCCATTCATCGTGCGTTGATTGACCTTTTGCAGCGCAAAGGCGTTCAGATTGATCGCTCCTATCAATTGAACATCGGGGGCAATACAGATTTCAAAAACATGCGCAATCCCGATCGCGCCAAGGGAAAAAAGTTTACAAAAGAGAATGCACTGAGACACCTCTTGGAAAATGACGTTGCGCTTGGCGTGGGACCAAGTGATCATATTCCCTTCTTAAACGATTTTAAGATTGGCCACATTTATATGGAAGGAGAAGGCCTCTTGGGCATGCCTTTTTCTTTAGAGTGTAAGCTCAAGGTGGAAGATAGCCCTAACTCTGCTGATGTTGGGTTGAATGCCATCAGAGCCGCAAAGTATGCCTTGGATCAGCAACGCGGAGGCATCATTCAAGAAGCTTGTGCGTACCTGTTTAAAAATCCTCCCGTCCTTATGAATGAAGAGGATACGTTTCGATCCTTTGATCTTTTTGCCACACACCCACAACAACAAGCTGCTTAAGGGAAATAAATATATGTATGCACTCACCATAGAAACACGTCCTGAACAAAAACTTCCCTTTGAAATTGTCGAACGTAAGGGCATTGGGCACCCCGACACCCTTTGTGATGCTATTGCTGAACAAGCTTCTCGAGATTATGCTGCCTATTGCTTAGAACAATTTGGTAAAATAGCCCATCATTGGTTTGATAAAGTGATGCTTTTGGGTGGTCAGTCAGACATTGATTTTGGAAAAGGAATCTTAATGCATCCCTACACCGTTTTATTTGCGGGAAAGGGTGCACACAGGGTCGGCAAGCAAGAAATTCCGTTAGAAGACATTTTGCATACAGCGGCAGCGAAGGTTCTCTCCTCTGTGCTGAGAGGTTTTGATCCAAGCAAACATCTACGCACAGAAGTGCGCATTGTAGATTACGTCGACCCCGGCCGGACAAGTGGCCGTTACCGCCCAGCATCAGAGGATGACCTCATCTCTTTAGATGCCGAAGGCCGTGTTTCTAATGACTGTAATGTATGTGTAGGGTATGCGCCGTTAAGTTTGTTAGAAAACATTGTGTTGAAAACAGAATGGGAAATGACACGCGGTGCCTTTAAAAAGCTCTTTCCCGATACAGGGTATGACATCAAAATTGTAGGCACCCATCGATTAGACACCATCCATCTCCAGGTGAATTTACCCTTTATTGCCGAGCTGATTCCAAATTATTCAACCTATGTAAAACGTGTTGAAGCTGCTGAGGTTGCTATTAAAAATTTTGTCAAAGAGCGCTTTCAGATTTCGGTCAACGTAGAAGTCAATACAACCAAAAGCCCCACAGAAAGACGGCTTTATCTAACGGTCACAGGTTCGGTTGCGGACACAGGTGATGTAGGCGTTGTGGGTCGTGGAAATCGAGCCAATGGTTTGATTACCCCCTGTTGCCCCATGAGCATTGAAGCATCTTGTGGAAAAAATCCTGTGGATCATACAGGCAAGCTATATGGCATTTTGGCTATTCAATTGGCGCAAGATATTCATGCCGCAACAGGTCTTTCAAATACGGTTATTTTGAGTACGCGCAAAGGTAAGCCCATTCAAGATGCAGACCAGGTATGCATTCTCATCCAAGATTGGGCACGCCATCAAAAACAGTATGAAGCCGCCGTCAAAAGTATGATTCAAAGAGGCCTTCAAAACATTGGTGATCTCACGGAAAAAATAATTATTAAGGGGGTCACACAGTGGTAGAAAAAGCGATACAGTGTCTCTTTTCGGTACTTGGTCTTATGGAGATATGTGTGGCAGATGATGTGCTGCCTGAGTGTCGAGCTGCGCGCGCCGTTTTTTATTGTCCAAAAGATGAATCTATTCTCATGATGCATAACCCTGAAGTGGATTTGTATTTCACAATAGGAGGAACCGTTCAGGATAGAGAGCAAGATAGCGAAACCTTGATTCGGGAAGTCAAGGAGGAAACAGGGCATCACCTCTCCGAGACGCCAGAAAGGCCTGTTTGGTATTATGAGAAAGTTGTTCAACGAAAAAAAGATGGGAGCGCTTATTGGTGCCTGAATAAAAATTTTTTTTATTATATTCAGGAAAAGAAGCCATTCACAGTAGGAACACAAGGCTTTGATATGCAAGAAAAAAAAGATAGGTGCACAGTCCAATGGATGTCATTTGAGGAGCTTTCCAAAATCGACGCCGCAAAGATTTCGCCCCCGGAGTTTGTAGAACGTTTGCGTAAAATAACCCGTCAGCCTTTGCCGACTGAGCCATGCCTCATTCCTGCGCATTACACAGAGCGTGAAAAAGAGCAGATCCAAAGTGCAGGTATTATATTGCCACCTTCGCAAGGCACCCCATAAGTTCAAAAAAGCACGCGTGCCCTTTGGTTTTCAGCCATCTATGAACTTATGATTCAGCGTTTTTTAAAACTTATTCACCATGTGCATGCCTTTCCAAAACGTTTGGTGGCAACATCTGTTAAACCGTATGAGGGCCTCAGTGATAAGGCGCACCAGTTTGTCACCTTTCTCAAGCCAGACCTTTTGCACACCTCGGGTTCTCTTTGTGAAATTCTTGAGGCAATCCATGAGCATTATCGGGATTGGGATATACACATTCAGGCAGCGCGCGTTTTTTCGGGAGCGTTTCTTCAACAAAGAGGCTTGATTGAACGCAATTATGAAACGTTGGACAACGTCTCTCGTGAAGGGCTGTGCGCCTGTTCGGAGAAAGTAAAAAACGCCATAGCGCAACAATTTACACAAGATATAGATCATGTGCTTGGCGGACATCAACTGCTTGAACACTTCTCAGATCTGACGCCTTCCCTCTTAAGGAAGATGACAGATCACCACACCACTCACAAACTGGGCTCCGGAGTCTATGGGTTTCAAACACTTTTTGAAGACAAACCCCTTCTTTGTTTAAACGCTTTTTATCCTTTTTTACTTTCTTCTCTCACCCCCTTAGGCGGCACACTCATTGCTTTTCTTTGTTCATCGAATCACCCATGGGATACCTTACGCAACCATTTCGTCGGAGGTATTGACCCCAAACAGGCTACCCTGGGATCTTTACGGCGCAAGCTTTTTGAGTATAGAAAACCCCTTAGTTTGTTGGAGGTGAATGTCGCACACAACATGATCCACATTTCTCCCGGGCCACTGGAAGCCCTGCGTCATATCAATATCTTCTTTGATGCTATCAAAACGAGCCAAACTTCTTTCGGGCATTGCCTTGCCAAGAAAGGGTTCTCAGCCAAAGACATCACCTTTCTTCTGACGAACCCCTGTTTGCGCAAAAACCACGATCAGGAAACGTCTGCTCTTTTCGAGCACACAGAAAATCAGAATGCCACAGATGTGCTAAGCCTCTTAGAAACGCTCAAGCAAGAGGGGAACCTATGTTGCCCCTGACGCCTTTTTATCTTATGCGCCATCCCGAAACAGAGGCCAATACGCAACAATTAGCATGCGGTTTTTTAGATAGCCCCCTCACAGCCAAAGGTATGACACAAGCCCATGATGTTGCCAAGATTCTACCCCAGAACATCAAGATGATCTATCATAGCGCCTTAACACGCACACTTCACACAGCGCACATGCTCGCATCTGCACAAAACTGTCACACCATCGAGCGTCCCGCATTAAACGAGTTTCATTTTGGTGCTTGGGAAGGGCAAAAGTGGGATCGCGTGAAAGCTGCGCTTGATAAAAATCAAGTGCCTCCGGGAGGAGAATCTAACCAGCAATTCATTCAAAGAACCTATGCGGCCCTTCACTCTATTCTTACAAAACATACCCATGATACCGAGCCTTTGATCGTGGCACACGGAGGCACATTTCACGCACTCGGCATGATTTATCAGCACATGGGTTGCCCCATCCACAATGCGGCCCTTTATGCGTTCACCCCCGCACCGGAAAAACCCGGCATGCCTTGGTCAGTACGTGCATGCTCAGCCAAAGGGGAAAAGCCTGTCACGCTTTATACCCCCCTCAAATCTTTGTAAAGGAATCACACACTTCATTCACAATAGCTGTCGCCCGACCCACATGATCAACCAGAGACGTAAGGTTTGAAAAATCTGTGTAAACCCCCTTGATGAGATACAAGGCGGCAAGCTGTATTGCCACAGTCTCAACCACCTCTTTTACATAAGGCCTGATCTCTTCACGCTTTACAAAAGAAGTGCTCACATAATTTTCTAAGAACAGCTGCGCATGCCTTTTGGCTTGCTGCTCTGCATCAGAATCCTCTGCCAAGAAAGGCGCAGATGGGTTGAAGGTAAAGCAATGCATGTGCAGCAGAGCGGTGCCAACATCGTGTATAGGATTATCCAGACAACAATCATCAAAATCAATCACGCCCACCACGTTTTTTTGCGCATCAAACAACACATTTGTGGGGTTATAATCTCCATGAATGGCTATGCGTATGTCGTTATATCCATTTTTTAGGGCGGTGCTCTCTAAGGTATCCAGGCGCTCCTTCCATGTGGCTAACAAAGGCGCTAACGTTTTTTGGTTGCAAGACCAGACTGTTTGGTCTATGCGGTCAGGCACAATGGTCACCATAAGGCGCGCAAGGTCAAAAAGGCTTTGTTTTTTGAGGCCCTTTTCAAACTCGTCTTGCGCCGACTTCCCCGCCATGTGTAAAAAAGTATGAAAACGCCCGAGCACATGCGCCATCTGTTTTGTTTTTTCCTCGCACGCAGACCATGGATCTCCTTGAATAAAGGTTTCCACAAGATAACGGTTGCCGCGGACTTTCACACCTTGAGATAACACAAGCTCAGGGATGGGGATCCCCCCTTGACGCACATGTGTCCGTAGACGGGCAATCGCTGCGAGCCCTTTTTCATCCGAACAGTAGGGAGGTGTTTCTTTGAGGATATACGCCTGGCCCTCCCACGCATATTTGTAAATAAAGGTGTCTTTTTCTGCAAAGCGATTTTTCTTCACAACCGCCAAGTCAGAAGATCTGTGCGTCAAAACCTCTTGGATATGTGTGGAAAGAGAGGATTCAACATCTGTGTCACGCACCACAGGGTGCCCTTTCACTACAGGAATATCATCAAACAAACACATACATAAAACAAAACATAGTCTCACAAACAAAATACGGTACCTTTTCTCCCCTGGTTGTTTTGCGTAAGAATAAGCCTTTTTATCGTCAAAAAAACAACTTATAAATCGATAAATAAACCCAGATGATAAGGCGCTAGGGTGTGGCTTTCTTTTCTTTAGCGTCCCCTTTTTTCTTGCTCAAGACGCCGCTTATGATCCTGAAAGAGCTGGCGCAGCTGCTGCAAAATCATGGTATCCAGGAAAAGCCATTCTCACTTCAGCGCTTGAACCGTTTATACACCGTGTGACAGTTCCCAAAACAGGGGGAAAGATCTTGCCACGAAATCCCTGTGCGCATCACGTAAAGTACCCCGCCAAAAAGGGGGTAAATGGCACCTTTAGACGGGCACCCCTCTTCTTGAACTTTTCAATCACAAGGACAATGTGGCTGTTAAAAACGTGTGTGATAAGGGGTACAAAAGCTGATCCATCTTAAAAACCTCCAAAATACAAGATAGTTAAGAAATTATCATAGATAGGTGGCTTTGTTAACATTGGCACATCTACACATTTTCTGTAAAAAAAGAAATATTGCCTCATTGAAAATTAAATTTGACAAATTATATTTATTAAATTTTATTTTTAGGAGTGTTTTTGTCTTTTAAATTTCAAAAAACCAAGGAGTCAAAAATGAAAAAACAAACACTATTAGCTCTGTCTTTTCTCATGAGCTTAGCCAGTGCACAGCAAAACGGATTATGTGTACCTCCCCCCCCCCACCTCCAGGACCAGCCCCTGCACCTGAGACCTTGATGCATCTAACAGCGCCTATGACATTCGTCAATGTAGGTATACGCTCTCTTCGTTATTTTTTGGAAGCAGATAAAGATGGTAATGGTACCTTGGATACAAATGAAATTGGGACTGCCTTTGACAAGGTGCGTCAAGACATGAGTCTGCCCAATAAATTCTCGCCGGAAGAGTTGATCACAAAATTTGATGTCAATGGTGATGGGTTAGTCACTCAGAAAGAGTTTTCTTCTAAAGCGGTAGAGATTGCTGAAGAGCTGAGGCTATCAATAGCTCCCGAAATTAGGGAAGAAATTGAACATTTAAGCTCCCTGACTGATTTTATTATCGATGAAGGCGTGTATCAGGCCTATTACAGAGAGGATAAAGATAAATCAGATAGTTTAGATGCAAAGGAATTGCCCAGTGCCGTGAGTATGATGTTTAAGAACCTTAATTTGGATGAGAATGCGTGCAAAAGCCTCATCACATTGCCTGAATATGATGTGAATGAAAAAGGTAAGGTTCCCTTCCTTGACTTTTTTTCGAGGTCGCACGATTACTTTACAAGGTATACTGCAACACGGCTAAAGGATATTATCTCGTAAGCTAATACAAAAGAGCGTAGCAATATTTGTGCTATCCCTTCTATTGTTGGCAATTTTGGCCTAACAAATCTGAAATGGGGGGTGGTTCGTTTTCGAAGCACCCCTTCAAAATGCCTTTCGATAACCTGCCTTTTGCGGTAGTTTTCTGTTTCATAAAAAACTTCTAGAGTTAGCATGAAGTCTTGCTGAGGTCTAAATATATCGAGGAGATTCTGCCGCACAAGGCCCACCGCCTGAAGGGCGTGCAGGTAATGATTGTGCAGAGGAGGTTTCGCCAGATGATGCCCTTCTGGCACCTGCCGGTGTGATGGAAGCTTCTCCCTCCATCCCATCAGGTTTTGAAGCGCCGCAAAAAGAGGCCCAACCTCCTAAAACGATCAGTACCATCCCTATCTTTTTCATTACACACACCCCTCTCAAAATGAACATAAAAATTATTGACATACCGGCAAAAAAAATCAAGAGGTTGAACCATGCCTGAAGACAGCAGCACTGAGATAAGATCGTACAAGCCCTTAAGGTCTGTCCTGACCTCATTGGATACACGTGCAAGCGTACACAAGATGCGTATAAGAAGCCAGAAGAAAGCATGTGCCGAGAAAGAGTAGGTAAGGGTATTTCGGACGCTTTGACATAACTTTTTTAATCTTAAAAAGATATATATTTGCTAAAAATTAAAAATAAAATTCTAAAATAGACAAAAAAAACTTGAGTCAAGAAAAGCCATGAACAAAGAGCTGCCCGGCGCCACAACAATCTCCCCGATCACCGCTTGGCTGACCTTGCTGCTTTTGACGACCACGCTGCTGGTGACGCTGGGGATGTTTTTAGAACAGACGTTTGCAATTGTCGTGCTTTTGATCACACAAAGAGCAATTCTTTCCCCCTTTTATCTGTTAACGGGTCCTCTTTTAGGATATGTGGCGCTCATGGCTGCACTTATGTTTGAACACTATGCCCTGCAAGTGCATCCAAAAATCATTAAGCGGCAAACGTATGTTTGGATTCTTTTAAGGATCCTTTTTCTCTTGGCAGGCCTTTGGATCGGGTTTGTAATGGGGTTTGTTGCATCAGAGGCAGCCATGGTTACCCTCTGGGGAATAGCCATCTTGTTTTTTGTCCTTTTCAAGAATCATCAAAAAACATTGGGCACAGCAAATATGAGATCCATCTTCATTGTATCCCTCGTGAGCGGCGGAATTACCTTGACGCTGATAGGGTTTTTATGGGCAGCTTACCCACCCTTGGATGTTCTCAAAACTGGTAAGGATTTCGATGAGATCTCTTCGCGCATCAGCGACGCCCAAGTGATTGTGAGAATTTACAATAACAATCTCAATGAGTATATGCTGAGATATTACCAAAATTATGGCTATCAGCGCCTGAATGATAACATGTTCAGCTTATCTGTCACCCTAGATACCCCGGTGCGCCTGCGTCGCATACTCACACATGACGTGACCTATCTTTTTCCACAAGGTCGCATAGAAATGATTTTCCATAAGGCGCCCCAGGAAAAAGAAGGGACATACCGTGTGCACGTCACTCTCCCTCCACAACAACATAAGAAAGGGGGCTTTTTTCATGGTTCCTAAGCGATCTGGCTTTCGGTAAGGTCAGGAACCAAGACGCGGCTCATCTTGTTTGTCCACAATCGCTTTGAGGGCATCGTGAAGGCGTGGATGGGTAAACGTGAAACCTGCTTTCAGCAATTTTTCAGGGTAAACATAAGCGCCATGTAATAAAAGCTCTTGCCCCATCTCCCCAAACAACAAGCGCACCACGCATGCCGGCAAAGGCATCAAGGTGGGCCGTCCGAGCACGCGGCCCAAAGTTTGAGAAAAGGTTTGTTGCGACGTCACCTCTGGCGCTGTGAGGTTATAGGCCCCTTGCATCTTGGCATTTTCCATAAGAAAAAAAAGGGCGCGCACCACATCATCACGGTGAATCCAGGGCAGCCCTTGCGTGCCTGACCCGATGCGGCCCCCTAAACACCATTGGTAAAGGCCGTGCAACTCTTTAAAAATACCCCCGCCTTTTTCAAGCACAACGCCCAATCGCACAAGGCACGTCCGCACGCCCAATGCTTCAGCTTCGCGCGCTTTTGTTTCCCACGCGTGACAGAGAGTGTGGGTGAAACTTTCTTGTGGGGGGGTGTCTTCGGTGGTTTTGTGTGTGGCAGGTTGAGGGCCATAATACCCCACAGCCGAAGCGCTAATCAAAAAGGCAGGTTTTGTCTTGAGCCGCGTGATGAGAGAAATCACATTGGCTGTGGTGCCCACACGGCTGTGCAACAGCGTTTTTTTGTAGGCCTTGGTCCATCGTTGGTTAATGGGTGCACCCGCAAGATTGATGATGCCCTCTAACGTTTCGGTGTCGGCAATCTCATCAAGAGAAGCCACAGCGCGCTCGCCTGATTGCACAGCTTTTGGTGTGCGCGTCAGAATCACGACATTTTTTTTATGGGCTTTCAGTGCATGGCACACAGCCCTGCCAATAAACCCTGTCCCCCCTGTGATCAGCACGGTCATCATAGACCCTTTTTAGCTTCTATGTCTTGTAAGATTGTATATCACGCAAACATTGCCTTGACCCTTCGGGTTCCTTTTATGATCTGTTCGATAGATGCCTTTGGATATCAGGGCCCACAAGAAAAATCAATAAATACAAAAAATACGATCTTCTTTGTTAAATAAAAATTGACTTAATTTTGATTTATATATAACTTTATTTTTTTTGATTATTTTGTTTTTTTTGAGTTTTTTTATGAATAAAGGATCGTTATGGTTTGTATTGTTTTTCATGCATGTTGCTGCATGCCTCACATCATCGGGTGTCCCTGCTCTTCGCGCATTACCTCATCCATGTTACAGATTTTTAGAGATCACAGGCCACAGCCCCCACTTCCAGACAGTGAATCAAGCCTTTCGCGATACAATTCAACCCCTTTATAAGGATCAAACCCAAGCGCTTAAAAAAATTGCATCAAGTGAAGATAGGAGCTGCAAACTTTTGATGAATGCTCAAGATGACCCCATGGGCATTTTAGTATTCAAAAAAGAACCCAACAATGAATATGAGAAATTTTCAGTAAAAAATAGCTTGGAAATTAAAGCCCTTTTTGTTATCAATCCCGAACAAAATAAAGGAAAGGGGGTTGGCACAGCATTAATTCAAGAAGCCAAAAAGCAAGCCATCAAAGCGAATGCTTCCAGCATGCACCTGACTGCCTCTGAGGCTGCAGGCGACAGAAAAGGAGACGTCATTCGTTTTTTTGAACACAAGGGCTTTGAAAACCCGGGTTGTTCTTGGCCGCAAGGGGATGCGTTTCCTCTCGGCACCGAGCACCTACTTGTTTTTAAAAAATTATATTCAGATAGAGAGGATTGATAAATTATGTATGTTATGTTGATGCGTTGTTTGGGAATGTTATTGATGGTGGGTCATGTATGTGGAGCGTGGGCAATGCCTTCTCGTAACCGGTGTGACGATACCACCTTTTCTTACCCACGTCACACAAAGCCGTGGCACAATGAGCACGGCGTGTATAAAAAATATAGAAATAGAAAACCATTTCAAAGGCGTGTTTCTCAACATGTGAAAAAAACTTGGGATAAAGAATGTACGCTGAAAAAAATTTATATTAATGCCATCCGATCCGGCAAAAAAACCATTGAAGGGCGTCTTAATAAACCCCATTTTCAAAAACTCAATGTTCAAAAAGGGGAAACACTCTTGTTTCACCCACAAAATCCATCTCAAGGTGTTTTATGTCGTGTAGAAAACGTTTTTTCCTATAAAGATTTTGGGGACATGCTACGCAAACACAGCTTTCAACAATGTGTTCCTGAAAGCAAGACAGCAAAAGAAGCTTGGGACGCTTATTGCAAGATTTACTCCTTAGAAGACCAAAAAAAATATGGGGTCCTTGCATGGCAGATCTCCCTTATTAACCCTTGATGCAAAGCAGGATACACACCCTTCATCTTGAGAGGGCCTATGTTGAACTTATACGAAATAAGCAAAAAACAGTCGAAGGGCGGTTGAATAAAGAAAAGTACCAAACCATGAGGCCAGGGGATATCCTGGCTTTTTGTGTGAAAAAAGACCGTTCAGACACAACGTTTTGCAAGGTGTTAGGGTTGCGACTTTATGCAACCTTCCGCACCATGCTTGAGGCTGAAGGACTGAGGTCATGCCTGCCCACAGCAGAAACGCTTGAAGAGGGGGTCGCCACCTATCATCGTTTTGCTGATTATCAACAACGCGAAAAACGCGATGGCGTTTTGGCTATTAACATGGTATACTTGGGCTCTGGGCGTTCGTTAGAAGACGTTTTGCAATAAAAACGCCCCTGATATCGTCCCTGCTCTTATTCACTCATAAAAAGCCTCGCTTCGGACACAAGAATCGGTGTCACCACCACACGGTTCCCCACCCGCTGAACCCGTAAAGGAGATGTTTGATGAGACGGTACATAAAGAAAACGCTCACCATGAGGATATGCGCTCACATGCCTAAGCTGACGCTGATAAAACAAAATAAGCACCTCATCTGGGTTGAAAAAATGGTGGCGCTCTTCACACCGCTGAAGAGTTTGGTTGGCAAAGGTCCACGATTGCTTGACCACATCGAACCCTGAAGACGTGACTTCTGTGTTCACAGAAAGCTGATCTTGCTCAGAAAAGACGAGGCTTTGTTGATCGCCCGCCACACGATTGTGCGTGCGTGAACATGATGGGGAAGGCAAGGACGTCATGGCTTCCAGCGCTGAGGCACTGTGGTTTTGCAGGTCCCACACACCCGAGCCGCTCATGATCCGAGGACGCACTTCTGGCATCACCTGATCCCACGCACGTAACCCCACATAAAAAAGGTCATTGTCTCGACCCTTCACCCCAAGAACCAGTCCGCCTTGCTTAGCAAAAAGATGAGAGACCTGTGTATCACGATCCAACACCAACGTGTTGTGCGGCGACATCGATCTTAGATCTACAAGCGTATGACGCTTTTGTAACACACGGTAAAAAGGGTAAGGAGCCAAGATCGCATCACGCGCTTCGTCCATATAATCATCGATACTGGCAGATGTGTGCATAGCGGCCATAAGATTTTTTTGACCAGAAGGTGTATCGATCATGATCTGGTGATGGCGCGCCAACTTTCTATGAAAGCCTTTGAGGATAAAGGCACTTTGGCGTTGTGGCGCATGTAAAATCACATCATCTTGTGCACCCACCACCGCAAAATCATCACTGTTGATACGGATGCGGTCATGATGATGCCACCTGTCTGTGGGCTTCACCACCACTTTATGTGTGTGAAAAACCAGATCATGGCATGGCAAAAGCGTCATATTAGAAGGAGGACCAAACAACCCATAGTCTTTATGATGCTGATGAATCTTCAGCATGGCGGGGTGTACATTCAGCCCTATAAATCCTTGCTCTTGCGTCTTTTGATCTCGCGTGATGATGTAGGTCTTGTTTGCAATCACGCCTCCCTCCATCAACTCAAGGTGATCCGAAACATCGATCACATCAAAAAGGCCTTCTTCTAAGGGAGTGGTCAGTGCGTGGCTAATGTCAACCATAGGTATCCATTCCTGAAAGAAAAAATGATGATGCCCAGGGCCTGCAACAAGAGAAAAAGCTCTTACAGAGGCATGGTTGTTCTGTGTGATATGAAAACTGTCCCCTTTTGCGTCCACCACCCCTATGTGTGCACCATCCTGGCTGGTGAGGCGCGTTGTGACATAAGAGCCATTCACAGACAGCGATGCGAGGCGATGTTGCACATCAGAAGATAAATCTATAAACGTATTGAGCCCACCCCACAATTGAATGTGCGTTTGGGGCGAGGGCTTTTTTGCGTCTATATGCTCATAAAAACTGACATGCCCATGGGTGATATGTCCTTCTAGCGGAGGCTCAAATACAAAATTGAGGGTATGCTTGTGACGATCAAAACCATAAAATACAAGCGCCAACTTTTGCGCCATATCCCCTAGGTGAAGATGCACATTCCCGGACGAATCTTTGTCAATCTTTGACAGCATGTTCAGATGATGAAGCTGCACACAATGATGGTGCTGACCGCTCTCTGGGGAAGAAAGGTGAATGTGCACCTTACCTTCAGTGCCAGGCGTAGGGATAAACGTGACATCATGCAAGGCATGAACCGTTGTGTTGGGATAGACAACCACAAAGCTGGCATGTGTTTGAGGGGTCCGCACCACATCCTGCCCGCCTTGGCCGTCCACCATATAAACACCGTCAGGCATGGTCACATTTTGCGCCGCCTCAGACCCCACAAGAGCAGATACGTTGGTAAACACATGGGATCCACGATCCAAGGTGTGGGGCGGCAGGTTGCCTACAAATTTAAGCGTATTATGCATACCCCGTCCTTCAATGTGAAAATCCATATGCTCCAACGGCTGTGACGCCACGACAACATTATTTTTGGCTCCTAACGTCAACGTATACCGAGGCGTGGGCGCATGATGTGATGGCGCTAAAAAAATCGTCGCGCTATGATTTTCCGGGAACACGTCATGCTCAAGGTTATAGATCATGTCATCAGAAAGATGAGTTGAATTACGCAATGCCACAGCATTTTCGCAAAAGTTTTTGCCATGGATCTGGGAAGAAGGCCAATGCATTCTTTGTGCATACATTTCATAATCCCCGGGCGTACACACACAATGGGCATGAGACACATGACACGCATGATAAGCATGCGTTATTTCATGGGGCGCAGATGTGTGCACATCTTGTGCGCTGGGCATGCACAAAACCTGTGTGCCTTGAGGCGCGGCCATCACCCTGGACGGTGGCGTGAAGGAAGAGATCGCCGCAAAATTGTTTTCTAAGACAATCTGCGCGGGATATTCAGGGCGCAAAAGATCTGTGATATTGACCGTATGTTCTTCTTCATAACAATGAGGATGCACGCGCGGTTCATCGTGATGCTCTGGGCAAAATATACACCACGACTGCCCTCTCACATAATCATCTGCCCGCCTATCAGCATAGGTTTCTTCAGGGACTGTTTTTTGGGTGATACGTTTCACATCATCAAGGGTGGTGACCAAAATGTCATACTCACCTGAGGTCAAAAAGGCTTTTGCCAAGGCCTCAAGACGTTTTTTATACACATTTTTAACGTCAATATCATCCAAAAGATAAGATGAGGCATCGTAACCTGCAAAGAAGCGGAAAAAATTATTCACCTTCTCAAGACCCGTCATATCTATTTTTGATTTCAGATCATTCAATTGAAGTCCCGCCTCGGCCAACTGCGATGCCAAGGCAATCGCCAGATTAGCAACGATAAAGGGCCCCTCAAGCTCTGCAGCACAACCAAGAATAAGTGAGGCCATTTCTACGCCATCAAGGGCCACAAACCCTGCATCTGTGGTGATGCCTAAGATCGCTTCCTTTTTTTCATAAGGGGTGTGAGCGATACCCAGTGCTTGCACACTTTGAGACAAGCTGAAGATATCAAAAAAACTGCCCACCGATCGCCCCACCACATGCGCTAGTGTTTTCAGTGTGTTTTTGAGGTTTTGACGCTCTACACCTTCAGCCACACGTAACACCGTTTTTTCGAGGCCATGGCTCAGCAAAGGCATCGATATAAAAAGCGCCGATGTTTGCGTCACCCCTTGCCAGTTTCCATGCACCATATCCTTCACCAACGGCCACACCACCATTGTCAGTGTGTCTGCCTGATGAATCGCTTCCCCCATCGGTGTGCGTGATTCATGCATGTGAAGCCTGTGATATTCTTCAAGCTCATGCAGCATAGACTGCTTTTCCTCGTCATGCATGGCATAGCATGCCCCTTCAACGTTTCTCACACGCCGCCTTCTTTTCGTGCATACCCCCATAACATTGGCTCTCTCATCCTCTTCTTGACCTAAGCGGTGCGGCGGTGAATCAAGAAAAGAAGCCCCCGTTCTTTCGTGGGGACGTTTGCGACTGCTTGCTGGCGGAGGTGTGGCAATGTGAGAGGCAAGTTTATTTGAATGACCCCTTCGATCGGGTGTGCTTTGACCGGCATAAGCCAAACTATCTCTCACCTCATGGGCAGGAGAGTTCGTGATCATATACGACCTTTCATCATGCAAAAGAAAAAAAGAAAGACCATTGTTGTTCACATCCATCACCATCCCCACAGACACAAGATCATCAAAGTCATAAAAACTGTTGGCATATTCATTTTCTACGATCTGATCCACAGCACCGTTGAGAGCTGCTTGGGCTTGCTCTGCATTTTCATGTGTGCGCTTGTTCTCAATAACCGTCAGTTTCTTATCTTTTCTGATCACGAGGTCAGGCCTTCCCCTCCCCGTTCCGCCACTTTCGTTGACAGCTAAAATTTCAATATCACGGGCATAATTAAACAAAGATCCCACCAAATAGCCTTGCAACTCATCTTCATTGTGCTGCCAACCTGAAGGGAAGATTTCGTGTGCAAAGGAAGACAGGGCCTCTAAATAGGCTCTCATGTGAGACTGTTGCGTCTCGTCATCCAAATGCGTGATCATATGACCAAAAGACGGTGCACCTGGATCATGAGAGGTCAACGTGCATGTGTGCACAGGATGAGACATAGGCCGATCACCCGCCAAACGCAAAACATCATCCACGCGCTCATACATAGCAGGTTGTGTGTGAATTTTTCCTTCTCGAATGTTCATGTTTAGTTGTTTTACATCCTTCAAGGACGGATGGGTTTGCTTAATAAAGCGAATGGCGTCTTGATATTTTTCATGAAAATGGGGTAGCCCCTCTTCTTTTGACCACCTAAGCACAACAGCTTCATGAGGCCTGTTGACTTCACCAGGATTGTTTTTGAGGATCGCCACAAAACCGTCTTTTCTCGTGTTGGCAGAAGGTGCCCACACAGAATGAACACCCACCTTTTGTGCCTCAAAAATCAGGCCTGAGATAAGGGATGGGAAAAATCATGGTTACGGTTATTGCCATCGTGATAGCTTATGTACTTTTGGCTAAGAAGGTCGAGGTTATAGTTAAAAGATGTGTCATCATAAAGAAGGCTGTGCGCTAGGCTGGGCGTGTTTTCTAAGTGCAAACGCGGCACAACATAATCATCAAAATCAGCCGCTAGTTGGTGCCCTTGAAAAGCGATCCCCACACGCTTGATTTCCTTCACCCCTGAAAACCGATCAAAGGCCACGCCGTAATCTATAGATTTAATCTGATCCATGGCATGTCTCACACCATGGGCAAGGGATCCTCGCTCTTCCTTTAGCTCAAAAAGCACGGCCCTTTCCTCCCCTCTTTGAGGAATGAGCGTCAGATCAATACGCCCTGAACCTGATTGCATTTCCACAACAGGAAAAAAATGATTTTCGCGTTTGTGATCTAACATTTTGGTGGTCATGATGCTTTTGTAGAAATATTCGTCCACAAGACGTGACCCATAAACAGAAAGCACATCCTGCGTCACCTGTTGCACCATTGTCTTCACGCTGTCTAATGCAGGAACAAAATCTTCCCCAAAAAGGCCGGCGATGTCTCGCGCTTCTCTATGAAAAAGCCCATTATCCCATTGCGCTGATGGCGCATAAAGCACTTTCTTGACCCGAGAAATCTCGGGTTCGGCCAACCCTTCCCTTGTTCTGGCTGGCCTTTTGATGCGTCCTCGTCCAAACATACTGTCATTCTCACGATAGCGAAGAGAAAAGGGCTTTTTTTCCGCGAATGCCGCGTCCATAGAAATGCGCACAATGTTTTTTTCTCTCAAATCTGGGCGAGCGCTCATCTGCCTTCCGATATCATCCCATGCCTGGCCAAAAGCCATTTCATCAAAGGCATAGTGACGGTTTTCATGGTGGGCACACCATTCTTGAAATTCTTCAATCACAGCATTGGTTGTCCATGACCGTATGTTAAAGGCGCGTATAGGGTGAGGACGCTCTTTCATTTTTTCGTCCACAAAAGCCCTTTCACGGGAGCCGCGCTGGCCCCACCTTTCAATAAACGCTTCTTTGAGGGCAGATTTGGTAACGGGCTTTTTCCCTTTTTGTTTCATATTGTCGAGCTTGAGCATAACGATGGCATCCGTGCTTCCTGGTGGCGGAATATACACAAAAATGGGCGCCTCAAAACCCAAAGATTCATCGCGATGCACATATACATAGGCATGCCCTCCCGTTTGAAGCGCCAGATCATAAAACAAAACAGACACAGTCCCAGGCGCTGTGCTATAGGCCGTTTCGTGCACATATTTTTGAACATGCGAGTTTAAATAGGCCACCCACGCATCAGGGGAGGAGGGCAAAAGGGCTGATAATTCGGATGTGTCGTGGGGGGGGGCAATCAGGCACAGGACGCACCGTGTCCGTGGCACCCACAAAGAGGCGAGGTGACAGATGATCCATAACATGCATGGCATAACGATTAACCTCATTAAGTGTTTCCAGGGCAAATCCTTGATGTGAAGCCAAATCGTGAAGGGCGACATTCACATCATTGTCTGCGCCAGAAGAAACGCTGTATATATCAGAAAACTGAAGCATGTTCTTGACCCCGCGAACCTCTCTGGCATTCGCAAATGTGTGTACCTGAGGCGCCCCTTCCCAATAAACCGTGAAGGTGTTGCGATCAGCGTCATGGGTAGCATTATGTGAGGCGCCCCACGCCACATGTGTTCCGCGGGCATTAGACACAAAAACAATCGTGCGTGCACCATCTAGCTGACAAGAACCCCATGGATGTTGTGTGGGAAAGCGTAACTCACTTGACCCTGCTGGGTGATCCAAAAGGGAACACGCAGACCCATGGCGTACAAAAAACGTGAGCCCATCTGCGGCCTGCCACGCATAAAAATCAGCCGACAAAAAAGCATGATCGCGGGTGAAAGGAAAGTGCACACGTATGCCCTCTGGGTCGATAGCGCACGTGGGGCTTAGCCCTGTGGCGGCATGAAGCGTGGCTTGTATCCAAGGCCTTGCAAGATGAGAAGACACCCCAGAAAAGGTCCACTGTGAAACGATCTTGGTGGCTAAGGTTTTGAGCACAAGCGGCATGCCATAAGATAACCCCACCACACAAGATGTGGACGCAAAGGCTGCATACCCTTCAGAACATGATGCTGCCATGGGATGTGCGGCCATGGATAGATAGGCACCATAAGACCCCCAACGTAACAGATCTGACGTTTCAGTTGTCGATGCCAACATCGTATGCATCACGCTTGTCGCACAGCTGTGAACCCAATCAGCGTGAGATAAGGAGGGAAAAGCAACGCGGCTGATCAAAGAACGGCCAGCCACCCCTGCCGTTTGGGCAATCGTCTCATTATGCGTCCGTAACGCACACTGGGCTCTTTGTAAAAATGAAAGCTGAGGATCTTGTAATTCTTGGGAAGGCGGTAGACTAACCCCCAGCGAAAAGGTAACAAGTGTGATGGCAAAAACAACACCACACTCAACACGCACACGCGAAAGCCAACACACCCAAACACCCCCACCATATTATCATTATAAGCGCTGCAAAGGTTAACATAAAAAGGAAGCCCATGCTTCCAAAAATGAAAAACCCTAAGCAATGAAACGATTGGCGTTGATAAGCGCGTGAATGGTGTCTTGAATGCCCTGATTAAGGTTACCTGAAAAGGTAAATCCCGTTTCTTGAAAACGGGCATGAGATACATCGTAAGATAATTGATTCATAATACGATTAGTGACGAACGCAACCTTCAAAGAAGGTACGTGCTGCCTGATCGTTTCAAACACATCGCGTACTGTGTGATTATGGGTTACAAGGTTGTAAATCATCCCATCAAACAAGGTGTGCTGCACAATATGGCACAAGCCTTTTACCGCATCTTGGACATCTAAATAAGGGCGTCTTTGATCGAAAGCTGTTTTCCACACTGTGATCTCTTGTCCCATCACGGCTTGCCAGCAAAACTTATTGACAGCTGTATGAAATCTCATACCCGGGGAAAACCCATAAATGGTTCCCAGGCGGCAAATGGTGCCTTTTAACCCTTGCGCAAAAGCCTTGTGCATCATGCCTTCTTCTTCAATTTTACACTGCGCATAGGGGCTTTGCGGCACAAGATCATTACATGTTTCATCCACCTTCTGACTTTGTGATCCATAAACACTTGTAGATGAGGGAAAAATCATCACCTTGTCCCACGCAAGACATGCATTGATCAACGCTTTTGTGGCCCCCATGTTGTTATGCCACACGCGATCTGGTTCACCTGCTGTTCCAGCAGCATCTGTGAGAGCGGCTAGATGAAACACAACATCCACATTTTTGATGATATCTTTTAGCGACGCATCTTGGACACGCGCTTCTATGAAGCGGTAACAGCCCTTTTGAGGAAGGTGAAAAAGGCTGGCATAACGCTGTGTAGAAAGGTCATCTAACATAACAATCTCAGAAGAGGGAAAGCATTCGGGGAGATACCGGATCAATGATGAACCAATGTGGCCCAAAGCACCGGTCACAAGAAAACGAAAGGCCATCAAAAACCACACGCCTCGCTTTGTATCCATAGAGGATTACGTAGTACACACAAGGCCATCAACAAAAAATGAGAGGCCGCTATCTTATCCATGTGATGATACACCCTGACGAAAAGAGAGGTAGTCCCTATATTCTCTTATATAGTCTGACTCATCATAAGGATAGTCAGCCAGCACCATAAGAACGCTGTCTTTTTCATAAGATTGTTCAGCCCATATTGTAGGCGGTAATAAAAGCCCCCGTCCTAAAGAATCAAGAATATATTTCTGACGCACGTGCCCATCATCAACAGCCACACAACAACGACCTTTAAGACACACAAGAAGCTGCGTGCACACTTTATGAGCATGGCATCCTCTTTCACACGCTTTGTCAGCTGAAATAACAAAAACCCTGGCTATAGAAAACGGTACATCAGGCGATGCATACACACCAAGAGATGCACCGTCTCTTGTTTTCTGTGAAAAAGTAATCCAAGAAACATCACGCACGCTCAACAAAGCATGCTTCCCACAGACTCGCACTGTCTTAAGTTACTAAAGACCATAGGCGCAAAAAAATCGCAATCCATTACTTTTTGGCAAAAATAAGATTCTTTGCAAAAGGAATTTGTTTGTCTTGAGGGAGGTGTTTCATAGGCAGTATAGAAGACCCAAAGACATCAGCCTGAAAAAACGACTGATACGTTAGCTCATAACCCGCATCATTCATGAAAGAATGAACATCCTGAAAACATAAAAACTGAACTGGAATTTTTTTGTCATAAAAAAGCTGATGACTCACAAAAGACGGCCCCTCTCCCACCATAAGGTCAGAAAACACGCAATAGGTAGGAGATGTTTGCAAAAGACGCTTCAAAAAGGAAGACCAATCTTCGATATACTGTAGTGTGCTTCCTATATGTAAAACGTCACAGCTCGCCACATCACCCACCTTTTCTGAAAAAGAAAGAGAGGGCATAGCCCGAACGTCATGAGGCACATGCCTAAGTGTGGCAGCGCCCTCCACAATATGGTAAAGAACCTCTTTTTCCGCACAGGGCACCTTGGCCAAAAGCTCAAGATAATGTCCACCCATGCTGCCCCCCACATCGAAAATCAACACTTTTTTGGCGTCAGATCTTTTGGTAAGCAAGCACGATATTAAGAGAGCCAGAGGGCTTTCTTTAGAAATGGTTGTAGGGAAAAAACCCGTGCCATTTTTGTAAGCAGCATAAGCATCAAGGATTTTTTTCTTCTGTTTGGTAAGCCATATCTCTGACTCAAACGCATCTTTATCGCCACCAGCCTCTTCAAACGAAGCAAACACGCCTTCCCACACGCTTGTGAGGGGACACCCTTGGCTTTCTTTTTTTATAAACATAGGAAAACAGGGGGCATTAGAGATTTTCTATATTCATCATACGCAAGATTCACTGTGAAACAACCGTCAACACACGCGCCAGATCTTTATCTGATAACCCTGTATAGAGGGGCAGGCTAAGTACACGTGAAGCCGCCTTATCCGTATGCACAAGTGCCTCTTGAGCAAGACGAATCTTTTGCTTGTATCCGGGATGGTGATGCGCGGGCAATGCGTAATGAACACCAGCATGGACCCCTTGTTGAGACCATGTCTGACGCAACGCATCACGATTCGAGGC
Source organism: Candidatus Hepatobacter penaei (assembly GCF_000742475.1). NCBI lineage: Bacteria > Pseudomonadati > Pseudomonadota > Alphaproteobacteria > Holosporales > Holosporaceae > Hepatobacter (SeqCode) > Hepatobacter penaei (SeqCode). The sequence goes on along the minus strand of NZ_JQAJ01000002.1, from coordinate 342,533 downwards.
TTGCACCACATAAAGGTGCCACGCATGTAACCCGCCTTCCCTTACAACAGGCAATCTTAAACAAGACGCTTGCAATGCTTCATGGTAAGACGAGGCTAACGCCCGACGTTCAGCCTGATCTTCCTCAAAATGATGAAGCTTCACACTTAAAATAGCAGCTTGCATTTCATCTAAACGAGATACACGACCCGGCTCCTGGCCCATACGTTCTTGGTTCCATCCATATTGGCGTGCCCGTTTTATTCTATCCGCGATCACATCATCTTGCGTGAGCACAGCCCCCCCATCACCCAAGGCCCCCAAATTCTTGGTGGGATAAAAGCTCATACAAGCCACGTCTCCCCATGTACCTATTTTCTTGCCTTCATAGGTGGCGCCCACAGCTTGTGCACAATCTTCAATAACCTTAAGGCCATGCTTTTTGGCCAGAAAGCAAATGGCCTCCATATCACAGGGCTGCCCATAAAGATGAACGGGCATGATCGCCTTTGTCTTAGAGGACAGGACCGCTTCAATATGATGGGGGTCCAGTGTATAAAAATCTGGTTCAATGTCCACACACACAGGCACAGCTCCCACAGCCAACACGGCGGCCACGGTCGCAAGAGCCGTGTGACTCACGGTAATCACCTCATCTCCTTCACCAATCCCCAAGGCGTTGAGGGCTAAAATCAAGGCATCCGTACCACTGGCCACACCCACAGCATGCCGCACCCTATGATAAGAGGCCAACGCTTTTCAAAGGCCAATACCTGTTGCCCCAAGACATACGTTCCCGATGCGCATACATCTTTTATGGCTTTCTCTATGGCCTTTTCATACTTTTGATAGGTGCCCAAGGGGTAGGCACAATAAATAGGATCGGCCTCTACGCCGTCAGTTTGTGCACATGGGGTCTGAATAGCAACCATTGCCCTCCCCTTTCTAAAAAATGTTTTTCTTTTGCAAAAATTTCTTTTGCATGATTCCAGGCAAAAAGCACAGCCACATCAGGTGGATTGTCATAAAAACCCTCAAAACTGCGCACAGGAATATGCATGCCTGGTGTCACAGTTCCCTGTTTGATGGGTGTTGTGTCGGCAATGTATTCAATCAAGTCAGGGCCAATATCGCAATAATTAAGAACTGTCGTGCTCTTGGCTGCAGCTGCATAGCCAACCACCCGCTTGCCTTGAGATTGAAACGCCTGGAGCATCGCTCGGAAATCGGCACGGTTCTGTTCACACGCTTGACGAAACTGACGAAAGGTTGCTAGGGATGTAAGTCCCTGCTCTTTTTCACGATGAAGATAGTGATCTACCGTTTCGCGACGTGGGTGCTGACCGGTTCTGCATAGATAGTAACGCATACTGCCACCATGGGTGGGTTGCGGCTCCACATGAAAAAGCGTGAGCCCCACAGATGCAAAAATGTGATGCACAGCATGGACACTAAAGATATATACGTGCGCATCATACAACTGGTCATAAGATGTTTTTTCAATCATAGAACCTAGGTAGGGATCTTCAAACACAAACACCCCTTCTTTTGCCAGCAGATGATCCACCGCCTTGGCTACACCTTGCATATTAGGAATATGACACATCACGTTAGCTGCAGAAATAACTTGCGCAGGTCCATGTTGTTTCCGGATGTCTTCAGCTGTTTGAGGGTTAAAAAAAGCACACACCGTCTGAATGCCTTTATCTCGGGCCACCTGCACCACATTCTCAGAAGGCTCTACGCCCACGTGACGAACCCCGAGGCGTGCAAAATGCTGCAACATAATGCCATCATTACTGCCCAACTCCACCACAAGGGGATCTTGTTGATCCGTTAAAAACGTGCGCAAATCATTGGCCATGGCCTCAAAATGCCGCGCCATATGCTGAGAGGTGCCTGAGAAAAACGCATAGTGGTCATGAAACATGTGAGAAGGATCCGGTTGCTCCATCAACTGAAACGTGAAACAAGATGTGCAAAAACCAGGCGCGAGTTCAAAAAAATACTCATCCTTCAGATGCTCAGGCTTGGTAAAAGCATTGGCCAACGGCATCTTGCCAAAAGACATAAAAGGCGACAACGCCTTAGCACACACCCTACACGTTTTTCTTAGCATGACGCGACCAACCCATTTTCTGATACATTTTATGACCCCAAGAAGAAAAAAGTAATGCATCCAAATGAAGGAGTCTTCCTTTGATAGCCAAAAGCGCAAGATGAGGCAATCTGTATGCAATCACCAGATAAAACGCCTGCACATAACGCCACTTTTTTTGGAGCGGCATGGATTTCCAAAGAAAAACAAACAGATAGGCCGTGGCATGAAACAACCTCGCAAAAGGGTTGCTCACAGCTTTGTGATAATGAGGATTACGAATCTCATAAGAAACCGTAGATTCGTATTTCTTAACTAAAACATGATCCACATACGCAACACGCCCCCATATTAAGGCGTTAATAACCCAAAGCTCTTCACAGCAAAAAAGCTGATGGACATTATAGATCTTGTCAAGAAACTCCGTGCGCATAAGAGTGTGTAAGATAGAGTTATAATAAACACGCTCACCATTACTATCTTGTGTTTTCACAATCATCTTAGCCATACGCCAAAAGGAATTGCTTTTTGTAAGTTCATGATAGGAACAGGTTATCACACGGTCATCATCGTAAAGAACCTTCACAGCTGATGTGGCCATGATCACGTCCTTATGCATAGCGCCCACGCACGCACTCAAGAAGTCTAGATCATACGCATCATCGGGGCAGGCCCACAGAAAAAAGTCGCCCTTAACTTTCTGCAATAAGTGCTCAAGATTTTGAAAGCACCCCACATTTTTTTCGTTACGAAAAAGGCGGATAAACCCATACTGCTGAGCATAGGATTGACAGATGTCATAGGTGCGATCTGTGGAGACATCATCTATGATCACAAGCTCTTTAGCGGTATAATCTTGATGCACCAAGCTTTCCAGGGCGCGCACCAGCGTATCTTCATTATTATAGGTCAATAACCCGATGGTGACGAGAGATGGGTTTTCCTGGTCTTTCATAGGCGCTAACAAGCCAACAACCCTTAAGGCTGAGGCTTTACAACGTGCGTGACTTCCTCCCTAATATAATACTTTCTCCTGCTTTCGTCAAAAAGCGCCAGAAAGTTCCGATCCTTCAAAAGAGGCACCTTACCACCTGAAAGATAGGAAAAAATGCATCGCCATATGTTAACCGGCGTCATATCATCATAAAAATACCGGTGATATCGCCCAGGCGCCGACCTGAAGGCTGGAATGTAAACGGCAATCAAATTATTCATACGCTGTCTTAGGTCATCCGCTCCATACTGTGTACGCGACATCATCCAGAAATGCCTACGCTCTTTCCTTGACATAGCGGCATCAAGTTTCATGAGCAGCCCATGATCGCTATTGATCACAATTAACGCTTCAGGATCATCCTTCTGAATGGTTCTCACAAGCTGTTCAATCTTTTGATCAAACTGTTGACACGCACGGTGCGCACGATCTATGGAGGGCTTGTCCACCACAACATGATCAGGTTTCACGAGAGAGACGCCGTCTTGGGTCACAGTATTATCATGCACTTGCATAAAATGAGCCAGTATAAAAAAGGGTTTTTGTGGCCCAGACGCGCGAAGACGTTTTTTCAAAAAAACCTCAACACGGGATGGCTCTGAATACACGTGTTTCATGGGCACACAGGCCAAAGGTGTGAGCCCTATCAAACAATGCTTCATTTCACTTGCACTATTTTTGGTGAGGCAGACATCTTCCTTTCCCCAGCACGCCATCTCCCCAAGAACACCTGAAGGTGCAAACACAAAGTCATAGCCATGGTTTTTAAACACGTGAACAACCCGATTGTCACCAACGATGGGATACAAGAAAAAAAGATGATCATCAAAAAACTTCTTTTCTGAGTGATGATACGACATCATAAGCTCTGAGCTCAAAGAGGCTGCTGTGAAGTGATAGTTAGACGTTGATTGAGACGCCACAAAAAACCCATAGCGTTTCAGTGTTGTCCCCAGGCCCTGAGCGCCGCCAAGCACGTGGCGAAGCGTGTCTTCCCGTGGATAGCCGTCAATCATCAAAAAATAGACATTTGGTTTTTTCTTGAAAACAATATCGGGCATGGAGTCTAGCAGCGGCCGCCCCTCTCGTGACGGCCACGCATGCCAAAGGGTTTCAGCCCAAGGTAAAAAAGGAAGGGACACCAAGCTATAGCGCAAAAAGCGCTGAAAGCCCGTATACCTTAAAAAGTGCCACACAAACGCCAAAATCACCGCACAAAAGAAGAGATAGACATAGACCATTTTGAGATGGACTGTTTCCAGATAAAGCATAAGAGAAGGCCAGTGATGATCCGGAAAGTCACATATATCTCTAAAAGAAAAAAACAAGACAAACCCCACCATCCCCCAAAGAGCTATGCGCTCGCGCGCCCCTACAACAAAGAGGCCTAAGCAACATAAAGCGGCGATGAGACTATAAAATAAAAAGAGATCACCAAAAGAAAATAACCGTCCCACATTGGCTGACAAAAAAACGGCCACCGGCCATGAAGCCAGCCAAAGCCCCATCCAGAAATGTTGCCAAGACACCCTTGACGTCACCCTGTGCCACAGATTTTGATAAGAAGGCGTCATGGTTTGGCTTCAACCCACACAAGGCGTCGCGTCCCTTGGTTGAGGGTCGCTTCATCCTTGATCACAAAGTGTGTCTGCAAGCAAGCTCGAAAATGATCCCATGTGTAATGATCAAAAATATCACGGCGATTACGAAGCAGTGTTTTCACCATCGGATCTTCTTTAGACACCCACTCCACACACCCCATAGGCGCCACGCTACGCAGAAATGCCACAAACATCTCAAGAGGCACATTTTCTGTAATGGCCAGGTGATGTACAAGGGCTAAGGCTAAAAAAGCATCGGATGTGAGCCTGTCAAGTTGATTTTCCCGTTCGCGCAATGTCCAACCCATCATCGGTGAGGGGTTCATTAAATGCCCGACCATAGGCAAAACGTTACTGCTCAGCCTTTCATCTTGTTGCACGCGCCTATACAGACGATCAATGGAACACGCATCATAATCCACAGCAATGATGCGTTTGGCAAAAGGTGCCAGAAGACATGTATAATGGCCCGTGTTGCAACCAAGGTCCACCACACATTTGTTTTGGATAGGGGGAGCGTGCTTGATAAGAAAACCTTCTTTGACCTTTTGGTCAGCTTCTTCATACGTGTTGCATGTGGCATAATCAGACCACATAGAGCTCCTCTTTTGAGGGTGTAGAGACATCACTGTTTTCATGAGGCCATCTACAAAACGACACAGGGAAGGTAGGGGCATCGCATAAGAACGCTTCTTGTTTGACGCTTTACTTGCCATGCCCGATAGCCACTTTTGTAAACGCACATGCTTCAACAGATCTAATGAGAGAGGCTGTCTAGAACCAATACATGCAGAGATATCGTCAAGAGACACCCCATCCAGTGTGCCACGCCAAAAAGATTGAAAAGAAACACCCACCTTGGCTTCAAGAAAAAGAGGAAAAAGAAAATGACGACAAAACTGACCATATCCCTCATAAATCTGACCTTCTCGATAGTCATCCACAGACAGAATGTCCACAAAGCACATCTGCCCTTTGTGGTACAACGTGTTAAAGGCTGAGCCATCTTTGAGAATAAATCCATTTTCCAAACATAGGCGAAGAAAACGAAGCTGGCCTAACGCTGCCTCTTTAAGCATAGAGAAAGACCACTCATAAGGATAGGAGGCCACAGGCACTTTTTCGTGCACAAGAACATCCTCGTGCATGTGCGTAGGAATCACCAGACCCTCACAAGCCTTTTGAAAAAACGGACTACCCACTAAGCGCTGCATCCGTTCAGCCGCATGCGCAGAAAAGACCTTTCTTTTAACGTTCTGGCCATCTATAAACAAGCGACCCTCAGGGTCTCTAAAAGACGAGGGATGAAAAGAAAGGGCCACACTCATACTTTAGGTTTTTTACCCACCAAGCGACAGAAAAAACTTTTGAGACTGTGCCAATAAATCTTCACCACAGCCAATGTCCCCACAATCCCACCAAAAAGGATCTGAAGCAACGCCCCTCCTGATCCAGGGTCGAGATAAGCTTCTAACGTCATGGGAAAAAAAAGACAAAGCAGCGCAATCATAAAGGAAGGTCACCTAACAGTTAAGTCTGCTATCCTACCAAAAAAAAAATATACGGCAAACCGCTTTTTTTGGTAGTCTATTTCTTTGAGCGCTTATCCCTTTTCTTTATTTTTTCAAAAAATGAACCTAAATCTCAGAATACTTTTATAAATCAACGTGTTGATCACGAACAAAAAAACGCACGTGTTTACATGCGGGGCATATAAGTATTTAATCAGTGTTAGCTGGATCCCCATACTAAGCTCTTTTTATGCAGCCTAAACGACTGACACGTTTTTCTCCGGGAAGCTTTCTAGAAACAGCGGCGCTGGTCTTTCCACTCATGATGAGTGCTTTTTCTTTTGAACTGATCTTTGGGTTTAATCGACTTGTTCTTGCGCACTATTCTCTCGATGCCCTCAACGCAGCCTCTTCTGTGGACATTTTTTGCTTCACCTTTCAGTTTTCCCTTGTGGGTCTGACTACCATCGCTGAAGTGTTTGCGGGGCAATATTTTGGCGCCCGTGACTATAAAAAAATGCCTATTGCCATTTGGCAAATGATTTGGCTCTCCCTTTTTGCGGGCATTGTGTTTGTTATTCTAGGGTTCACATTAGGAGAAACGCTGATTCCTCAAGATCTCCTCAAAGAAGGATTGCCCTATTTTCGTTGGATGATGTCTTTTGCGTTTCTGCTGCCCATCATCACGGCTGTTTCTTCTTTCTTCGTGGCTCAAGGAAAAACACGGGCGGTGTTTTTGGCCTCCTTTTTTGCCAGTGTTTTGAACTGCCTGTTCTCTTATACCTTGGTCTTTGGCCTTGCGGGGTGGATTCCCTCTTTTGGCGCGCAAGGTGCAGCCATAGCCACGGTGCTTGCGGGTGTATTTCAATTCCTCTTTCTGTTTGCTGCTTTTCTTTCCCCTCAAAACCGCGCGACCTTTCACACCCACAAACCTACGTGGGATTTTGTGCATATGAAAAAATGTTTCTCTATAGGCACCCCCAACGCCATCAATTATCTTGTGGAAATGGGGGGATGGTCTATTCTTATTTTCTTCCTTTCGCAAAAGGGGAAAGATTACCTCACTGTCCGCAGTTGGATCAGCTTTTTATTTGTGTTTTTTGGCGCCTTCACGCAGGGGCTCGAGCGTGGCGTCATTGCCATTGCCAGTAATTTGCTGGGGTCCAAAGGCAACCTTGCTCTTTTGCATAAGACGCTCCGCTCATGCGCTATTCTGATCACATCTATAGGAGGACCTATGGTTGTGGCTGTGGGCGCCTTTATACACATGTTAACACCCCTGTTTTTTGGCCACAACCTTCCTTCAGAGCTAATGGTCTCTATTGCGTGGGCCACTTATGGCATTGGTTTTTTCTTTTTGCTCGACAGCATGGCATGGTGCACCACAGGTGTCTTAACCTCAGGAGGTGACACCCGTTTTGTCATGATCATGAACGCCACAGCTTCATGGGTGTGTGTTGCGATACCGGGCATGATTTGGCTGACCTACTTTCCCAGCACACCTTCTTCTGTGTGGTTTTATTTATCACCGCTTTATGGTCTTGTGAATCTGACCGGGCTCTTTCTTCGCTATTATTCAGGATCATGGAAGAAGAAATTAGTATAACGCCCCAGAGACATCGGTGTGCTTGGGTCACAAACACTCCTCTTGATGTGCATTATCATGACACATAATGGGGAAGACCCAGCCACTGTGATACCTATCTTTTTGAAATGCTTGTGCTCGAAGGCATGCAAGCTGGCCTTTCCTGGCTGACTGTTTTAAAAAAGAGAGAGGCTTATCGCCACGCCTTTTACCACTTTAATATTGAAAAAGTAGCCTGCATGACAGATGACGCCCTTCACACGTGTCTTCTTAATCCTCACCTCATTCGCCACCCAGAGAAAATAGCATCAATACGTCACAATGCCCGTATTGTACGCAACATTCAGAAAGAGGAAGGCACTTTGGCCACCTATCTATGGCGCTTTGCCCCAGAAAAATCCAGTGGCGGGACCCATGTAAGCTCTACACCGGAAAGTGCGCTTTTCGCGCACCATCTTAAGAAACGGGGAATGGCGTTTGTGGGCCCCATCACAATGCATGCGTTTATGCAAGCCGTAGGGATGCGCAATGATCATGAACCCGGTTGCTTTTTGTATCCACGCTCATAAATAACACCCTCGTTGCATCCATCTTAGGCCAAGGCCATCCTGCCTTTTTCGTGTAAAGCTTCTTGAGCATGACAGAAAGACATACCATCTTTGCGGCGCCTGTCACTCCACAGCGCTGTCTTAGCGGTGATAGCACCTGCTTGTCTTTCCCTGTCTACATAGATTTTTGTCATAAAATGTTTTTTTGAAAATAAAACACAACAAAAAAAGACAGATAAAAAGGTGTTCTTTTGACAAAGCACGCATGCGCAAAGAATATCTATTCTTTTTTAATAAATTTTACATAAAAAAATATTCATGGAGGCGTATGATGCGTTTTTTACGGGCCCTAGCTTTAGGTGTATGTTGTGTCAGTCTTTTGCATGGTGCAGAAAAAGACTTTGAATCCACGCTGCAGGTGACAAAGCGCTTTAATGGAGACGTTGCTAAAACCATGTTTCCAGATGAAATGCCCCTTGTGATCACCGAAACACAGGGCTTTAGCTCGCGTGGCTTTGGCATACCTGTGCCGCCCAGTGGGCATCTTGAAACGCTTTTAGAGGAACTCCAAAAACTGGTGCCTTCCGATAAAAACAGAAACAAAAAAAGAGTGGCCATACAAAACAAAGACACCTTCATCAAAATTTTTGCTGGGTTATATCGTTTTTGCATGGACACAAATCAGCTACATGTAAGAACGTCCCTAGAAAACCTGAAAATTGCTACATCTGATGATAGCCATCCCGAAAAAGGCATCACCATATCTCCTTATTTTCACCTTGTTGTAGATCTTCAAGCTTGTTTAGATGCGTATTTTCCCCTGGTCACCAACGCTAGAGACAGATTTGGCACACTTATCAGCCATAAAGAGAATCAGAAGCTTTTTTGGTTTCATCACCATGGTCACTTTTATGTGGTGCCTGAAGAAGAAAAAAAATGTATCTACCAAAAAACGGCCCTGTGGGCACCGTCTCAGCAAGAGTTTATCACCTTTCTTTATGAACGTGGACATTTGATTGAGGCATCCGGCATTTTGGTGTCTTATCGTTTTTATGAGGGAAAAAACCATACAAAAATAAGCTATCATTGTGGCGCTAAAGCCCAAAAGCCTTTCTTTGGCAGCTCCCTCAAACGCGCCCAGATCAACAATGACACGTTTGGGAAGAGTATTTGGCAATCCTTTTTTACACAACGAGAAACGCGGGTACAGCAGCATTTCATCCCTTTAGATACCTTTTATGCCTCTGATCAAAATTTTTCTGATTTCCTAGGTGATGAACACGGTTTTGATACTTTTATTGCCTTGCTTATGGAGCAATGTGGAGAAGAGAAAGCATCTTCATCGTCCGAAGAAACCGAATCAGAGCGGTCAACAGGGTTAGAATCTCTATCAAAACGCATGAGCCCTGAAAGGAGCGACGACCCAGCAGAAGAGACACCTAGGCAACCACGTGAACAAAACAAGAACACACCGCTTACAACCACCCCTGAAGATCCAGAAAAAAAGGCTCACATACACCCTTCACCCACAAAAGGAACACAATCTAAAAAAGGGTCGAAGAAAAAAAGACACACCTTTCAGCCACGACCTTATATAAGTTTAGAAAAAAAAGAAACCTACGAACCTACCCCAGAATCGATCAAGATAGATGCGCCAACGCCTGATCATACCCCCATGAAGTGGCGCGACTTTTGGTCTTTTATTAATGCCTTTGTTCGCTCTTTAGAGCCGCAGAATCGTCCACGGGTGAGGGTCAACAAAAGCAGTCATTATACCTTCAGCGCTGATGATATGCCATCGGTCACCATCGCCAAACCCGGTAAGCATAAGGATGGGGTAGATAAAAAGGGTGTAGCCAACCTCCATGATTGGTTAATTACCCTTGTCAAAAAACAAGGAGGATTTGAGGATTTATAAAATCATATCGGCCCGCTCTGCCCTCAAAACTGTCATAGCGATTCAATACAAAAAAAACTCACGACCTTAAGAGTGACAGTCCCTTAGGTGAAAATTGGAAGTGATTTCACAGACGCCTTGGTTCACCAGTCAAAATGGGGAGAAGCCGCACATGTGTGTTATTTTTATCTTTCACAAATAAAAAATCATTTGGTTTTTGTTTTATTTTGCAGCCTATGGGTTTTTGTTTAGATGTATGGATTGGGTGTGAAGGCCAAGGTTTAAAAGGTGAAAGAAATAGAAAGCCTATAGCACGCAATGGTTGTCCTTCTTGGTTGGCACCGTTTTACCGTCACCGCCACGGAGATTCACCATACCTTAAAGCGAATGAAGATCATATATAAAAAAAAGCCCTGCACATGGCAAAACCTATCCCGTAGCACGTGGTATCTTTCCAAAAAGCTAGACAGCCTTCGTGCTGAAGTCCATTCTGTTGTGTGTGTTTACGCTGCTCATGACAGGCCATAAGACCATAGCTCTGCTGTACACGGACAGTGATGCTGGGGCAAGTGCCATTGGAGGGGAAAGCGGAACCGTTATCATCGGACGCTTTCCTCGCAAGAAATTTTTGATGGTGCCCCTTGTGACCAGCGTTATGCACATAAGTATCATGAACTTATAAGGCCCAAACGATCCCCTTGTTTAAACAAAAAAACAAAAAAGAAGTAACGCAACCCCTCTTCTCTTGAGGAAAAATGGTAGCCAAGATGTGCTATTAAGACGAAAAAGAAGAAGTGGCCCATTATGAAAACAAAGCACAAAGGAGTGGTTAGGCAAAGATAAATAAAAACAACGAGGAGCAAGAGATTCAAAAGCGGTTGAGCCAGCTAACAACAGGATCTATCGATCAGTAAAAAATGTGTTTTAGGTCTAATAAAAATTAGGGTCATGAACAAAACTTGATTGAATGTAAATCAAGCCAATGGGATGATTAGTACTGGTTAGCTCCAAAGCTTACACTTCTTCCACACCCAGCCTATCAACGTGGTGGTCTCCCACGATCCTCATAGGGAAAACTTATTTCGAGGCTAGCTTCCCGCTTAGATGCTTTCAGCGGTTATCTATTCCACACGTAGCTACCCAGCATTGCAATTGGCATCACAACTGGTACACCAGAGGTGTGTCCATCCCGGTCCTCTCGTACTAGGGACAGGTCCTCTCAATTTTCCAACACCCACGGCAGATAGGGACCGAACTGTCTCACGACGTTCTGAACCCAGCTCACGTACCACTTTAATTGGCGAACAGCCAAACCCTTGGGACCTGCTCCAGCCCCAGGATGTGATGAGCCGACATCGAGGTGCCAAACCTCCCCGTCGATGTGAACTCTTGGGGGAGATCAGCCTGTTATCCCTGGCGTACCTTTTATCCGTTGAGCGATGGCCCTTCCACGCGGGACCACCGGATCACTATGACCGACTTTCGTCTCTGCTTGACTTGTCAGTCTCACAGTCAGGCAGGCTTATGCCATTGCACTCAACAGCCGATTTCCGACCGGCTTGAGCCCACCTTTGCGCGCCTCCGTTACTCTTTGGGAGGCGACCGCCCCAGTCAAACTACCCACCATGCAGGGTCCTGGTCCCGGCTTCACGGGACTCAGTTAGGCATAAAAAATGCAAAGGGTGGTATTTCAAGGGTGTCTCCCCTCAAGCTGGCGCCCAAGGTTCATAGACTCCCACCTATCCTACACATCACATTCCTTATACCACTGCAAAGCTATAGTAAAGGTGCACAGGGTCTTTCCGTCTAACCGCAGGAACTCGGCATTTTCACCGAGAATTCAATTTCACTGAGTTGATGTTGGAGACAGCGGGGAAATCGTTACGCCATTCGTGCAGGTCGGAACTTACCCGACAAGGAATTTCGCTACCTTAGGACCGTTATAGTTACGGCCGCCGTTCACTGGGGCTTCAATTCGATGCTTGCACACCTCCTCTTAACCTTCCAGCACCGGGCAGGCGTCAGACCCTATACGTCGGTTTTCACCTTTGCAGAGTCCTGTGTTTGAGATAAACAGTCGCTCCCCCCTCTTTTGTGCCACCTGTCAAAGGTTGCCCTTTGGCAGGTACCTCTTCTCCCGAAGTTACGAGGTCAATTTGCCGAGTTCCTTCAACATCATTTTCTCAAGCGCCTTAGTATGCTCTACCAGTCCACCAGTGTCGGTTTGGGGTACGGTCTTATTCTTGGGGCTATTTCCTGGAAGTTCTTCGCTGCCCCTACAATCCAAATAAGCAGGAACAACTTACGACCTTCGTCACCACCAAGAGGCTCAGGAATATTGACCTGATTCCCATCGACTACGACTTTCGTCCTCGCCTTAGGGGCCGGCTAACCCTGCGTGGATTACCCTTGCGCAGGAACCCTTGGACTTTCGGCGGGCATGTTTTTCACATGCCTTTACGTTACTCATATCAGCATCCTCACTTCCGATACCTCCAGAAGTCCTCACAGATCTTCCTTCAACGGCCTACGGAACGCTCCGCTACCGCGCCAAGAACAAGCTTGACGCCCGCGTCTTCGGTGTATGGCTTAAGCCCCGTTACATTTTCGGCGCAGGGCAACTTAATTAGACCAGTGAGCTATTACGCTTTCTTTAAAGGATGGCTGCTTCTAAGCCAACCTCCTGGCTGTTTTGGTCGCCCCACATCCTTTCCCACTTAGCACATAACTTGGGGACCTTAGACGGCGGTCTGGGCTGTTTCCCTTTCGACAATGGACCTTAGCACCCACTGTCTGTCTGCTGCGCTTCACCCTTTGGTATTCGGAGTTTGATTGGGTTTGGTAAGGATCGCTCCCCCCTAGCCCATTCAGTGCTCTACCCCCAAAGGTCAGCACGCAACGCACTACCTAAATAGTTTTCGCGGAGAACCAGCTATTTCCGAGTTTGATTGGCCTTTCACCCCTAGCCACAAGTCATCCACAACTTTTGCAACAGTATATGGTTCGGCCCTCCAGTACATATTACTGCACCTTCAGCCTGCTCATGGCTAGATCACTCGGTTTCGGGTCTTATCCATAAAACTTAGTCGCCCTATTCAGACTCGCTTTCGCTGCGCCTACACCTAACGGCTTAAGCTTGCTTTATAGACAAAGTCGCTGACTCATTATACAAGAGGTACGCCGTCACAGCTCAAGGCTGCTCCGACTGCTTGTAAGCATTCAATTTCAGATACTATTTCACTCCCCTCATTGGGGTTCTTTTCACCTTTCCCTCACGGTACTTGTTCACTATCGGTCACTGGAGAGTACTTAGGCTTGGAGGGTGGTCCCCCCACGTTCAAACAGGATTTCACGTGTCCCGTCCTACTCAAGAATTTAAGACAACATTACCATTACAGGGCTATCACCTTCTTTGGCTGATTTTTCCAAATCATTCTTGTTGTTTCTCCTAAATTACTGGCCTGGTCCGCGTTCGCTCGCCACTACTAACGGAGTCTCGGTTGATGTCCTTTCCTCTGGGTAATGAGATGGTTCAGTTCCCCAGGTTTGCCTCTTTATCCTATGAATTCAGATAAAGATATCACTAAAGTGATGGGTTTCCCCATTCGGAAATCTGTGGATCAAAAGATGTTGACTCTTCCCCACAGCTTATCGCAGCCTACCACGTCCTTCGTCGCCTTCCAATGCCAAGGCATCCATCAAATGCTCTTTTACGCTTGATTTACACTCAATAAAGTTTTGCTTTCACAAAACGTCACTTAAAAAGTGACATCGAGTTTCCTAGTCAAAACAAACTCTGTTAAGAAATTTGTTTTGATGTTAAAACACATTTTTTTACTGAAATCATAGAAAAGAAAGAATGACGTCGTGCTGAACTGGTGGAGGTGAACGGGATCGAACCGATGACCTCATGCTTGCAAAGCATGCGCTCTCCCAACTGAGCTACACCCCCATAGGGATTTTTGACTCAGGAAAGGCGCTCACTGGTGGGCCAGGGAGGACTCGAACCTCCGACCTCACGCTTATCAAGCGCGCGCTCTAACCAACTGAGCTACTAGCCCTCAGAAGGTTAAAAAACCAAAAGGCAACAGCTCACCAAACGACTAATAGAGAAAGGTAAAGGGATAAGCGTTTTTCTTACATTTGTCATAAGTTAACACGAAGACGAAACGCCTTCATATTCCTTAGAAAGGAGGTAATCCAGCCACAGGTTCCCCTACGGCTACCTTGTTACGACTTAACCCCAGTCATCACCTTTTCTGTGGTCGACTGCCTCCATTGCTGGTTAGCTCATCGCCTTAAAGAAAAGATAACTTCCATGGCTTGACGGGCGGTGTGTACAAGGCCCGTGAACGTATTCACCGCAGCATGCTGATCTGCGATTACTAGCGATTCCAACTTCATGCTCTCGAGTTGCAGAGAACAATCCGAACTGAGACGATTTTTAGAGATTGGCTCCGGGTCACCCCCTTGCTTCTCATTGTGATCGCCATTGTAGCACGTGTGTAGCCCAGCCCATAAGGGCCATGAGGACCTGACATCATCCCCACCTTCCTCCGGCTTGTCACCGGCAGTTTTCTTAGAGTCCCCAGCCGAACTGCTGGCAACTAAGAACGAGGGTTGCGCTCGTTGCGGGACTTAACCCAACATCTCACGACACGAGCTGACGACAGCCATGCAGCACCTGTACGGGACCCGGCCGAACCGCAGGCTTCATCTCTGATGCCTTCTGTCCCTATGTCAAAAGCTGGTAAGGTTTTGCGCGNNCGACAGCCATGCAGCACCTGTGTCTGAGTTCCCGAAGGCACCAATCCATCTCTGGAAAGTTCTCAGCATGTCAAGGCCAGGTAAGGTTCTTCGCGTTGCTTCGAATTAAACCACATGCTCCACCGCTTGTGCGGGCCCCCGTCAATTCATTTGAGTTTTAACCTTGCGGCCGTACTCCCCAGGCGGTCGACTTATCGCGTTAGCTGCGCCACTAAGATCTCAAGGATCCCAACGGCTAGTCGACATCGTTTACGGCGTGGACTACCAGGGTATCTAATCCTGTTTGCTCCCCACGCTTTCGCACCTCAGTGTCAGTATCAGTCCAGGTGGTCGCCTTCGCCACTGGTGTTCCTTCCTATATCTACGCATTTCACCGCTACACAGGAAATTCCACCACCCTCTACCGTACTCTAGCTCAGTAGTTTTGGATGCAGTTCCCAGGTTGAGCCCGGGGATTTCACATCCAACTTGCTGAACCACCTACGCGCGCTTTACGCCCAGTAATTCCGATTAACGCTTGCACCCTTCGTATTACCGCGGCTGCTGGCACGAAGTTAGCCGGTGCTTATTCTGTTGGTAACGTCAAAACAGCAAGGTATTAACTTACTGCCCTTCCTCCCAACTTAAAGTGCTTTACAATCCGAAGACCTTCTTCACACACGCGGCATGGCTGGATCAGGCTTTCGCCCATTGTCCAATATTCCCCACTGCTGCCCCCCGTAGGAGTCTGGGCCGTTCTCAGTCCCAGTGTGGCTGATCATCCTCTCAGACCAACTACAGATCATAGGCTTGGTAGGCTGTTACCCCACCAACGACCTAATCTGGCACGGGCTCCTCTCTAGGCGATAAATCTTTGATGTTTGCACATATTATAAGGTATTACCTACAGTTTCCCGTAGCTATTCCTTACCTAGAGGTAGATTCCCGTGTATTACTCACCCGTCTGCCACTCAATAGGCGAACCTATTGCGTTCGACTTGCATGTGTTAGGCATGCCGCCAGCGTTCATTCTGAGCCAGGATCAAACTCTCATGAAAAACAGATACATGATCTGCTCATAAGAAAATTGACTGACCTTGATAAAAGGTCAGCGAAAAATCGCTTACCCTTTTACCCTTCTCTATTTTCAAACTTCTCAAAGGACCTGATGCCACATAAGACAAATCCTAACACACCTTCTTCTTATGTCAACAAACAATTAACGTTTTTTCCCCTGGCTGCCATTTGGATTCAAAAGAAGTTGCTGCATGTCTTGAGTATAGGTCTCCAGCAGCTGTTTTTGATCATGGCGTCTTTGCAGCTGCGCGCCTTGTTTTTGTGTGCTGGTTTTTGCTTTTTCTACATTTTTCTGAATATCGGAAGCCTGACTCTGATGCTGCCCCAAACGTTGCCCAAGGCTCTTAAGGTCTTGATCAAACTTTTTATCTGTTTTAGATATTTTTTTATATAAATCAGCTAAAGATGCTGGCCCTTCAGCATTCTTTTTTCCAATAAAGGCTTTTTTCATGCCCTCTAGGTGCTGCACTGTTATCAAAAAAGCCTCTTGATCGAAAGTCCACACCTTTGCCACCTCTTTCATACCAAAAATAGACTGGCTTTCAGCATCTTTATAAGGCATCACGGTGGACCGAAACTGATGGAGTGCCTCCCTTAAATACACATATTTGTTGAGCGGCCCTGGCGCTGACATGTTAAGAGGCACATGCTTGTCGAGCAATGATTGATACTGGTTTATATTTTGCGCAAGCAAAGACAAAAGCCCGGCAATCGGTTGATCATCACAGGTGACTGACACCGTCACAGGAGACATGCTCTCTGGCATGGGTTTTTTGAGGGTAATCGTCACCCCCTCCAACGCATCATCAATAATATTGCTATCCCGTGAGAGTCGCACGCCATCAATGCTGACAGATGCATATCTATCTGGAGATGACGATGATGGGCGGTTGCTCAGCCCAAGACGCGTTAATAGAGCATTGCCTTGATCATCCCGAAGGTATGGTTGTTCCTCCACATGTTTTTTGAAAGACAGCTGATAGCGCCCTGGCGAAACACAAATACATTTTGCCGTCAAGGTATCAGACATCATGTCATTTATGCCGCGTACGATGTTCTGAAGGGATGTTTTTTCTGTGATGCTCACACGTGGCGATCCATTAAGAATGAGGTGACCCTGGGGAAGCGCCAGAGGTTCTGTAAGTGATGTTGCCTCAAAAGGCTGCGTCTGGATAAAAGCTTGGTTTGCACTGGCCAGTTTGTGCACAAAAAGATCAAACGTGCCATGAGGGCCTTGGTTGCTGCGCACATCCATAAACGCTTGCGCCTCTGCGGGCATGGCCACTTTATATTGCTGCCAAAGATCTGGTGACACCAACTTTTCCAAGCACACCTGAAACCCTGTAAACGCCTGCTTCACCTCATGGAGAGCCGCTGCTGTTTCATAGGTTTTTGCATGCTCTTTCTTCAGTTTTTCAAAGCGCGCTTCATAACCAAGATTCAGCCTTTTGCACATGTGCTCTGGCTTGACAGACTGATGTTGAAAAAAATCTTTACTCAGACCTATGTCTGCTGGCACCAACCACGTGGGTTCTTCCAATTCTTTCGGTGTTTTTTCAGGATCAAACGTAGAGGCGGAAGACCCGCGTATCCCCTCACCTGAAGAGAACCTGCCCTGCGCACTGTGAAAAGAGGCTGCACTCGACGAAAACAAGGTGGCTAACCCACTCAAAGTATTGAAAAAAAACGTGCAAAAAGAGGGCCAATTAACAAGACGACCTAAGCCACCCCGTCAGGTAACAAGACATCCTCTAACTGGGCAATGAGCAGCCCAAGCTTTTTCTTTTGTAGCTTAAGGCGGGCATACTCAAAGCTGGGAGGGCGACTGTCCGCATCCAGCGCTTCCATTTCACGCACCAGGTGATCATAACGTGTCCTCAAAGAGGCAAGGCGCTCAAGGTCCATAAACACTTATCTCAGAAGGCTTCATACCTCTTCCCTTATAGGCATTTATACGCAAAAAGTAAAGAAACCTTTTTAAAAAGCACTCTTCATGCAAGATCTTTCCTTTTCACGCAAGAAACCTTATGGCACCATGGGCTCGATAGGGAAGAAATGACCGACACCATGCTTGAGAAATTAAGCCAGCCCGCCGAGCTTGAAAAAAAGTGGGGCGATGTGCTGAGCTGTCCTCCACCAGCGCCTTCACATGTAAAAGGGAAGCTGGCCATGACGCTTCCGCCACCGAATGTGACGGGCACGCTCCATATTGGTCATGCCTTGACCTACACCCTGCAAGACGTGTGGATTCGCTTTTGGCGCATGCAAGGTTTTGAGGTGTTAGCCCAACCCGGCCTTGACCATGCCGGCATTGCGACACAAATGATGGTGGAGCGCCACCTAGCCAAAAAAAACCTGTATCGCCAATCTTTAGGCCGTCAAAAATTTTTTGAAGAGGCCATGACCTTCAAAGAAGCCACAGGTGATGTGATCATTAACCAACTTAAACGCCTGGGCGTCTCCGCCAATTGGGACAGGCTGATGTTCACCTTGGATCAACCGGTGCAAGACGCGGTGCGAGAGGTTTTTGTTTCTCTGTTTAACGAGGGTCTTATTTATCAAAGTGAGCGGCTGGTCTATTGGGACACCCATTTTCAAACAGCACTATCTAACCTTGAGGTAAAAAACAAAGACGTCGCGGGGAATCTGTGGACCCTGCGCTACACAAGAGCTGATGATCCTCAGCAGTTTATTGACATTGCCACCACAAGACCTGAGACCTTGTTTGGTGACCAAGCGGTGGCAGTGCACCCAAACGATGCCCGCTATCAAGGATGGGTTGGCAAGCATGTTTATGTGCCGCTCACCACACGCACCATTCCCATTATTGCCGATGACCGTGTGGAACAAAACAAAGGCACAGGCGCTCTCAAAATCACACCTGCTCACGATTTTTTGGACTTTGACATCGGCCAGACGCACAATCTTACGGCTCTTTCCATTCTTGATGAAGGGGGGCACCTGAATGCACAGGTGCCTGAAGCGTTTCAAGGTCTGACTGTCTCCCAAGCGCGGCAGGCCGTTTTAGAAGCTCTCAAACAAGAAGAGCGTCTGATTGCACAAACCCCCGTGACCCATGCTGTGCCCTATGGTGACCGCTCAGACACCGTGCTTGAACCACGCATCACCAAACAATGGTTTCTCAACGTCAAGCCACTGGCTGAGAAAGCTCTCAACGCTTTGGACACACAAGCGTTTGCCTTTTTACCTGAACATTATGCCGGCGTGTATCGTCATTGGCTTACCCATATTGAACCTTGGTGTCTTTCCCGGCAGCTGTGGTGGGGTCATGCGATCCCTGCATGGTATGGACCTGACGGACATGTGTTTGTGGCGACCTCTGCTGCCGACGCCGAAGCCCACGCGCAGGCACACTATGGCAAGCCCGTCACACTCACACCTGATGAGGATGTGTTAGATACATGGTTCTCTTCAGCCCTGTGGCCTTTTGTCACCCTGGGCTGGCCTGAAAAAACAACGCTTCTGTCAGATTATTACCCTACCCAAACGCTGATCACGGGGTTTGATATCATCTTTTTCTGGGTGGCGCGCATGGTCATGATGGGCACCCATTTCACAGGCAAGCCGCCGTTTCGTGAAGTGTATATTCATGGTTTGGTACGTGATTTATCACGGCAAAAAATGTCAAAAACTAAGGGAAATGTTGTGAATCCCTTGGACGTCATGGATGAATATGGCGCTGATGCCTTGCGCCTTTCCTTGGCCACACTTTCTACGCCCGGTCATGATATTGCGTTTGGCACCCACCATGTGGAATTATCACGTAATTTCTTGACCAAACTGTGGAACGCGGCGCGGTTTGCTCTTAGTAAGGGCATGACGTGGCCGTCTTCTCTTGTGCTAGGAAACATCCACCCTTTGCACGCATGGTTGGTGCAAGAAATAACGGCAGCCCACACCACTTATCTTCAGGCTATGAAAGAGGGGCGTTTTTACGAGGCCGCCCACACCATTTACCATCTGGTTTGGCGCACCTATTGCGATCAATATATTGAAATGAGCAAAGCCCTGTTGCAAGAAGACATGCCTGCCCTTACAGAAGAAGTGCAACACATGGGGGGATGGGCTTTGGGCTGTTGTTTGCACATGCTTTATCCCTTTTCCCCTTTTATGACCACAGAACTGTGGTCTCATCTGGCGCCCCATGCCTCGCCTCTTTATGCCACGTGCTGGCCAAAAGATGGTTTGTGGCCTCGACCTGATAAAAACACGGGACAAACGCCCTCTCCTATTCATGATGTGTTATTATGGGCGGAGGAAATTCGTCGCATACGGGCCCTTTTGCAGATTCCCCCCAAAACATCACTCCCTGTGGTGGCTTTAGTGCCTACGTTTATCAGCAAGCATCGCTTTTTTGTAGAACGTTTTTTGAATGTTACCTTTGAAAGCGATGATCCTCACAAGCACCAAACGGGCGGCATGCATGGTGTGGTCAATGGGCTCTCTTTCTTTATGAAACTGGCTGGGGTGGTGGATATGCACCAGGCTCGGCAACATCTGGCCAAAAAGAAAGAAAAAATTTCATCTGAATGTCTTAGACTCCACAACAAAATGAAACAACCCCACTTCACAGAAAAAGCCCCCGCGCATCTTGTGGCAGAAACCCAAGACAAACTGGAAGCGTTGTCTCGTGAAGAGGATCTGATTTCTCATCTCCTTTCACACATGAGGGTTACCACGTGAGTCATCCTATATTTCACGATTTTTTATCACCTCACACCCATCACCTGCTCAAAGAAGCTTTTGTAGGGAGAGACGGGGGCGAGTTTTTTCTTGAATCTCAAATCGCGGAAAGCCTGCGTTTTGAGGACAATGTGCTGAAAGGTGCTACCTATAACCAAACCCAGGGCTTTGGCCTGCGCCTGCTCTCAGGATCTTGCAGTCTGTATGCCCACAGCCCTCACCTCACACACCATGCCCTTCAAGAGGCGACCTCAGCATTGCGCACCTTGTCACCCACCGCGGGTTCTGTGATTGAAATTAAACACACGCACGCACCACGTCCTGCTCATGCCCCATTGCCTAATGTCACCTTTAAAGATAAGGTCAGCCAGCTGGAACGCATGAATGCTTTTGCCCGGGCCTTAGACTCTCGCGTTGTGCAAGTGTCTTTGTCTTGGGGGCTAAGAGATCAAGATATCTTGGTGCAAAGGCCCGATCATCCGGATGTGGGGGATAAGCGCATTTATGCCACCTTAACCAGCATGATTACCGTAGAAGATAAAGGCCGCCGTGAATACGGCTATGTCAGTCTGGGTCGCAAAAAGGACACAGACTTTACGGACGAAGCTGTCTGGCAACGCCAGATCAAAGAGGCCTTGCGTAAGGCCCTTGTTTCTCTTGAATCAATCCCAGCTCCCGCAGGCGCCATGCCTGTTGTATTGGGCAACGGCATTACAGGCATTTTACTTCACGAGGCGGTGGGTCACGGATTGGAAGCAGATTTCAATCGCAAGGGTCATTCTGTGTTTTCTCAAAAAATGGGGCAGGTGGCAGCCAGTCCCCTTGTCACTATTATTGATGATGGCCGCCCTGACATCGGCATGCCGCATCACCACGGCTCGCTTACGATTGATGATGAGGGCACACCCACACAAAAAAACACCCTCATTGATCAGGGCGTTGTGTCTGGGTATATGTCGGATGTGTTAAATGCTCATCTAATGGGTCAATCGTCTTCGGGCAATGGGCGCCGGCAGAGCTATGCCCACATGCCTATGCCCCGCATGACCAACACCTATATGGCGCCAGGAACTTCTGCACCAGAAGACATGATCGCCTCTATCGACAAAGGTATTTATGCCGTAGGCTTTGGTGGGGGGCAGGTGGATATTGTGTCAGGTAACTTTGTGTTCGCCACCAGCGAAGCCTATCTTATCGAAAAAGGGAAAAAGGGGCCACCCATTAAAAATGCCACCCTTATTGGCAACGGGCCTGACGTGATGCAAAAAATCACCATGGTAGGGAATGATCTCACCCTTGACCCCGGTGTGGGCTATTGCGGCAAGGCTGGGCAAAGTGTTTTGGTGGGATTAGGCCAACCTTCTTGCCTTGTGTCAGAAATGACCGTGGGTGGCGCACAAACATAAGCCTTTAGCCAAAACCTTGACCCACGTCGATGCCCCTTCAGAACAGGCAGACGCATCTCAACCTTTGAGAAGAAGAGACCTCAAGATAAGAAAGGCCTCAGTAACGAAACCCAGCTCTTAGCAAAAAGGCATAAGAATGGTGGCTGTGCTTGAGGGTGGGAATATTACGCTGCCCATAATAACTTTTAAGACCCATTTTTTCTACGCTGCCCTCCACAAACATCAAATCACCAAGGGGCATGTGCACATGAAGATCCCAATCGAGGCCCCGGCCCACCATGACATTGACACCCACACCCAAATCAGCCAGCGTTTCAAAATGTTTATGCACACCGAAGGTTAGCTCACATCCTTTATGACCTGAAGGCACAAACTCCACACTCACTGGAAAAGACAAGCTGTGCGACGCCCTATAGCCACTCTTGATGCGATAAGATGTGCCTTGGGTCAAAAAATAAACCTCAAGATCAGGCGCTCTGATACCATAAAACTCCAGGGGCGTCACATGCTGTTCAATGGGCAAATCTCCATGGGTGAAAGACAAAATATAGCTATAGGTGGAGGCACTTAACAGGAATGACATCAAGCTGGCCTTGTGTCGCGTGCTTGTGCTGATGGGCATGTGATCTGTATGATAAAGACCGCTCATCAATTTTTGGGGATAGAAAAGCCCTCCCAGTTTACCCATAAGATAGGGAATAAACTCGCTTGAATGGGCACGCCCTGCATACACACCGTCCCCTAAATCACCAGCAAATCGCATGATGTTGTTAAGGCCTGACACGGCGACCATGAACGCTTCATCTTCTTCTGGATTTTCAAGGTCATGTGTTCCTTCAGGATGCCACAACCTTTCTTTCGGAAAGGCCCGCCCCATACGAAAGGGATTCAAAAACAAATTGCCTGTAAACGAAAAAGGATTGTGGCAGATTTTTCTCCCTTCATTGACGCCAATTTCAAAATCTACGTCATAACCAAAAGCCCGAAGCCGCGAATAGCGTCCATATTCATGGTAAGACACCAACTCTGTCAAACTGATCCAGAAATTTAGCGGCAAATCACCCAAAGTTAACAACAAAGGGTTTCTTTCCATCATCCATGTATCAGACAAGGTATCCAGCAAAGCGCCGTGGGCCATGTTGATCTCTTGAAAAAAGTGAGAAAAGGCCATATTGCTGTTAGACCACACCAAAGGCGCGTTGATAAAATAGCCTGAGCTTAAAGAGACTGTACGCTCACCACCCACGGCCAAGCATGGCCCCCAAAACGATCCCCACACCAACAAACAAGCTATGAATTTGTTAAGACGAAACATCTGCACGGGCTCACGTTCACAAAAAGCAGTCGTCTCATACTAATATGAAGATACGCTAAAAAATAGACAATGTTACACAAAAATTTTAGACAAATCAGCAAACCAAAAAGGTGACTTCTTTTTTGCCTGAACCTCTATCGATGCCAGGGTGATAAGTGTTTTTTCTATTTGCGCAATTGACCAAGAAGACATCTTGTTTTGACAGAGCTGTTTATCCTCAAAAAAGAAGGGCGCAGCAAGCCCTTGCACAGCTTTCTCAAAAGAAAGGTGCGCTTCTACACCCGCTTTTACAAAAAGCATTTTTGTAAAAAAAGAGGCCAAAGACCGCAAAGAGGTGAGGATCTCTTGGATATCCGAAAGCCTGGATAGTTCGTGGATAGCCGCTTTTTTCTCACGCCCAAGCACAGCCTTTTTCAGCGAAACCGTTTGGGCATTCCCGTGATCTAATAGCTTGATATCTTCAAAGGAAAGTGGGGCTTCATGGTAAAGAAGATAGAGCTTTTCTCGCACACATGGCCAATCTGCTAGTGCGATTTCTTCACACACATAGGACAACAGATTTTTTTCTACCTGCACGCCCAACCATGCCAGGCTGTGCGGGAAAAACACTTTTTTTAACGCAGGCGCGACGTTTTCATAACAAGCAAAGACACCATAGGTTTGGCTTTCTATCGCCTTTTTGATCACCGATGATGTTTTTTTAAGCTTAAGGCCTGTGAACACAAGAAACGCATCGTGCGCCAGCGTCAGCATGTCAGCCATTTTTGCATGATAAGCATTCTCCAGCCCCTCAATCACAAACAAACGATAAGATGACTCATGAGAAAAAAGATCAGGCTGGAGATAGGTGTCTGGATCGTTAACAAAAGAAGCTGCATCCACAAAAGAACACGCCACAGATCCGTGTTTCAATCGCATACCGCTCTCCAAGGCCCACACAAGAAAATGCTGCACCTCTTCAGAGGCGCCATAGAGAAACAACCCCTGGAGCTTTTCTAGAGAAGAGAGAAGATGGTTGGCATAAACGATCACGACACGGGATACTCCTTAAAATAGTTGGCCAGGGCTAAGACAAGGCTGTTGATCAAGCGATCTATGTTGGCCTCTTCAGCCGTTTTTTGCGCTGAGCTCACAGCAAAAAATTCATCTTCAATCAAATTGAAAGACCCATGCGCCTTAAGGGTTCCTGTGGTAAGCACCTGGTGGTCTTTATCCAAAAGTTTATACGTGACTTTTGTGGTGATGCGATCACGAATCGCCACGCCTTCTTCAGAAAAAGCCAGAATACTTTTTTCTGTGGAAAGAGAGATGTCTAGAAAATAGTTATAAGACGTGGCTTTGTGCGACTGTATTTTTTCCATCAACTGAAGACGCATATACTGCCCTCGCCTGTCATCAATAGAGTGCACATACAGTTGATGCAACTTAGATTGCACACCCTCAGGAAAGGAGGTCAGAAGCGGGGCACAGCCCTGGAGAAATAGAAGGAGAAGGCCACAGGCTCTATGCAAGAACCACATTGATGATCCGGTTTTTCACAAAAATGATCTTGCGCACCTCACGCTCATGAAGCGCTTTGTCCACCCATGGTGTCTGGGTCAGTATTTTTTCCACAACTTCACGCTCAGCATCCATTGGCACATCGATCTGTCCTTTCGTCTTCCCATTCATTTGAACAGGCATGGATAACGTCTCTTGCGACAACCATTTTTCTTCTGCTTCAGGCCAGGGTGATTCATGCACAAAACCTTGTTCGCCCATCTTTGTCCAAAGCGCTTCTGCCAAATGAGGCGTCACAGGCGCCATCAACTTAACAAACCCCACCCACACGTTATATAAAACCCGTTCATCTTGAGCCTCTTCACAGGAAAAGGAGGCCATCGCACCCACAATTTTGTAAAGGTTCGCCACATATTTGTTAAAATGGAGATGCGTCAATGTGTCATCAATAGCGCCAATCCCTTGATGATAGGTGCGTAAAAGATGTTTGGCAGACTCGCCATAAACAGCTTGTGGTGACGCCTTAAGCGCGTTTTTTCCCTTATGGATGTCAGGAGCGTGTTGTGTAAAAAGACGCCACACACGCGCGATGTGACGCCAGCTTCCCTCAATACCTTCTTTGGTCCACTCCATGTCTTTTTCTGGAGGGGTGTCTGAGAGCAAGAAAAAGCGTGTGGCATCAGCGCCCACTTCTTTCACGATATCGTCAATGCTTACAACATTACATTTTGATTTACTCATTTTCTCAAGACGCCCCACAGTCAGTGGCACGCCCTTTTGGCTGTGAACCCATGTGCCATCACTGTTACGATGCGCTTCTGTGGGATAGTGCCATTCACCTTGGTCATCTTGAAAGGTGCGGTGCACCACCATGCCCTGATTGAATAGCCCGGTAAAGGGCTCGGTGAAAGAAAGAGGATACCCCGCCTTTTTGAGCGCATGCATGAAAAAGCGCGCATAAAGAAGGTGCAAAATGGCATGCTCCACACCGCCAATATAGTGCGCCACAGGCATCCACTGTTTCACAGCGTCAGGGTTAAACGCCTCAGGAAAAGAGGGGGAGCAAAAACGCAAAAAATACCAAGACGAATCAAAAAAGGTGTCTAAGGTGTCTGTCTCACGCACGGCGTGTTTGCCACATTGCGGACACGCCACATGCTTCCACGTGGGATGGTGATCAAGGGGATTGCCGGGCACATCAAAGGAAACATCTTCTGGGAGCTTCACAGGTAAATCTTCTTCAGGCACAGGCACAGCGCCACACGACTGACAGTGGATCATGGGAATAGGACACCCCCAATAGCGTTGACGCGACACCCCCCAATCTCTGAGGCGCCACGATACATCTTTACGTCCACAGCCCCGCTCTTCCAACTGTTGAATCATCGCTTTTTTGGCAGAAGCCACATCAAGGCCATCTAAGAAAGAAGAGGCCATCAACTCACCATCCCCCTCATAGGCAGAGGTCTCAAAATCATGGGGCTGAGCCTTTGGCTTGATGACAGGCAAAATGGGAAGCCCTTTTTGTTTGGCAATATCAAAATCTCGCGCATCATGCGCCGGACATCCAAACACAGCGCCTGTGCCATAATCCATCATGACATAACTCACAATATACACCGGCAAGGTTTGGTCAGGAAGCAATGGGTGATGCACCTCAAGCGGCGTTTTGATGGCACGCTTTTCCACAATCTCTTGACTCATGGCGGCGGTATTATGTTGCTGACACCACCTTAAAAAGGAAGCAATATCCTCATGTTCTTCCCCCAGTTTTTTGGCCAGAGGATGATCGGGAGACAACCCCAGAAAACTGGCCCCAAAAAGGGTGTCAGGACGGGTTGTGAACACCTCAATCTTTTTTTGCATATTCTTGAAGGGAAAGAAGATTTTAGCCCCTTCAGAACGTCCGATCCAGTTTCTTTGCATGGTCTTGACCTTTTCAGGCCATTGCGTGAGCGTGTCCAATCCTTGAAGAAGGTCTTCCTTAAAAGACGTAATCTTCAAAAACCACTGCTTAAGGGGCTTTTTTTCCACCAAGGCGCCTGACCGCCACCCACGACCATCAATGACTTGTTCATTGGCCAGAACCGTTTTTTCCACAGGGTCCCAATTGACGTAGGATGTTTTTCGCTCCACAAGCCCCACCGACAAAAAGCGCAAAAACATCTTTTGTTCATGCACATAATAAGAGGGGTCACATGAGAAAATTTCTCGTGACCAATCATAAGACAGGCCCAGTTTCTTTAAATTCTCAGCCATATCCGCTGCGTTTTTATAGGTCCATTCTTGCGGGTGAACCCCATGCTTGAACGCTGCATTCTCAGCCGGCAACCCAAAGGCATCCCAACCAATGGGGTGCAATACTTTTTTCCCCAACGCCCGTTGATGACGAGCCATAACATCCCCGAGCACATAATTTCTGGCATGACCTACATGAATTTTCCCCGATGGATAGGGGAACATCTCGAGCACATACATGGCCTTTGAGTCCGGCACATCCGCCACAGCAAAAGCATGCCTGTCGGCCCATGTTTTCTGCCAGTGGGCTTCAACGTCATGAAAGTTATATTTAGAGGTCATAATGATCTTTTTCCATTGTTATCGCGAAGGTAGTGAACCCATTTCTCCCGTGTTTTCGCCGACGTGGCCGATAATCGCCATGCCCCTTGGTAACGTTCTTGGGTCAGCACCACACAATGGAGATTGCCACCTTCTGAAAGGTTGACCGCCTGGCCGGGATTAAGGTTAGTGACAATCATTTTGACCCTCGTATGAGGCAGCGCTGCTTCTGTATACCAATCTGTCTCCACATATTCTTTATCCCAGTCAACCCTGTGAAGCCCCATAAACGCCAGGGTGTTCACCACAGATGAGAAAGAGGTGTGTTGCGAAGATACCTGAGGTTCAGGGGAAGCAGACGGCGACCGCTTGCCACCAGAAACGAGGACAATATCTTTTTGAAAAAGTTTACCCATGGCCGCGGTGCGCTTGTCCTCTCGAGAGAGCGGTTTCTCATAAGCCATGCCCGAACACCCGCACAACACACCCAACACAACAAAATAGGTTGCCTTTTTCATGCACCCCCCTCTATGTCACACCATACTCACTATCGTTGATCAAGCTTAAACTCAATGCGCCTGTTTTTCGCATAGCTTTCTTGGGTGTGACCCTTATCAAGCGGATAATGTTCTGCAAACCCAGAAGGGACAAGGTGCTTTTCAGGAATACCCTGGCTTTTTAAATAGTCAGCCACCGCTCTGGCGCGTGCCAAAGACAAACCAAGGTTCGACGAAAACCGTGCGCCCACACGCATAGGCACACAATCTGTATGACCATCGATACGTAGCACCCACGGAATGGCTGGAGAAATTTTTTGAGAAAGCTCTCTCAAGCTCTGGGCCAGCATATCTAAATTTTCTTTACCCAGAGGGCTGAGTACCTCTGATCCTGACGGGTAAAGCACCTCAGACTGAATCACAAAACGATCGTCCACAATGCGCACGCCCTTTT
This sequence comes from Candidatus Hepatobacter penaei, assembly GCF_000742475.1. Classification (NCBI taxonomy): domain Bacteria; kingdom Pseudomonadati; phylum Pseudomonadota; class Alphaproteobacteria; order Holosporales; family Holosporaceae; genus Hepatobacter (SeqCode); species Hepatobacter penaei (SeqCode). Next base: position 314,062 of record NZ_JQAJ01000002.1, on the reverse strand, counting down.
CCTTTTCGAGCAAACCCTTAAGTTTTGCCATAAATTGCGATCGGTGCGCATCCACTCTTTTTTGAGAGGCTTCCAGCAACACTCGATTTTTCTTCTCAAGCGCCTCAATGGTGGCTTCTTTTTCTGACAACATCGCTTTTGAGGTGACGATCTCTTCATCCAAAGCGCTCACATGTTCGTTAAGCACTTCAACATCTTGTTGCAAAGAGCGTATGGAAGCTTCTTTTTCATTTCTGATGTGCTCTAGGTTTTTTGTTTTCACCTTATGTGTTTTGAGGTCTTGATCAAGACGCGTTGACTTCTTTTGAAGGTGGTCAATTAATGTCTGTTTTGTATAAAGAGATCCCTTCACTTCAAGTCCTGCCATCATTAGAAAAAAGATGAACAGCAAGAAAACCAGCAGCAGCGCAGAAAGGGCATCCACAAAACCAGGCCAAAGCGATAAGGGACGAGAGGGAGAAAAACGTTGACGCATCATAAGAGTAAAAACACCATGGTGCCCGAGGCCGGAATCGAACCAGCGACACGCGGATTTTCAGTCCGCTGCTCTACCAACTGAGCTACCCGGGCTTTGTTCTAAGGTTAAATGGAAAAGTGAACCAGTGTCTAGCAAGAAATTTCACTTATTCACTCGAGATGCTTTTTTGAGAGAAAGCTTGTCTAGCGGCAAAAGATTCATGAGCGCCCTAAGCTCTTGTCTGGCCGACACATGAGAAAATGTGAGAGCTTCTTCAGAAGCACCGAGATCAAGAAGCGTAAGGCCACTGAGAAACAGTTCTCGAAAAATAACGCGCTCACCAAACCCAGAGGCCAACTTAAAGCCAATGCGCTTAGATAAAGGCTCAAGCACACTATCTACCTTCTCTTTGTTTTTTGTGAACAAATGCCCTAAGCGATTGCGCACCACAATCCACGCCATCGGACTGTGAGATTGCATGATTTTCCTTTTTCTTTCTTCCCATACGGTCTGCGCATAAATGCTGGGAGAAAGGTTGGGTGTCCCCTCTTTGTCTTCAACATGGGCCAAAAGATCAAGATCAATAAAACTGTCGTTGATGGGTGTGATAAGTGTGTCAGCAAGGCCATGTGCTTGGCTAGACAGCTCTGTATGGCTTCCTGGTGTGTCGATGACCACCACATCGCAGGTCTTAAGGGCCACATCATTCATGATGGATAGCATTTTTTGCGAATCATGCGTGTGGCTTTCTTCTATGCGCACGTGCTCAGAACACGGAACCGTTTTGTGGTGGTTTTTTTCGTTATAGCGTTTTCTATTGTCTATATAGCGCGACAGCGTCCCTTGACGACCATCTAAATCCACACTTCCCACGCGGTACCCATCATACAAAAGGCTCACAATCACGTGCATAGCCAATGTTGATTTGCCCGTGCCCCCCTTTTCATTGCCCAAAACAATGATAAAGGGAAGACCATTTTCATTTTTTTCAGACATAAAAAACCCTTTTCTTGTTTATTTTAAGCAACACACAGTGGGCCATTACTTTTTCTTGAGAGAAACATACATAAAAAAGCCTATCAGCGGAGATATAGCTAAAACAAAAAGAATAATCAATGAAGAAAGCGCATTCATCTCGGGCGTGATCCCTGTTTTGAGTTGAGAAAACACCACCATAGGCAACGTTGACGAGGAAGGTCCCGATGTAAAGCTGGCAATCACCAAATCATCCATAGAAAGAACAAAGATTAAAATCCACGCAGATACAAGGGAAGGAACAATAAGAGGCAGCGTGATAGAAAAAAAGACTTTGGAAGGCTGAGCACCCAAATCTAATGCAGCTTCTTCAAGCACAGGGTCAAGGTCAAGCAGCCTGACCCGAAGCATCAGGGTTGTGTAGGCTGAAAAAATAGTGGTATGCGCCACAATCACTGTTAGCAAGCCGCGCCCATGAGGCCACCCCAGCAAACGCTCTGAGGCCACAAAAAAAACCAATAACGCTAGGCCAATCGCCACCTCAGGCACCACAAGCGGCGTGACGGACAAACTTTCTATCAACCCACGAAAGCGAGCCCGCCTGAAGCGCACAAAAAGCAGCGCACACAAAAGGCCAATCAACACTGCGCATGTGGCTGAAAAAAAAGCCACCTGAAACGAACGCGCCACAGACTGCCACAGTTCGGTGTTCATCAACAATTTTCTATACCAAACAAGAGAGAATCCAGACCACTGACCCAAAGAAGCCGAGGCGTTAAAGGAAAACAACACCACAAACGCAATGGGGGCATACAAAAAGGCATACACGACAGCCATCACCCAAGAGATACTCAAAGAAATGCGCTTTTGTGACATATCACACCCTCACATAACCAAGACTGGCTTTTGCCAGGGGGGCCGGTACACAAAACACAGAAAAAAAGGTTTCAAGGCCACACACAAACAACCGCGAAGAAAGAAAACGCAAGCCTAACAAATAAAGGAGAAACGTATTCATCCTCCACGAGGCATAGTCCACATAAAAGCACATCAATTTTTTTTTAACGGCAAAAATGGCTTCATAAGAAAAGGCGTCACCAGGCGTCTTGGATAAGGATAAAAGCTTACCTTCTCGTGCAAAAACCAGGGATGAGATGTCCATCATGCCAGGCAGGACGTCAAAAATTTTTTCTCCTCCCTCATAACGGGGTAGCGCTGAGACAATATCGGGACGTGGGCCAAAAAAGTGCATATCGCCACACACAATGTTCCACAATTGTAAAAGCTCATCCACCTTTAACAAACGCAGCACCCTTCCTGGCATTGTCACTCGGGGGTGATGATCAAGAGTATAAGCATCTTCATGCACTGACAAAGACATGGTGCGTATTTTGACCATGAGAAAGATCTTTTTATGTTTTCCCACCCGTTTGCTGGTATAGATAGGATTTTTTCTATCCCACACAAAAACCCAAAAGAGGGCGAGCAACCAAACGGGAGAGAGGCTTACAAACAATAAAAAAGCCACCAGGCGCGAGATCACATCCATCATCACGCAATCTCCTGTTGAAAACATCGGCGTAATAGGGCACTTTTCCACAAAAAGATATCAATCATTTTTTAGAAAACGTTTTCTTATACTCTATGCACACATAAATAACCACGTTATACACAAGTTAACCGTGATGTCCACATGATACACACCCTCATTTGTCACCATCTTTTCACATTTTTGTTACCTCAACAAACAAAACAACATCCTCTTACTCTTCTATGATTCTTATAGATACGCTTTTAGGAAAAACCACATCTCCCCCCCCTATCTGGCTTATGAGACAAGCCGGGCGGTATCTACCAGAATACAGAAAGCGAAGGGAAGCCTTCCCACACTTTCTCGATCTTGTTCTTTGTCCTAAGGCGGCGAGAGATGTAACCCTGCAACCCATTCAACGGTTTGATTTTGACGCTGCTATTTTGTTTGCAGATATTCTGGTGGTTCCCTATGGGCTGGGGCAACAGGTGGTGTTTTCTAACGGCATTCATATGGATAGTGTTGATAATATCACTATTCCATTCGACAAAGAGTCTTTTTATCAAAAAGTGGCTCCTGTGATGGAAACCATTCGCCTCACGCGTCAAGATCTTTCTCAAGATAAAGCGCTTATTGGGTTTTCCGGCGGTCCCTTCACAGTTTTATGCTATATGCTAGAAGGGGGAAGCAACCACGGATTTCCCAAGGCGCGATCCTTTGCGTTTTCTCAAAAAAAACGTTTTGAGCAGTGGCTAGACATCGTGACAGAGGCCACTATTTTCTATCTTGAAAAACAAATAGAGGCAGGTGTGAATGCTGTTCAGCTTTTTGAAACGTGGGCCAGTCTTGTGCCTTGGCCTTATCAGCACGAATGGATTGTAAAGCCTCTCACAAAAATCATTTCGGCCCTGCGCGCACAATGGCCTGATTTGCCTGTAATTTCATATCTTAAGGGGGTGGGCCAGCTTTTACCGTCCTATGCTCAAACATCGCACACCACGGCCCTGTCCCTTGATACAACCTATAGCCTTGAAGACACAAGCTCTTTTTCTTGTGTGCTTCAGGGGAACCTGGATCCGGAGATTCTTGTGGAGGGAGGTGATGTGCTTAAAGAAGCTGTGGAAAAAATCAAAAAACATGCGCATCAAAGGCCTTTTATCTTTAATTTAGGTCATGGCATTTTGCCGCAAACGCCGGTGGCCCATGTCGAGCAACTGGTGAGCTTGGTGAAAGGGTGAGAATATCGTGAAAAAAGCTCTTGTGCTGATGAACTTTGGGGGCCCACGTTCTTTAGAGGATGTGGCGTCATTTTTAAAAGATCTCTTCTCAGATCCGTGCGTTTTTGAATATCCGTCCTGGATTCGTCGGCTTTTGGCTCACTATATTGCTAAAAAAAGAGCCAAGTCTGTGGCCAAAAGCTATGCGCTGATGGGGGGCCGGTCTCTTGTTTTTGAGAGCACAGAAAAGCAGTCACAAGCTTTGAGTGAAAAACTCAACCATGCGTATGATGTGTTTTGTGCTATGCGCTATGGCTCTCCCTCCATCAAGGACGTGATAAGTCAGTTAAAGGACTATAAACCTCAAGAAGTGCTGTTGCTCCCTATGTATCCTCATTTTTCTCTTACCACCACGCTTTCGTGTTTTAAGGAATGGGAGCGGGAAGTCAAGCGACAGGCTTTCTCTTATCCGACAAAACGCATTTGTTGCTATCCTAAAAATGATTATTTTATCAAAGCTCATGGGGAAATTATTCTTGGGGCATGGAAAAAAGTGAAACCTGAGCGTCCGGTGCGTTTGCTTTTTTCGGCGCACGGCATTCCCATGAAGTTTGTGTCGCGAGGTGATCCCTATTGCACGCATATCAAAGAGTCTTGTCGTGCTATTTTAGCTTACATAAACAAAAAAGGGCTGGCTTTTTCTGATTGGCAACTCTGTTATCAAAGCCGTGTAGGGCCCCTGGCGTGGACAGAGCCTTACCTAGATGATGAGCTGGACAGAGCCGCCAAAGACAAGAAGGATGTCTTTGTGGTGCCCATTTCATTTGTGGGCGAGCATCTTGAGACGTTGGTGGAGCTTGATGTGGAATATAAGGAAAAGGCAGAGGCGTTGGGCCTGGCCTTTTTTCGTGCCCCGGCGCTTGAAAGTCATCCTTCTTTTATCGAAGGCCTGGCTCAGCTTGTGCGCCATCACGATCATTTACCTCGATCTTGTCCTGTGGAAAATAACCAATGCTGGCGCTATCGTGCATGACATTTTTGTCTGAACATTATCTCATCATCAAGGCCATACATATTCTTTTTGTGATTGCTTGGATGGCTGGCATCATGTATTTGCCTCGGTTGTTTGCCTATCATAAAAAGCATGAGGATAATCGAGACATCTATGCCATGTTTCTCACGATGGAGCGTCGCCTTATTGCCATCATCATTATTCCTTCCATGGTTGGCACCCTTATCACAGGGGGATTGCTGTTTTTGATTCCGCAAGCCGTGAATTTTTCAGTGTGGACCCCTTATGTCAAACTTTTTTTTGTGGGGCTATTATTGGCGGCACAACTGTTTTTTCTTCGCTGCTGGCAAGATTTTCGACACCATCAAAACAAACGAAGTGAAGTTTTTTTCAGAGCGAGCAATGAAGTGCCTTTCTTGTTGGCCATCGTTATTGTGTTGCTTGTGGTGTTGAAGCCCTTTTAGAAAGAGAATGAATTTTTACAGCCGCAGGCATTTTTTGCATGGGGGTTATTAATGACAAACGTGCTTCCGATCATCTCTTCTTTGTGATCCAGCTCAGCCTCATCAAGGAAAGAGGCAGAAAGTTTATCCACAAGCACTTTAATGCCCCCTTGCCCTTCAACCACAAGATCGTCTTCGTGGGGCTGATCGAAAGAGAAGGCATACTGAAAGCCAAAGCAGCCGCCTGGGTCCACGCGCACACGAAACAGGCCCTTTTCAGGCCCCAAGTCCTTAAGCTTTTTCTGCGCGGCATCGCTGATTGAAAAACGCATTAGGCAAACTCTTTTTTATAAAACAAATAAGCTTTCCACAGCAACCAACATAAGCAGGCAATACCAAGACCACCTAGAAAAAAGAATCTTTGTAAAGGAGAGAGATGATACATGATGAAACTACCAAACACATAGCCTGCTCCACAGCTTAAAACCGACCACAAGGCCGCTGCCACAAAGTTGAGAAAAACAAACTGACCAAAGGGAAAGCCGGCTGTGCCGATAATAAGGGGGCTGATGATGCGCACGCCATAAATAAATCGGAAGGTGAGGATATAAAATATGCCATATTGCTTTAAAAAGAGAAAAGCCTTTTGGGCCGGCGGATCAAGTTTGGGAAAAAAAGAGAGGACGCGTTTCCCCCACACATGGCCAATCAGGAATAACCCTTGATCGGCGATGAGTGTGCCAAAAAAAGCAATGATCATGACTTTGGAAAGATCAAGCACACCTTGAGACGCAAAATAGCCGGCAGGCAGAATGACAGATTCCCCCTCGATGAGAGAGCCCAAAAATACGGCCCAATACCCCCATTGTGCAACAAAATCTTCCATGTGATCATTCTGCTCTCAACAACACCCCTCCATTGTAAACGAGTTTGAAGCGTTAAGGAATATCTTCTATCATTCTGTCAAGAAGCTCTGTTGTGCCTGATGGGGCGATACAAGAGACCACAAACACTTCTTTTTGGGCATGGGCCTCAAGTTTTGCTCTTTTCTTCTCAAGCACCGAAGGGTCTTGCGTGTCGGCTTTGCTGAGAACAAGAATTTGCTTTCTCTCCCACAGGGTTTGATCATACTGCTTGAGCTCATATTGAATAATTTCATAGTCTTGCACCACGTCATCCCCTTCAGCGCTCACCAAATGCACCAGTAAGCAAGATCGTTCAATATGGCCCAGAAAGCGGTGCCCCAGGCCTTTCCCTGCGTGGGCATCTTTCACGAGGCCAGGAATATCTGCCATGACAAATCGCTTTTCTTTCCAAGTAACGGTGCCTAAATGGGGGATTAATGTTGTAAAAGGATAAGGAGCGATTTTGGGGCCAGCTCGTGAAAATGAAGAGATCATTGTGGATTTTCCTGCATTCGGAAGCCCGATAAGGCCCACATCCGCGATAAGTTTTAGCTGAAGCCAAACCCACATCTCTTCGCCGGGGAACCCTTGTTGAGAAAAGCGAGGCGCCTTTTGCACAGAAGACTTAAAATGTTGGTTGCCAAGCCCTCCTTGACCTCCTTTTAATAGGATAAAATCTTCTTGAGAGGCGGTGATATCTTTCAAAAGAACGGTTTCATCGTCATTCCAGATTTGGGTGCCTGGGGGCAGCCTGAGGGTTAAGCTCTTCCCCTTTTTGCCTGTACGGTTTTTGCCCTTTCCTCCTTCGCCTTTCGCCGCTTTGAAGTGTTGTTGATAGCGAAAATCAATGAGTGTGTTCAAATCAGGTGTGACATGGATGATGATGTCGCCACCATCCCCCCCGTTCCCGCCATCAGGGCCGCCCATGGGAATAAACTTTTCTCGACGAAAGCTGACACAGCCGTCACCCCCATCTCCGCTTTTGATAAAAATTTTGGCACGATCAAGAAATTTCATAGATGTTTTGCTGTGTGTGATATAATCGTTGTATGTTTGCTTTTTTTAAAGTAGGTACCTAGGGATAGTAAATGCTTTTTTATGAGGAGCTATGTCAAAAGAAAAAAATATTGAGTGTTCGGGGGTCGTTCAGCAATCTTTGCGTGGCGCCCAATTTAAGGTCAAGCTTAACGGTTCTGACCATGTGGTAATCGCCACCATTTCGGGAAAAATTCGACAAAACAACATACAAATCGTACCCGGTGATCAGGTGACTATGAAAATGTCTCCCTATGACTCATCAAAGGCGATCATCTGTTTCAGGGTTCGCAACTCGCCCCCGCCTGCCTGATCCAGGGTGGGTCTCTGGCATGAAAACAAGTGTGATCAGCGCACAAAACATACACACAGGGATGAGGCCAAGGGCAATTTTATAGTTTTCGAGCGTATAAAACGGCACGCCGTTTTGGATGCGTCCGTCCCACATAGAGTCAAGAATAAACCCAACACAAGGTTGAAAGACAACCCCGCCGATCATGACGATGGTGTTTACAAACCCCGTTGTCACCCCCTTGACATTATGTGAAACAATCTCTGCACCCACCGTGAAGACAAGTGTTTGGCCCGTCATAAAAAAGCCGACAAGGAACAAAAGGACAAACCCACCCGCAAGCGGGATGTTGTCAGCAAACATCAGGTAAGAGCAGACAATAAAAGAAGCCAAGGCCGAGAGGGTCATCACCGGCTTTCTTCTTTTCATCTTGTCTGATAAGAGCGCCACGAGAGGGGCTCCAAATCCCGTACCAATAAAAAGAATGCCAATCCCCAAAGAAGCAACGCCCTTGCTGATGCAATAGTATTTCATCAAAAAAGACACACCCCAGATATCAGTAAAGACAGAGAGCGGAACATACATAAAGCAGCCATAAAGGCCAATACTCCAGATGTCTTTGTTTCTAAAAACGAAGAGAATCTTCTTTTTGATAGGGATCTTAGAAAGCGTATGTTGTGTGTGTACGGGGGTTTTCAAGGTTGTCCATATGAGCAGTGCGATGATTAAACCCACAAAGAAGAGAAAAATAAGGCTCGTGCGCCAAGAAGAAACTTGAATAAGGCTTGCTAAGGGTGCACCCGATAAAATGCCACCCAGTTTCCCAAAGGTGATGGTGGTGCCTACGGCAAAAGCTACTTTGGCTTCAGGAAGCCATGTGCGCGCCAGCGTAATGGTGCTCAAGAAGGCGCCTGAAGCCCCTGCGCCAATGAGGATGCGGCCTATGCAGGCCATAGAAAAGGTGGGGGCGAGTGCAAACAAAATCGTACCCACAATACACACAAGGATCGCTGTGTATATCACGCGGTTGGGTCCCCACTTGTCTAAGAGAATACCGATAGGTATCTGGAGTGTGGAGTAAGCATAGTAGTAAAAAGACGTCAACACACCCAAAGACGACGCCTGGATCATAAACGTAGACATCAAGTGGTCAGCCATCACAGAGGGTGAAGCACGCAGGATGAACTGATAGAGATAAAAGGCTGTGCCCAATCCCCAAACATACCAACCATAAACAAGACGTTTTTTTGCTACCATAGGCACAGCCACACGTGACATTTTATTCATTTATAGAAAATTTTGATCATAAGGTCTAACATCGTTCCTTTTTTGTGGGCTAAAGTTAAGGTGTCCCTAGGTTCTATGGGGAGGTGGACATTCTTCCTCTTGCGCCATCATCGAGCGTTTTTTGAGATGATAGCATGGTGCCCACAGGGCTGTTATGTTTTTTGAGGTCATGGCTGATGGTTGAAAGTCCGGATCCAAAGTTTTTAAAGCCCAAGGAAATACCCCAATATCTTTTGGGCTTGATGTCTTTACTGTGGTACTGCGTTCTTCCTATATGAATGTGTATTTTAAAACAGTCGTTTTGATAAACGAGATCCACGCGTGCATTAAGCAGTTTGTGTCGAGCTATGTCATAGTGTGTTTCAACCTTGCCACCCCAGTTTTCGTGAAAGTGAGATGAAAGTGTGACCTCAGCAGCTTCTTGCTTGCCAAGATAAAGAGTTTGTCCTATGAATTTTAACTTTGTATACCCCAACGTCAGTCGCATCCAATCATCGCCTATGTGTCCTATAAGCTCGCTGAAATGAGGCTGAAATGTTTCTTTGTTTACGCTGAAACGATAATCTGCTGATAGCCAAGAGCAAGGGGATGCCATCAATGAACCCACAATATTAGAAAACCCTTTTTGAAGGCCGCCTTCACGCATCACAAGATTGGGTGTTGAAGGCATGTAGGTTTGCCCCAGAAAAATGTGGATATCATTGATGGAAGGCGCATTCATAAGAAAGTGGCTTCCATACACAAAACGAGAACCTGAGTCGATTCTATCATACCCAGGAGAGCGGTTTTTCCTCAAAAGAACCGCATCATTATACTCAAACCCTTGACTGTCCCCCACAGGAATGGCTTCAACTTTGTCGATATAGGGTGCTAAAATAGCGTGAAAAAACGGTTCTATGATGGCCGGTGCGTTGTTCATGGCGAGGGGCCAACTGGTCTGAAGTCCGCATTGGGGAAAACCGCGGAAGGTGTTGGTGTAAGCGCTTTTTGTTTGATGGGAGATATCTTGAGATCGATAAAAATCACCTCTCAATGAGGCAAAAGGGCTAATCACCTGTCCCCAAGGGGCTATATGGGATCGTTTCCACTCACCCATGGCAACCATACGTTCATAATTATTTTTTTCAAAATTTTTAATGGCTGATGTATGGAGATGCAGGGTAAAGGAATCGCCTGAATCGATGGGGTCAGAGGTTATCGTATATGTCGCTGTGGGGAGCATAAGAGAAACATTTTTTTTGTCTACGTCATACAAACCCTGGTAAGCGTTGGTGCTTATATGGAGGTAGTCTCTTTCTGAAAAGCGCTCTCCTTCCACTTTTGACTCCAAAAAAGGGGCTGTAGACATGCTGTCAGGGAGCCTGAGTTCCGCAATAGAGCGTGGGTATGTTTTGTCACTGACGCCCTGCCCCACAGCTTTTATACGCCATTGATCATTGATTTCTTGCGTCAGGTTAATAGATAAACTGCCGCGCGGGGAGGAAATATGTTCTTCCTGATTGTCCTTATAATAAGAAACAGGTTTTGAGGCATTCAAGCTTCCCGCTGTTTCCAGATAAGACGTGCGCCCTTTCTGACGATATTGGAAGCCGGCGATGCCTCCTCTTTTGGTGGTGACAAAGGGAAAAATTTTGACGTCAGCGTGTTCGAAAGTCAGAAAATAAGGAACACTTACAAAATATCCTAAGTAAGATGAGTTGCCATATCGAGGACGCAAAAATCCGCTAGATCTTTTGGTATAAAAACTTAAATAGGGAAAATAAAAAATGGGAACATTGAGAAGCTCAAGCTGGGGGTCAATATAGCGTACCTCTGCCTTTTTTTTCCTTTTTTCAATGCGCCGTGCTTTGATTTGCCAAAAGGGCGGCGCCTCTGGATCTGTGGCCGATGGTTGACAGGGTGTGTAAACACCGTTTTCTATGACAATGAGATCATCATCTTTGTCATACGCCGCAGATGCGCCTGCAAAACGGCTTTTGTCTTGGGTGAGGAAGCGAATTTTTTTCAAAACCATTTTTTTGACATTGCCAGTGACCTCCACATAATCGGCCACCAAACAATCTTGGCCCTGTTCTTTAAGTCGCACATTTCCTGTGGCTGTGAGCAGGGCTGTTTGTTCGTGATAGGTAATTTCTTGGGCTCTGATATATTGTGTGTCGTTTTGAACCGTCACATGTCCTGAAAACTTCCATATCTTGAGGGTGCGGTTATAAAACACATGATCTGCATAGAAAACAATGGTGTTTTGATCTGCTTGTGCCAATGTTGGATAACACGCCTGTCTTGCCTTTGCTCCACAAGGCCTCATGATCATACATAAGCAAATAATAAGACAAAGACGTGAAAACAAGAGAGGTTGGATTCCTAATAGTTTCTTTTGTGACCTTCCTCTAAAAAGACAATTAAAACAAGGGACGTAAGAATAATGAAAAAAACCGTGGCCCACGAAGCAATCATGGGGGAAATAACCCCTGCAAGACAAAAGGCTCGGGTCATCTGCGTGGAAAAATAGAATCCAAAACCAATAAAGCATCCTGTGAGAAAAAGAATAATGGACCCATAGCGTTGATGAAGCTGAAGACCAATAGCCGCTGCAAACATGGTAAGACCCAGACATTCAAAAATAGACGCCCATAACTCTTGCCATTTAAGTTCATACACATGACTGGGAATTCGTGCTTCGTGGGCCAAGGCAATAAGACGCGGCAAAGACCAAAAATAAAGAAGATCAGGTTTAAAATTTTGGAGAAAAAGGCCCTCTAAATCGATGCGATAGGGAAGTATTTTTTTTTCAAAAAAGGTTTGTTGCTTGTTTTGGGGGTCATACATCCAGCCATGTTTCATCACAATGGCCTGGTTTAATAGGCCAATTTTGTTGGCATAAAAACTGGCTTTGAGTTTGCTTTGTGGCGAAAGCACATGGATGAACGCATGGTGAAAGGCCCTGGATGAATTTTTTATTTTTTTCATGTGGGCCAGCACATACCCTTCAGATGTTTCTTGCTTAATCCACACGCCTGACGAGAACATTTGAAAGGCATTTTTGTTGTCTACATCCCGGCCAATGTCGATAAGGTGGTAATGCCTGAGCGTTGTGATGCTTAGGGGCTGTAGCAGAGCCACGTTGAGCACACCTAAAAAAAGTGAGCAGGCAAAGAAAGGGGCAAGGCTTTTCCAAGGGGAGGTTCCTGTGCTGCTGAGGGCCAGAAATTCATTAGATTGTGTGACTCGGCTAAAGACAATGAGAGCGCTGGCCAAAATAAGAAGAGGAAAGAGTTGGTGTATTGTCAACGGTGCTTTTAAAAAGGCCAGAAAAAAAGCTTGCAAGGAAGAATCGAGCAAGGCGCGTCGTTGAAGTTCAATAAATTCTGCGCAAAGAATCAAACACCACACAGCCAAGAAGGTGATGAGGAAATAGGTCAGAAAAAGGCGAAACGCATAGCGGCTAAATGTGGGCATACCTAAGACAGCTGTAATTGAGAGGAAAGAGTTTCATATTTAAGGTGTTGATACATCACATAAAAAAGTGGCGACAAAACCCCTGTAAAAGCAAGTATGGGCGCCATGAGTCCGAGATGACCCTCAAGCTGAAGAAGGACCAGGCTGCCAAATTGTATGGATAAAAAAGCCAAAACGGCGGCGGTGATGTTCCATTTTTTGCTGTGTGTCTTACACATAAAAAGGCCAGCTACCATGCCAAAAGAGAGAAAATAAAGGGGGAGAAGGAGTCTTTGGAAGGCTTCAAAATGGAATTTGATTTTTTCTTCCAACGTTTGATAGGTGGTGAATAATTCACTCAAAAAAAGCTCATAAGATTTTATGGGCGCGGCTGTTTTTTCATGGGCATCTTTAGCGTAAAAAATATAACGATCAAAATCAAAAAAACTATATCGCGCATCTTCACGTGTTTGCCTGACCCCTTGTTGGAGGCACAGCCCTATCCTTTCGCCATCGTTGATCACTTGCGCACGTGATGCGAGAATAGAGGCCTGCTTATCGAGATGGCGTTGATCATAAATAAAAAGGCCATCAAGGGAACCGTCTTTTCTTTTATTGCGTACATAGACCGTGAAAGGACCCAAAGACTTAAACGCCCCCACCTGAAAAGATTTTTCTGAAAAGTGAGAGCGCATCGACAATTCTTGTTTACGAAATTTTTGAAAGGAAAGTGGCACAAAATAAAGTGTCATGAGATATAAAAAAAGCGTGCCAGCCATGCCTACGTAGATAACAGGGCGCAGGATACGAGCTTGGCTGTAACCCGCATTTTTGAGTACCGATAAAATGTTGTCATCGCGATAGCGACCATAGAGAAATAAGACGGCAATGAAAAAAGCAAAGGGGAGCGCTAGCGAAAAAAGCTCGGGTAATAACCATGTCACAAACAAAAAAAAGTCTAAAAAAGATAATCTTTGTACCACGATGATGGAGACAAAGCGAAACGATTGCTTCATCCACAGCAAGCTCGCAATAAAAAGAGAAAGCAAGACAGTTGTGCCCAAAAGGTGCAGTGTCATAGAACGCAAAATGCGCATGAGGGTACCAAAAGAAGGCGCACAGAATTTGAGCAAGTTTAAAGCATTTTATGCCCTAAAGCCAGCCCTGACCCCTGAAAGAAAACCACTCATATTTGCCTATGATAAAGTGGTCAAGCAGGCGAATGCCCATGTCATGCGCGATGCTTTTAACGCGCTGTGTGATGTCCTTGTCACCTTGAGAAGGTGTGGTATAGCCTGATGGGTGATTGTGTACCATAATCAGCGAAGCCGCGCCCAGCTCGAGCGCCCGTTTGACAATTTCTCTTGGATATAAAATGGCATGATCCACAGTGCCTTTTTGCTGGAGTTCATCTGCAATTAGACCTCCTTTGGTATCGAGAAACAAGAGACGAAAATGATCCACATCCAGGTGCGCCATCAGCGTTTTGCAATAGTTAATGACTTTATGGGTGTTGTCGATCAGAGATGACTTTTGCAGGTCTTCTCTTAACACACGGGCCAGAGATTCTTTGATCACATAAAGCGTGCTTAAGGTGGTGTCCCCCACGTCTGGTATTTTCTTCAATTTCTCAGGGGAGGCTGAAAATACGCCAGCTAAGGATTTAAACTCTTTAAGGAGCGTTTTGGCCAAGGGTTTGACATCTTTGCGCGCAGAAGCTCCAAACAAAATCAGCTCTAAAATTTCGTAATCAGCAAGGCTTTCGGGACCTTTGAGAAACCGTTCTCTCAGCCGCATGCGATGGCCAAGATAGTGAGGATCTTTGGTATCCATCCATCACACACTTTGTGTAAAAATTTCACACCCATCTTGGGTGACACCCAGGGTGTGTTCAAACTGCGCCGAAAGGCTTTTGTCTTTGGTGACCACTGTCCAACCATCGCTCAACAGTTTGGTGCCCGGTTTGCCCATATTCAGCATAGGTTCGATGGTAAACATCATGCCCGGTTCAAGCTTTACGCCCGTGCCGGGTTCGCCCACATGAAGCACCGAGGGAGGTCCGTGAAAAAATTGACCAATGCCATGACCACAATAATCTCTCACTACAGAAAAACCATGCTGCTGAGCCAGGGTTTGGATATGGTGGCCAATATCGCCTAAATAACATCCTGGCCGCACAAGATGAATGGCTTCGTGAAGGGCTTGCTTGGTCACATCGATCAGTTTTTGGGTGTGAGGCGGGACATGACCCACCACAAACATGCGGCTGGTGTCACCATACCATCCATCCAAAATCACGGTGACGTCAATATTAAGAATATCCCCATTCTTGAGGCACGCTTCACCGGGAATACCGTGGCACACCACATGATTAAGGGATGTGCAAATAGATTTTGGATAACCTTTATAGTGAAGGGGCGCGGGAATAGCATCACTCGCGCGAATCATATCATCACAAAGACGGTCAAGCTCACCCGTGGTGGTGCCGGCTTTCACAAAAGGGGTGATGCGGTCCAAAATGCTGGCAGCCAAAGCGCCTGCTTTTCTCATTTTTTCAAAAGCGGATGCGTCATGAAGCAAAATGGGGCCCTCAGGCGAATGCACATGAGGCGCCTCAAGCTTGCAGCAAACGTTCATGACATCCGTCCTTTGAAAGGAAGAGAGCCTTTGAGGGCTATGGACGTAGAGCTCAACACGAAGTCATAGGCATACATCTCAACCCCTGCCGAAAGCGCTTTTTCTGCGAGTCTAGCATAATTGGGGTCAAAATGATGACAAAAATCGAAGTTTTTACAATCATCGCGCTGCACAACATAAATGAGCGCACACCGTTGCCCCTGTTGTGCAAGATGGGTGAGCACCTCAAGATGTTTGGCCCCGCGCGTGGTGGGTGAATCAGGGAAAAGGGCTGTGTCACCTTCTCGATAGTGCACGTTTTTGACTTCCACAAGACACGTTTTTTGGGGGCAAGAAAGCTTAAAGTCAACCCGCGTGTGGGGGGCAATCATTTTTTCTGACGCCACATGGTCATAATCACAAAAGGGAGAGAGCTTTTTCTTGAGGAGGGCCTCATGAATAAGTTTGTTGGGCCTGTGTGTGTTGACACCCACCATCGTGTCACCCGCCATCACACTTTCCCACGTATAGGGTGTTTTGCGGGTTTGAGAGATTGTGTGAGAGACATAGACTGTGCTGCCTGGGGTCAACAGGTCACGCATGGCCCCTGTGTTGGGACAATGGGCTGTGATGATCTGCTGATTTTCTTCAAGCTGAATCGTGGCAAGAAAACGTTTATAGCGTTCAAGCAAAGATCCTTTTTGCCAATTATGCAGCGCGAGCGTCGTGGGTGAAGTGTTGGACAAAAACTCTCAATGTTGGATCCAGCGCGTAAATGCATTGATAGCTGGCAGACAGCGCCGGATCATACCTTTGCTCTTTGCGAATCTCAATTTTAGATTGTAAATAAAAGCACCACGATGTATAGCCCTGTTTTTTGAGATGATCAATAGCCTGTAGCACAAAGGGCTTAAGGTTGGCATCCAACGCCACAAAAGCCATCAACAGAAGACTCAACGGATGCATTTTGGCATCTTCTGTCAGTTGCTTGGCTGCTTCAAAACGTTCAGTTTTGGTATTTTTGTGATAAATTCTGCAGAAAAGTTCAACCAACGCAGGGTCGGGTTGGTTTTGCCATCCTGTTTTTAAAATGTGGACAGCACGTTTATCATCTTGCTGCTCAAGGTGAAGGCACGCCAATTCATAAAAAATGTGTGCTTTTTTGGGCAACAAAACCAACGCTTTTTCTAAAAGCCAAATTTTTTTCTTAGGATCACCCTTCCATTGCTGGGCTTTGTGAAATAAGAGTTCGCCTTCCCAATGAAAACTTTTGCTGCTGATGTCTTCACGACGGGCTGTTTGGAGAACTTTTTGTGCTAACTCAACTTCTCCTTGAGAGAGCGAGCTGTAAAACAGGGTTTCAATCGTCCATGGGCTGTGGTCATGCATGTCAAAAAGATTTTTGAGAAGTTCATGGGCCACATCGCGTTCATTTTTTTTGAGCAACCTTTTGGCTTGTTGCCTAAAGCACCATGTTTTTAAGAACGCAAACGTGCTTGCTTGTGCCATGGCTTCCTGGAAAAGAGCATCGCTTGCGCTTTTCAAACTTTTGAGGTGAACCATGGAAATCCAAGCGATGTGGCTGATATTTTTTTTAGAGCACAGTTTGCGTAGTTTCTTTGTGTCTTGTCCGTCAAGGTGTACAAGGGCTCGCGCTACGCGCATCTCAAGAGATTCTATGTTGAACAGCCATGTAAACAGGCGCTTGCACAACAATAAGGCTATCCAACTGGCCCACAAAAAAATGATCAAAGCAACCCAGGTAGGGTAAGCCTCGAAGGTCCACTGATGCTGATCGATGACCATCACCACGTTTGTGTGTGCTTTTTCCCACATGTGGGGTGCTGTCAGCAGGGTGAGGAAAAAAAGATTTTTAACAATAAATGTCCAGGACATAGGCTCTCTCTTTGTCACACCGTCAAAGCTAGCATATCTTTCCCTACAAAGGCTTACTTTCTGGATACATAGTGAACAATGGTGTCAACAAGGGTTGAGAGATTGGGGCGCAGAACATCAATAATGTGCAGATTTTCCTGGGTTCTCAGGGTGTGTGTGATGTCGGCGCTTAGAGAAAAAAAAGGCACACCTTCGAGAACATCAGATAAAGAGTCAGGTGAAGAGGAGAATGAAGAAAGAGATCGTTTTTCATCCATAAAGCGGGTTAGGGTGCGGGCTATGCTTTGAGAGAGTACGCATATCCCCCAAAAAGGGTTTCTCAACGTCTGGTTCAGGCATGCTTTTTGTGCGGGGATGGGGTGTATGGCATAGCCTATATATTCTTTCACATAGATGTGGACATCACGCAGCTGTGAGGTGATGTCTTGTTTAATCTCTTGTCCCCTCACATAAAGCAGGGGTTGTGGCAGCGTGTGATGTTGTTTTTTCAGCAACGACACAAGGCCTGATGCTTGACCGTTGGGTGAGATGGTGATGGTATGAAACCCCAACTTTCGGGCCAAATCTGCACTGGCGTCACCGACCACAAACAGCTTTTTTTCTGGGGAAAAACCTGATTGATGAAGCATACGGATGCCATTGCGGCTGGTGGCACAGGCGGTGGGACAGCGCAGCATCGCTTCAGGGAGAGGAGCAGAAAAGACAACCTGGGTCAGAGGGATAAAAACAGGTTGAATCCCCCATTGTGTGAGCGGAGCTAAGGCTTGTAAGGTGTCTTCACGCTCATTATCTGCTCTGAAGATGAGCAATCTCTTCATGATGCATCCTTCTGATCTTATGGCCTAAGGCATAGCCGTGGGCCAAGAAATCTTTGATCTGTGCAAGGTCTGCCACATCTTTGAGGGTGACAAGATGAGTGCCATCAGGCTGTGAAAGCATGCCGAGAAAGGTGAGATGCGTATCATGAATATGTGCATATCCCCCCAAGGATGTTTGACAATCACCTTCAATGGCAGTGACAAAGCCGCGCTCCACACAAGATTCCTTTTGTGTGTTGTCATGATTGCAGGCTTTGAGGGCCTTTTGCAACAAAAGATCCTCTTTGCGGCACTGTATGGCAAGAATACCTTGTGTGGGAGCAGGGATAAGCTCATCTGTGGAAAAAATGTGGCGCACGCGGTGGGTGAGATGAAGGCGCTTCAACCCCGCCATGGCCAGAATTAAGCCATCAATATCACCGTTATCCATTTTTTGTATGCGGGTATTTACGCCGCCGCGAATATCTTGAAGCCTTATATGAGGATACGTATGTTTGATTTGATTGTGGCGCCTTAAGGAGCATGTGCCCACCACACCCCCATAAGAAGATAGGTCATGGGGAAGGTTCTTCATTTCTGAGGTAGATAAAAAAGCATCACGGGGGTCTTCCCTGGGCAAAACGCACGCGATCACAAGATCTTCTGTCATGAGGTAGGGCATATCTTTATAAGAATGAACGGCCATATCAATCTTTTTTTCAAGGAGGCTTTGCTCTAGCTCTTTGACAAAAAGCCCCTTGCCTTCTGTAAAGCGAAGCGGCTTTGATATTTGATCTCCTGTGGTTTGATAGGGGCAGATCAGGGTGGCGATGCCAGCGTTTAAAAGCGCTTGTTGAGCAATTTCAGCCTGCCTTAACGCAAGCGGTGTTTTGCGTGTGCCAAGATGAAAAGGGCGCCTGTTCATTGTGTTCCGGATTATTGGTATGCAAGCCGCACGCTAACATATTTTTCGTTTCCATGTATGACAACATTGTTTCTGTAAAAGGATTGTTAATACATTGGGGATTAAAAAATCTTAGCTTTCCATAAAAAAGGGACAGGACGCCTCATGGCCAAGATCAAAGATATGGCACAAGTGCAAGAGACCTTCTTGTCCAACTTGAACCGTATTTCTTCAGTGTCTTGGGTGGGACATGTGCGCTCTATTGTGGGCCTGTTGGTGGAGGTGGTGGGGATTACACATTGCGTGCGTTTGGGCAGCATGGTGCGTATTTGGCGCGATGATCATCACCACTTGTTGGGCGAAGTGGTAGGGTTTCGTCAGGATGTGGTGTTGGTGATGGGTTATGATTTTTTAGATGGCATTGGCCCCAAAGCGAAAGTGAATGTCATAGAACAAGACATGCACATATATCCTTGTGATGCGTGGCGCGGGCGCATTGTGGATGGGTTGGCCAGGCCTGTTGATAACAAAGGCCCCCTCTTGCAAGGCACCACGCCTTATTTTGTGAAATCAAAAGCCCCCGAAGCCCATCAGCGTGCGCGAACCACCACGCCCGTAGATTTGGGCATTAAGGCCATGAACACATTTACCACATGCTATAGAGGTCAGCGCATGGGTATTTTTTCAGCTGCAGGTGTCGGCAAATCAATTTTGTTGGGGCAAATTACACGCTTTACTGATTGTGACATTATTATCGTAGGCCTTGTGGGCGAGCGCGGCCGGGAGGTGAAAGAATTTATTGAAGATCAACTGGGCGATGAGGGTCTTGCGAAAGCTGTGGTGGTGGTGGCCACATCAGACATGCCTGCCTTGTTAAGGCGCCAAGCGGCGTATATTACGTTTACGTTAGCTGAATATTTTCGCGATCAACAACTCAATGTCTTGTGCGTGGTGGACAGTGTCACGCGTTTTGCGCTGGCACAGCGGGAAATTGGCCTCTCTGTTTCAGAGCCGCCTGCCACACGCGGGTTTCCTCCTACCGTTTTTTCTGAGTTGCCCCGCCTTTTAGAGCGCGCAGGCAACACCCACCATGCGGGGTCTATTACAGGTATTTTCAGCATTTTGGTCGAAGGCGATGATCATAATGAGCCTATTGCTGACGCTGTGCGAAGCATTCTCGATGGCCACATCGTCTTGGATCGGTCCATTGCAGAAAGGGGTCGTTATCCTGCCATCAATATCTTAAAAAGTGTTTCGCGCGCGCGCATCAAACGATCGCCAGAAGATGAGCAATGTATTGAACACGTCAGGCGTGTGTTGTCCACCTATGAAAATATGGCTGAGATGATTCAGTTAGGCGCCTATCAACAAGGTCAATCACCTGATGTGGATAAAGCCATTGCCGATTATCCCAAAATAGAATCTTTCCTCAGTCAAGACAAAGATACGGCAGTTTCCTTAGAAGAAGGTTTTGCTCAATTGAAGGCCATCGTGAATCCATGAAGGCGAGCATTCACAAACGGTTGGCTTCGTTGCTGCGTCATGAGCTTAAGCAAAAAACCTATCTCTTAAAGCAAAAAGAACAAGAGCTAACCATGATGAGGTCCACCCTACACAACCTAGAAACCGCCTTTAAGAAAGAGTGGAAGATCATGCGGCATGATGCAGCGCTTTCTGGGATGGCCCATAGGTTTTTGCAACACTTTGACCACGAAAGACAGCAGGCGCAAGCAAGCTTTGTGCGTCTTGAGAGCGCCATCAAAGAGATTCTTCAAGACATGCGCACCCTTTTCGAAAAGGTTAAGCGCCACGAAACCATACAAGAGCGTCAAGTCCGCGAACACATGCTTCACGTCATGAGGCAGGAGGAAAAAAAGCTAGAAGATGTGCGGACAGCGCTTCAGCGCTTATCCTTCCTTGCGGCACCGGGCTTCAAAGGCAGCCCTCATTTGGTCCTTTAGAATTTTTTCAGCCAGGGTGGGCATGTTTTTGTCAATCCAAGAAGACAGAAACTCTCTCACAATTTTTTCAAGGGTAGACTCAAGAAAAACCTCAAAGCCCTCAGCCAATTTTTCCTGTCGTGATAGGGTGGACATCAGCGGCGATACATTATTTTTCACAGGCTTTGTGGAAGAAGCGCCAGCAGACATATGAGAAGAAGTATGAGAAGACGCGTGGTTAGGTGACATGCCCGCCGCCATAGCAGGGGCCGATGCCATCTGCGCTTCATCCTTCTCGCTGGCCTTGCCTTCTACAACCTCTTGAAGCTCTAAGACATTTGAAGAAGCCCCTTGGCCTTCTCCCTCTTTCCCCAGTACGGGGCCCTCATTCGTGCCGATAACGCGGCGGATGGAGGCCAAAATATCTTCAATGGATGTCGCTTCTTCATCAGACATGATTTATCCTCCACGTGTAAGTAGAACAGGTGCGGAAACTTTAGGCGCCAGCCTAATCCAAGGACCATAGCTCCGGGCGTCATGAGAAGGTACATCCAACTTAAGACTTCTGGCCGTCAGCTGACCCGTAAGGGAAAGAATACGCAACCGCTCGATCATTTCACGTTTACGCGCTTCCGTCCAGTTTTGGTAGGAGCTTTCTTTACGGTTTTGAATTTCTGAGACATTGATAAATGTTCTTCCTCCATGCGCATATTCTGCCTGCATCGCATCCAAAGCTTTCTTGTTAGCTTTCAGCTCAATTTCATAACGCATCACGCTTTTTTGCGCGGCTTTCTGCTGGTTACGTGCTTGAAGGGTGGCTTGATAAACATTGAGCTGCGTTTGTTGTCTTTTTAAACGGCTTTGGTTAAAAGTTTGTTCGGCCTGCCTGACAACCGCTTGCTCCTTACCCAGAGGAATGGGGACCTTAAGGCTCAATGTGCCCGACAAATCCACAGAGCGGTCTTTATAATGCTCGGTGCGGGGTTCAGAGTAATATTTGGTGTTGTCTGTTGATTTATAAGCGCGCGCCTGAAGATCGACGCTGGGAAGCATCTGATTTGACAGCTGAGACTGCACCTCTTTGCGGGCGCTTTTTTCACGAAACGCTTCTGCTTTGATGGAAAAGTTCTGATGAAGGGCCAACTTAATCAGCTCTTGCTCATTCTCAGGTATTTTGATGGGCAAATCAGGCCAGGAAAAATCTTCACTGGGTTCTGTCCCGGTGATTTCATAAAATTGGGTTTTGGCCACCGTGAGACGCGATTCAGCTTCCACATATTTGGCTTCAGATTCAGCTAATTTGGCCTCTGCCATAAACACATCAGTGCGGCTGATCTCACCTACGCGTGCCCGCGCACGAGTTTGAGCCAACAGGGTCTGAGAAAGGGTGATGTTGCTTTCATAAAAGGTTTTGAGCTCTCGAGACACAATCATTTCAAGAATCACCTGCATCAAATCAAAAAACACCGCAGATTCAGCAGCCTCTAAATCCAGCAAGGCAGCCTGATAGCCGGCTTCTGTTTTTTGCCACCTGGCAACGGAGCCAAAACTGGCAAACAAGTTTTGCTCGGCGGCCACCCCAAAATCAGAGGGTTTGCCCAACGTATCTGTGTATCTGGGGTTTTCAACAGGCTTGTCATAGGTTTTTTTGTTGACGCCATAAGACGCTGTGCCGCGGGCCGTGGGCACCCACTCCCCTTGGGCTTGTCTCTTTTTATCCTTCTCAATCTTGACCGCAGCTTCGGCAATTTTGATGCGCGGGTTAAACGCATGAGCGGCTTGAAGAGCCTGTTTCCATGTGCGCGGCTTGGCAGCAGCTGGGGTGTTTGACGCATCTGCCCACAGGGGCGTCAGTACCATCAGGCCAAGGCTGCATAAAATAAGGGATCGTTTTAGGACCATAAGGGATCAAAACAATGATGTAAAAATCCCGAACAGTCTATTTCTTTTTATTTCATCTGTAAAAGGAAATTTCTGTTCAAAGGGCGTATCTTCGTTGTATTTTGTGGTAAGCCCATAGAGGAAAACGTTGTTGTGACAATCTTGATTTTACTTTCTCTATCACTTTGTTTTTGTTTGATTTTTTGGGCAAAGGCAACGCAAAAAGCACGCAGTCTTGCCCGTGAGGTGACCTCGCTTCACACACAAATTCTTGTGTATGAAGAGCAAAAGAAAGCTCATCTTAACGTCAAAGAGCTGGTGGATCACCACATCAAACATGTGTGTTCACAATCTTTAGAAAACGCTTCCCAGCATTTGATGAAGCAGTCTGAATCTTTTTTCCGTACCTTTTCTCAAAGCACTGATGGCAAGCTCACAGGTCATGCGCAAAACCTTCAGCACATGATCCAGCCGCTTGAAAAGTCATTAGAGGCCATACGCCATCAAGTCCAAACTCTTGAAAAAGCACGCGTAGGGGCCTATGAAGGGCTTCATGAAAAAATACATAATCTATCCGAAGTGCATGCGCACCTTCATCATCAAACTACACAGTTAGCGCAGGCGCTTAAAACCCCCAACATTCGGGGCAAATGGGGGGAGATGCAGCTCAGACGGTTGGTGGAATGGGCGGGGATGCTGCCTTTTTGTGATTTTTTTGATCAAAAATCGTTTCATGTTGACGATAAAACGTTGCGCCCAGATCTGGTGATTCGCATGCCCGAAGCACGATGCGTGGTGGTGGATGCCAAAGCCCCGTTGGCGGCATGTTTGCCGGAAGCATCTGACACTGGCCTTTCTGCCGACACCATGCGCGATCATGTGCAGAAAATAAAGCATCATATTTATACGCTCAGCCGCCGTGATTATACGACCTATATCCAGAAAACGCCGGATTTCATCCTTCTGTTTTTGCCCACAGAGAGCCTGTTGATTAAGGCTTTAGAAGCGGATGCCTCTTTGTTGGACTATAGTGCCGAAAAGTCTGTTTTGTTGGCAACGCCCATGACATTGATTGCGCTGTTAAAAGTGATTGCCATGGGGTGGCAGCAGGAGGTGCTTTCTGAAAATGCGCAAGAAATTAGTGATTGTGGCAAGCGCCTTTCTCAGATGTTGGAGAAAACCTTGGCCAAGCTTCATGATGTGGGAAAGTCCTTGGGAAGTTCGGTCAAGGGTTATAATGCCTTTTTAGCCTCCCTTGAAGATGACGTGATGCCTGAAGCCCAAGCGCTGAGCACCCTGACAACCTCAAAGCCTGCCAAAACGCACATGCGCACCATCAAATCCCTGCCCAAAGAGAGAAAGGGGGCCTGACGTGTCACCAGAGAAAGCCAAAGCCTTTATAGAAAGGGCATCCACAGATGTTGCCGCTGTATCTGAAGCTGTTTTTTCGGTGAGCCAGGCCTCTCTTTTGATCAAGAAACATGTGGAGCAGCATTTTGACCACGTGTGCATCCAAGGCGAAGTCTCTGCCCCCAAGCTTCACACATCGGGTCACCTTTATTTTTCTCTCAAAGACGATACAGCGGTGTTGGATGCTGTGTGTTGGCGGCCCTTGGCCCACCGTTTTAAAGACAGCCTTAGTCATGGCACTCAGGTGGTGTGTCGCGGCAAAATCACCACCTATCCAGGTCGCTCTAAATATCAAATGGTTGTGACAGAGGTGAGTGTGGCGGGCCAAGGTGATTTGTTTCAACTGCTGGAAGCGCGGAAGAAAAAATTGCGTGAAGAGGGGTTGTTTGAGGCGTCACGAAAAAAGGCCCTTCCCCCTTTTCCACGCTGTATCGGCCTGATCACCTCCCCCACGGGCGCGGTGATTCAAGACATTCTTCACCGTTTGGCGGATCGGTTTCCTGTGGATGTTCTTTTTTATCCTGTGAATGTTCAAGGCGAAGGGGCGCTGGCCTCTATGGTGGAAGCGCTCGATGTGTTGGGGCAGTTTGCAAGTGAAAGCATGACGCCTGACGTGATTATCCTCGCACGCGGGGGGGGCAGTTTTGAAGACTTGTTTGTGTTTAATGAAGAGGCCCTGGTGCGCGCCATGGCCCGGTGCTCTTTGCCTGTGGTGTCAGCGATTGGCCATGAAACAGACACCACCTTGGCTGATTATGTGGCTGATCAGCGAGCCCCCACCCCCACGGCAGCGGCAGAAATCACCACCCCTCATCGGGCATCGCTTGCTCACACGCTCACCACCTATGTCAGGCTTATTGATCAAGCGTGGCGTCAGGTGCTGGAGCCTTGGTGTATGCGCCTCCACTTTTTTCAGCAGCGCCTGCGTCGTGGCTATGGATTTTTTCCTTTGTATGCACAGCGTCTTGATGATTTAGAAGGGCGCTTGCAAGGATATGTTGATTTTTGGGGTCGTCAGCAACAGCGTCTTGCGTGGCTAACAGCTCGATTAACAGAACCTCAGACATTCGTCACGATGCAGGAAACACGTTTTCGTTACACCCAAAAGGCGTTAACCACACGGGCGTATGAAATGCTGGCGCAGAACACGAAAGACCTGCGTCATCTCGCCCAGCGTCTTCAACAAACATCTCATGAAAAAGCGCTTGCGCGTGGGTTTTGTGTGGCTCTTTCGCCTGAGGGTCGTGTGGTCACATCTAAGGCGCGGGGAAAGCGCCTTTCTCGCCTCACAATGATGTTTCACGATGGCAAGCTGGCGGTGAGGCCCGTAACCCCCGGTGATGATGATGAATGAGACGCTCCAAGCCTCCCCGCTTCCTCCGGGGCTTTACATTGTTGCCACACCCATTGGTCATCGGCGAGATATCTCGTTGCGTGCGCTTGANNNGTTGTCATCTGTGGACATGATTGTGTGTGAAAACAAAAAGCATAGCCACAAACTTTTAGATTGTTATCACATCCGCAAACCTCTGCATACTTATCATGACCACACATCTCAAGCGATGAGGCTTCGTCTTATCGAAGCCGTTTTGTCTGGAAAGCGCGTGGCGCTGATAAGCAGCGCAGGGATGCCTCTTATTTCAGATCCTGGCTATAAATTGGTGCGTACTTTTTATGAACATCAGTTGTTTGTGACGCTTGTGCCCGGACCTTCAGCATCGTTGTCTGCTTTGGTGCTATCAGGGCTTCCTACGGACCGCTTCTTCTTTCAAGGGTTTCTTCCCCTCAAAGGATGGCGAAGGGTGCTTGACGAGCTGAAACCCCTTCAGGCCACGCTTGTTTTTTTTGCGTCTGTGCCACGTTTAGTCGGGACATTAACAAAACTGTATAACGTGTTGGGAGAGCGTTCTTTTGTGGTGGTGCGTGAACTGACAAAAGTGTTTGAAACGCGTTTTGAAGGTACGTTATCCCCTTCTCCCACGTTGCCGTCAGAGCTTAAAGGAGAGCTTGTAGTTTTGGTGGCAGGACGCGAAGAACAGGAAAAAAAGGCGATGGATGCGCAGGCTATGGATGATTTGCTGAAAACAGCGATCACAACCATGTCATTGCGTGATGCTGTGCGGGAAGTTTGTGATGTCACAGGTGCACCGCGCGATGTTGTGTATAAAAAAGCATTAACGCTAAGAAAGGCAACCTAAGAAATGAAAAATGAGACGTTAACGTAGTAAAAAGAGATACGATGACGTTGTGACCATTTTTGCTCTTTTCAAAAAAAGCGCTTCCGTATACCATCACAGAGTATTGCGGGTGTAGCTCAGGGGTAGAGCACAACCTTGCCAAGGTTGGGGTCGAGGGTTCAAATCCCTTCGCCCGCTCCATGTTGTCTGTTTTACGTTCGGGTGTCCTTATGATTCTCTCTTCTGCTGTATTTCATGATCTTGTGGGTCGTGTCAGTGACACAGTGGATAAAAAGCATCAAGACTGGTTTCGCTTGTTTTGCCTCAACCTCTTTTCTGAGGAGCTCACTGCTTGTAAGGTTGCTGAGAGTGCTGTTGGGGAAACACGCTTAAAGACACTATGGGAGCACTATCGATACCAGGGCGGAAAGGACGGTGTTTCTTTTGTAGAGGATGAGACGGCTGAATCCACCTGTCTTATGATGGTTTTTTCTCACAACCGTGTCCCGCACGCCGTGATCATGTCATTGTTGGCAAAAGAAGCACACAGCCACCATTGTTTTTACACGCGCTTTTGCGTGGAAAGAAAAAAAGGCGGGCTGACATCTTTGAGTGCTGGCGGCCATTGTCAACAACCTTCCCTGCCAGAGGATTGTTATTGTCTCTTTTTTCACAACAAGCTGAGCGCTTCTGAAAAACGCGGCCTTGAGAAAAAGATCGACACTTTTGTGGCCCTCTTTTCTTCTTCAGAAGGTGTGCTTGCCACGCAGGCATTAGCTCAAGAAGCGGCTGTCGGGGATCATTTTTTGTCATGGGTGCATCATTTTTATGCGTGTGCCCATAAAACGTTTCAAGATCCAGCCTCTCAAGAGGCGCTGACCTCCTTTTTAACATCTTTGCCTGCTGATTATCGCGTGCGCCATACGCCAGAAGAAGCGCTTAAGGATTTTCTTCACTTAAAAGAGACGCGCGCGCCTAAAGAACTTAAGGTACGTCTTTTTGTGAAGAACGACGTGCTTTTCATGAACATGTATTGTGCGGATGACCCCATTCCTCTTGACACATTGGTGCGAGTGCTCGGGCATATGGGTCTTTGTGTGTTGTCAGAATCTTCCTTTTCTTTTGCCCATGCAGCTCATCGCGCCTCCTTGCACCATATCACGTTAAAAAAATTACCTTTTTTCGACTATTCTATTCTTGAAACACTTTTAGAGCAGGCCTTGCGTGCCGTGTTTGCCTATGGGGAGGAGAGTGATGATTTTCAAAAAATGATTCCGGCAGCAGGGCTTAGCTGGGAGGAGTGCCGCCTTTTGCGTGCGTATGTGCGTTATCTCAAGCAATTGGGGGTGCCTTATGGGCGCGGGTATGTGGAGAGCACGCTGCTGAAACATCCTGACCTTGTGACGCAATTGTTGGCTCTTTTTCATGCCAGGCTTACCCCCTCGCCTTCTCATAAATCTTCTGTGACTGTAGATCCTGAGGCGTTGCTTCACGATATTTCTGGGATCAGTCGCTATGATGAAGAGCGCTTGTTTCGCTCGCTTTATTATCTGGTGATGGCTACGGTGCGGGCTAATGTATATCAACGAGATCATGGCGAGCCTAAGCGTTATGTGGCGCTTAAATTTGATTGCCAGGTGATCGAAGATATGCCCCCGCCCCGTCCGATGTTTGAAATTTTTGTGTATGCTCCCTTTATGGAGGGGGTTCATTTGCGCAGTGGCCGTGTGTCGCGTGGGGGGTTGCGTTGGTCAGATCGTCAGGAAGATTATCGTGATGAAGTTTTGGATTTGCTGAAAACACAAATTATCAAAAACGCTGCGATTGTGCCTGTGGGCGCCAAGGGTGGGTTTGTGACGAAAAAAACAGAAGGAGGCTTGTTGGGTGATCGGATGTCACTTAACCACATGCCTGATGCCTATGGCATCTATGTGCGAGGCCTTTTGGATTTGACAGATAACCTCCAGAAAAAAAAGGTGGTGAGGCCGCAGGATATGCAATGTCTTGATGATCCTGACCCCTATCTTGTGGTGGCTGCAGATAAAGGCACGGCCACCAAATCTGATGAGGCGAATGCGCTCTCGGCAGAATATCATTTTTGGTTGGGGGATGCGTTTGCGTCTGGTGGTGCCCAAGGATACGATCATAAAAAAATAGGTATCACAGCCCGCGGGGCGTGGAAATCCACAGAACATCATTTTCGCACCCTGGCTATGGATCTCTCTCAGCCTTTTTCAGCCGTCGGCATTGGGGATATGTCAGGGGACGTCTTTGGTAATGGCATGTTGTTGTCACAATCGATTCAGCTGATGGCTGCGTTTGATCACCGGGATATTTTTTTAGATCCCCATCCTGACCCGCTGGTGTCCTTTAAAGAGCGTAAGCGCCTGTTTCAGAAAAAACACTCATCCTGGAAAGATTATCACCCTGAGCTTATTTCCAAAGGTGGGGGGGTTTTTTCTCGGTCATTGCGTATGATTCCCCTCTCGGCAGCCGTGCGGGCTTGGCTTAAGGTGGGTCAAGATAAAATGACGCCCGATGAACTGATTCGGGCATTGCTGAAGGCACCAGTAGATTTATTGTGGTTTGGTGGCATTGGCACATTTGTTAAGGGGGAAAAAGAACCTGATATCACCATTGCCGATAGTGGGAACAACCATGTGCGTGTGAATGCATCAGATGTGAGGGCGCGAGTGGTGGTGGAAGGTGCCAATTTAGGATTTACGCCGCAAGGGCGTGTGGAATATGCCCTTGCAGGTGGAGCGATCAATGCAGATGCGCTTGATAATGCTGCGGGCGTTATGTGTTCAGATTATGAAGTGAACATCAAAATATTGTGTGCGCAACTGATGGAACGCGGTAAGCTTTCTGAGGAGGCACGCAATACGCTTCTCAAGGACATGACGGCCGAGGTGGTCGATTTGGTGCTCAGGCGTCTTTATTGGCAAAATCAGGGCGTTTATTTTGTGTATGTGCGCGGGGTTGAGCTATTAGAAGAGCATGAGCGTTTACTACAGCGTTTAGAAAAAGTGGGGGCGCTTGACCGTGAACGTGATGCCTTGCCTGCACCTGACGAGCTCCAAAGGCGACGCAGCAGTGAAAAAGGTCTGACACGACCCGAAATTGTCACCCTGATGGCTTTAAGCAAAATTGACCTTCATAAAGACATTTTAGATTCTGCCTTGCCTGAAGACCCCTTTCTTATGGCCATTCTTGTAGATTACTTTCCCCCCACCCTCTCTCAGCGTTTTTCGAGCTTCTATGGCCAACACCCTCTTAAAAAAGAGATTGTTGCCACCGTGTTGTCGAACTTGATTTGCGACACCTTAGGTCCTTCTTTTGTGCATGAAGTGTTTGAGCTTACCCGGGTGACGCCTGCCCATATTGCCAAATCCATTTTGGTAGTGCGGCATTTGCTGGCAGCCAGCGAGTTTGATGCACTTGAGGTGCAAGACATGGATGCAGAAACGCTGTCATCTCTGCTTTGGCAGATGGATACCACCATCAAAAGGTTGGTGGTGTGGTTCTTGCGCCATGAAAAGATGGATGTGCCCATCAAAGAGCTGATTGGTCGTTATGAAAAAGGCTTTTGTTCTTTTAGGCGTGATGTGCATGCGTGGTTGCCTCATGAATACCAAACCACACTCAGTGAAACGTGGGGTCAGGAAGCGGCCTCAGATTTTTGGAAGCAACATATTCTTCCCCTGGATCCTTTAATGTTTGCCACAGACATCATTCAGGTTCAGCGATTTGTGCGCAAGCCATTGGCTTTTGTGAGTCAGGTCTATTATGAGCTGGGTGATTTGTGTGGTGTGCGTTGGCTGCGCGATAAGGTGGCGTATTTTCCTGTCCACACCTATTGGCAAAAAAAGGGGTTACAAGAAATTATTGAGCAAGCTTTTTCTGTGCACCAACAGCTTGTTTTGTATGTGTTATCCAATGTGAAAGGCGATCATCCTGGTGATGTGGTGACCGAATGGCGTGCGCAGGCAGGGGGCGTGTTTGAAGATTATCTCACGCTGTTAGAAGACGTTCGTAGTGCTTCGTTTGTGGATATATCCCCCTTGATTGTGTTGGGCCAAGAGTTGAGGCGCTTTTATGAGCACATGGCAGGGACGTGTGTGATGACAGTTTCGTTTAGGTAGCCTATGTTGTCACTTAAAAATGTGGGGTTTGCGCGTGCGGGACAAACGATTTTAGAGCACCTATCCTTTGATGTGCCTGAGGCCGCCCTTACCACCATTATTGGGCCCAATGGCGCGGGAAAGACCACGTTGCTCAACCTGTTGTCGGGCCTTTTGGTGCCGACACAAGGGGTCATCACACGTCCTCAGGGTAAAAAAATAGGCTATATGCCGCAGACGTTGGTGACATCCCCCTTTCTGCCGTTAACGGTGGAGACATTTCTTGAACTCACGCCCTCTGGGCACCGCCGTGGTCGTGACGTGTTTGCATTTTATGGGTGGGATACCTCCCTTACACAAAAATACATGCATGCCCTTTCGGTGGGTGAAAAGCAACGGGTTCTTTTTGTGAAAGCATTGATGCAACAGCCAGACATTTTGATCCTAGATGAGCCTACGCAAGGGTTGGATATTGAAGGGGAAACGCAGTTTTATAAGGCCTTACGAACACTTCTAACCCAACAGAGTCTGACTGTTATTATGGCTTCTCATGATTTGCACACGGTGTTTCGGGAAAGTGCTCATATTGTGTGTATCAACAAAACTCTTTGTTGTTCAGGACCGCCCGAGGATGTGCAGGCCCATGATCATTATCAACAGCTGTTTAAAAAACAAATTTTTTCACAATTGCGTCCGTATGTTCATCCCCATAACTGAGTGAGGCTTTTAAGGGGCCTATTTCTTTGCTAAGGTGTATCAAAGGCGGATGTAGCTCAATGGTAGAGCTGTAGCTTCCCAAGCTATCGACGAGGGTTCGATTCCCTTCATCCGCTCCACTGTGTGCAATCTGTTGGACGATGTTTTGTGATGAGATGCAGGCTTCTTGCTGTGTGTGTGCCTCTTGTTTTGTATTTGTGGAGGGTTGCGTCCCTTCCTCTGTGTGCCTTAGACCCGTGCGTGGGAGAGATGTGCGTATTGTTCATTGAGCAAGAGGAAAAAAGGCAAGGCATTCCCGATAAGTTATTGGTGGCCATGGCGCATGTGGAGTCGGGGATTTTTGTCGCTGCCAAGCGTTATCCATGGCCGTGGAGCGTGAATGTGGCGGGTAAATCCTATTCATTTCCCACACGACGTGCCGCTGTTCATTTTGTGAGGCAAAAACAAAAGCAAGGCCTGCGCAATATTGATGTGGGATGTATGCAGATCAATTTATATCATCATGGTCATGCTTTTCGCACCTTGGAAGAGGCGTTTGATCCGCGCATTAACATTCGTTATGGGGGCACGCTTTTGAAAAAGCTTTATGGGCGCTCAGGGTCGTGGGATCAAGCGGTGGCTTTTTATCATTCAAAAACGCCCCATTATTATCGCCCCTATCAACAAAAAGTTTTTCGTCATTGGTATCGATTTTCTCGTTAAAATATGGCCTGCAGCCTTGCCTGCATTTGTGTTGAGGATGAGCACATGAAGGGGTGCATACTGTTTGCCTCTGCGCTTGTGCCCCCGATTGCGTGGGTGGGGTGTGTGTTGGTAACAGGCTTAGCGGGATGAACGTGAGGGATTCATTTTGCCTTGTAATATTTTATCAAAATGATTGACGACGCCCCGTAGCGTTCGAATTTCTTGATCTGTATAACACGTGCGGGTAAAAGCATTGCGTATATTGCGACTCATTTTTTCCTTCATTTCAGGAGGATAAAAAAAGCCAGCGGCATCCAGCACAGATTCAAGATGAGCTAGCATGCCCTGAACGTCATGGTGTGTTGCGAGCGCTGGCTGGTTGTGTGAAGAAGGCGGCGTAGGTGTGTGAGGATGCGCATGACGCCACAGCTCGTGGGCCACAAGTAGCACGCACTGAGCCAGGTTGAGGGAGGTATAGGCAGGGTTCAGCGGGATGGTCACAATACCTTGCGCCCAAGAGACGTCTTCAGAGGTGAGACCTGTTCTTTCCGGGCCAAACATAATGCCTACCTTGGGGTGGGGAGAAAGCGTGGTGGTGAGTTCTGTTAAGGAGTATACAGGTTTGGTCATGTCACGATGGCGTGCGGTGGTGGCCAGCACATAGGTCAAATCTGAGACGGCCTCGTGCAGCGATGAAAAGGTGTGGACGGTGTGGGGAAAGTGCCGGGCACCTGCCGCGGCTTTCAGCCCCTTTTCACAAGGCCATGCATGTTTGGGGGACACCAAGCGCAGCTCATCCATGCCACAATTCCAAAGTGCTCGCAAGGCCGTGCCCACGTTTTCAGGCAACTGGGGGCGAACAAGGATAAAAACAGCTTTCATGAAGGATGGCATCCATGACAGATATCAGGGCTATACTAACACACGTCGGGGCCAGGAGGTGTGTTTTCTTTGAAAACGGCATAATGAAAAAAAAGATGGCGTGGAAAAGGATCATGCGAGGAGCATGGCGGTTGCTAAGCTGGGCGCCAAGCGTAAAAGGCGCGCATGTCGTGAAGAAGAGTAAGGGATAAGATAAAAGTAAGGCGTAAGCTCTCGACCCTCTTCTGTGTATCATCTCTGTTTTCAGCCCCTTTTCACAGGGGCACACATGCTCGGAGACACCAAGCAAAGTCCTCACATAGCACAATGCTAACGTGTGTTAACGGCGCTTCCATGTTGTTTTGCCATGACGATCTTCAAGGATAATGCCTTGTGATTCTAGGTGTTGGCGTACAGCATCGGCCTTGGTAAAATCCTTGTAGCGTCTGGCCTTCTCTCTGTCTTCAATATGTTGTTCGATCTCTTGTGCACTTAATGCATGTGACTCAAGTGATTTGGATGTTGTTTTTCCTTGGAACCACGCTTGTGGTGTGTGGTGGGCAAAACCCATCAGGCGCGCACTGGCCAACACATCCTGCGCCCGTCTTGTCCGTTCGTCTGAATCCGCTGCCTGGTTCACCGCATTCACCTGCGCAAAGAGGGCTTTAAAAGCTTGGGGTGTATTCAGATCATCATATAAAGCCGAGAGGATGGGTTGCGGTGGTTGTGGCGGATCAGCGGGCTCTTTATCCGAAATGTAGGTGAGTGCCTCATACAGGCGGTCTAGATTTTTTTTCGCTTGCGCCAGTTTGCTTTCTGTCCAATCCAGGGGTTGGCGATAATGGGCACTCAATAAAACCCAGCGAATCACTTCTCCGGGCCATCGCTTCAGGGCGTCGGACACCGTGATAAAATTGTTCAAAGATTTTGCCATCTTCACGCCATCCACCGTTAAGATGCCATTGTGCATCCATATGTGAGCCAGCTCTGGCACATCAAACCCACAGCAACTTTGGGCTTGCTCATTTTCATGATGGGGAAAAATAAGATCCTGCCCACCTCCGTGGATGGTTAAGGGCAACGGAAGAAAGGCGTGACTCATGGCTGAGCATTCAATATGCCATCCAGGGCGTCCCCATCCCCATGGACTCTCCCATCCTGGTTCTCCGTCATGAGAAGGTTTCCACAGGACAAAATCGTGAGGATCCCTTTTGTGCGCATCCACAGCTACCCGTGCCCCTGCCTGCTGCGTATCCAAAGATCTGCCCGATAGACTTCCATAATGTGACATATGTTTCACGTGAAACATCACATGATCGGCGACGATATAGGCATACCCTTTATCAATGAGTGTGCTGATGAGGTGGATCATATCCTGAACGTGGTCTGTCGCACGGGGCTCATGGGTAGGGCGCCAGGCATGAAGAGCATCCATGTCATGATGAAAAAAACCTAAGGTGCGCTGAGTGAGGTCATGAATAGATTCTTGATTGTAGTGGGCGGCCTGAATGATCTTGTCATCAATGTCGGTAATATTCCGCACATAACATACGTCAGGATAGGCATGAGTTAACAGGCGAAAAAGCGTATCAAACACCACCACAGAGCGGGCATTGCCTAGGTGCGCACGATCATAGACGGTAGGGCCGCATACATAGAGGCTTATCCGTTGCTCTTGAGGCGCTAAGGATTTTTTGGTTTTGCTTTTGGTGTCATAAAGATGCAGATTCATGATGAGACATCTCCGGCTGTGATTTGCGCTGTAAGACGTTTGCGTGCCCGTGCCTCTCCGATGAGCGGCAACACATGGCTCATTTGGGGGCCATGGTTTTGACCTGTCAGGGCCTGCCGCAAAGGGGCATAAAGGGCGCGCCCGGTGCGTTTTGTGTGCGTTTTGAGGTGCTGGGTCCATGTGTTCCATNTATGTTCATCCCAAGGCTCCGGGGGCAAAAGGGCCTGCGCATCTTTGAAATAGTTTTGCGTCAGGGAATCTTGCGAAGGTGGAATCGCCGGGTCTTGAAAACAGATGTCATACCACATCTCCAGGTCGTGCGGGGTCGCAATGTTGTGGCGAATGGCTTCGATAAATGCAGGAGTGGCTTTTTCTCTTTTTTCTTGGGGCATGAGATCCATAAGGCGTGATGTGGGTAAGGCTTGCGTCGTGTGGGTTTGGATGGTGGTTAAATCGCCCCATGACAGTTTGGGGCTTGCTTTGCCATAAGCCTTGAGCGAAAAGTGTTCACGTATATCGTTGCGTGAAGTATAGGTATGCGTGCTGTGGGCTGTGCCCATGGAGAGCAAAAAATCCCGCACAGCGTCAGCAAAAAACCCTTGCTGTTTGAGGGCACCTAATGTCAGGCTCCCCAACCGTTTGGATAGTGGGCGCCCATGTTCATCTTTCAGTAGAGGAATATGCGCAAACGTAAGCGCTTTGTCGGGTGCCAAGGCCTGAATGATTTCTTGTTGAATGGCTGTGTTGCTGATGTGGTCTTCGCCGCGCAAAATATGCGTGACTCCTAATAATACTTCATCCACGCTCCCTGTTAGCAGAAAAGAAGGCGTGCCATCCGCCCTCACCACCACAGGATCACTTAAGGCTTGGGTGTCATAGCAAAGCTCACCAAGAAAAGCATCTTGCCAGATGACCGGCTGGTCTTTGAGGTGAAAACGCCAATGGGGCGTGCACCCTTGTGCTTCATAAGCTTTGCGTGCTTTGTCAGACAGTGTAAGGGCCGCGCGGTCATAACGGGGTGGTTTGTTTTGTTGACGTTGTGCCTCACGCTTTTGAGCCAGATCGTCAGGCGTTTCATAGCATGGGTAAAGCCGCCCGGCTTCCTTGAGCGTCTGAATGGCCTGTTGATAGAGGTGCGCGCGTTTAGATTGATAGACAAGATCGTCATAGGGGACATCCAGCCATGCAAGGTCTTCTTGAATGGACTGTGCAAAAACATCTTGGTTGCGCGCCGTGTCTGTGTCATCAATGCGCAGGAGAAAACGGCCCTGATGTTGCCACGCCCACGCAGCAGAAAGCAAGGCTGTGCGCGCGTTTCCTAGATGAAGGTGGCCTGTGGGGGACGGGGCAAAACGGGTGACAAACACAATAGGCAAGCGGCGTGACATGCAAAATCTGGCCCATCATAGCGCACTCCCTTTTAAAGCACAAACCCTTAGCTTTTCTTATAAACAGCCTGGTTAGGGGTGCGAGCGAAGCCAATGTGTCGTGGCTCGAGGCAAGAAAAAGGTTATCCCCCCATTGTCTTTGTTGCGTTTGTTAAAATCGTGATATAAAATATCAACTTGTTTGGTATTCTTCTTTTTTGAAATGGATTGTTCGTTAGTATGAAGAAATCGCGGTGTTTTCTTTTGGCAGCTTTGGTGTGCCCGCATCTTTTTTGTGGTTTTGCAAGCGTTGGTGTGGGCATGATGACCTTTGATCCTTGGTCTTGGTTTTCATCAAAAGCGTCATCGGCTGAAGGGGGTGTTTTGTCACAGGCGCCTGACAGCCATAATGACCGGGAGGCGATTCCTTCCGTGCAGTCCTCACATGAGCCTGGGTGGGAGGATGCTATGCAAGAGGGCGGTTATGTGTGTGTTGCTGGCACAAAGTCGTGTGTGACCTTAGGTCATGACTCTACATATCAGGCACACATATCAGGCACGTTTTTTTCACGATTCCGCAGCCACAGAAGATTTTTGGCGTCAGACAGGCGGAGATACACCAGAACATGCGTGGCAACGTAATGAAGGCACCCTTGCGCTCGCTGCCCTTGCCTTAAGATCTGGAGGACGTGAATCTCAGTATCATCAATTGTCAGATGAAGCAAAACAGCAAGAAGCCAGGCAAGAGCTGAACCGTGTTTGCCAGGCATTAGGCATGCGCCTGGAAGATGCGCGCGGCAATTCTGAGGCCTGTATGATGATTGCACGTAGCCTCAGCAACCATTTATCAGAAAGGTTTATGTTTGTGGATGACATGGGAAAAGAACCTCCACTCATTCATGAAAGCCCTTTTTACCCCGTGTTTGTCCCTGGCTGGAAAAGTTTGTTACAAGGCACTTGAGTACCAGTAAGGTCCACTCCCTTTTCTCCTTGGGTGTTTTTTGTTCGGGCCTTTGTGTCAAGCTTTTTCCCAAAAGGCCCGCAGGGCTCTCTCTTGTCACCTCGGCCTGACATATCATTGACAGTGTCAGCGTTTGTGTGGGCAAGGTTTAGAGATAATCGTGAAGCACGTGTCCTAAGGGCAGCGTGATATCGGCCAAAAAATGTAACCCACCGACAATCTTGCGTACCGGCAAATCGGCCACAGGTGCGTTAACATGCGGGATAAGGTGCAGGCGTGCGTCCCCTGTGTGGGCGCTTTTGAGGCGGATGTTGTCAAGGGTGTACCCGATCAATTGCAAAACATCATAATGCTCGCCAGAGACATGGGGGATCATCTTGAGGTTCACCTGCATTTTTTGAAGACGTTTCTCCATCGCCTCTTTATCCGCTTGTGTGGGGATCATGTTTTTGTGTTTATAGGTCATGGTGCCCAGCGCCACCAATTGATCAGCATAGCACAGGCGTCCTGTGAGGGTGTCATGAATCACCTGCATGCAAGGGCGTGCGTCTTTTTTGGGAAAGCCCCATATTTCTCGCCCCCCGGCAATGGGTGGATCGCAATCAAGATACATCTGTGCTGTAAAATTCACAGGCGTGCCTTGAAACTGACACGGAATGACAACGCCGCTCTCTTCATAGTCCCCAAACCCTGAGCTGTCAGGCATTTTGATAAATTCATAGAGAACCTGGTTGCTGCCATCGGGTTCGAGCGGCTCTGGCAAGGCCTCGCGAATGGCGTCTGGATCGCTGAGATAGGTGATGATCATATATTCACGATTAAGAAATTCGTAAGGCCCCTTGGGGTAGCTGGGGCTTGCGATGGGCATAGAAAACTTGTTTTTGATGGTTTGAATATCCATGGGCGTATGCTTTTTGTGAGGTCACCTGAACACGCATCAAGAATCTTGCCAACTTTGTTAAGCAAGGTGGATCTGCCTGAAGGGCGTAGACTTTTTCTCTCACTGGGGTACTATGATAAAAAAGACGAAGGGCAGTTAGCTCAGCGGTAGAGCGTCTCGTTTACACCGAGAGGGTCGGCGGTTCAATCCCGTCACTGCCCACCAGCGTTATCAATCGCCGTGGATATATGTTGTTTAAGCGCGTATTTGATGGCTTGAGGCGTCAGCCTTCTTTTTGGCTCTTTTTGGCCCTTTTATCTCTTTTTTTGCTGTTGCTGGGGCATCGACCGTTTTCGACACCTGACGAGGGCCGCTATGTAGAGATTCCCCGCGAAATGATCGACTCAGGGGAATGGGTCGTCCCGCATCTGAACGGCTTGCCTTATTTTGAAAAACCCCCTCTGGTGTATTGGGTGGAGGCCTGCTCCATGATGTGCCTGGGGGACAGCTCCTTTGCGATGCGCTTGCCGCTAGCGTTGATGGCGTGGCTGGGGTGCCTGATTGTTTATTTTTTTATGAAACGCGTGGGCGGGCGGCAATGTGCGTTGTGGGGCGCGGTGTGTTTGGGAACCAATATTCTTTATGTGGTGTTGGCGCGTTTTCTTATCCTTGACCTCTTTTTGACCGTTTTTATCACAGGGGCGCTGTTTAGTTTTTTTCTGGCGACCATGCGTCCTTCCAAAACCATATGGCTTCTCTCTTATGGGGCGTGCATGGCCGCCGCTGTCATGACCAAGGGGCTTGTAGGGTGCGTGCTGCCGGGGCTTATCATTCTTGTGTGGATCGCTTGGCAGCGCCAGCCCCAGATGCTCATACATGCCTTTCACCCCTATGCCTTGGGGATGTTTTTTCTGCTAGCAACCCCGTGGCACGTCTGGGTAGCAATGAAAAATAGCCACTTTCTGTGGTTTTATTTTATTCATGAGCACGTCTTGCGCTATACCACAGAGGTGCACAGTCGTGTGCAGCCTTTTTTCTTTTTTGTCCCCATTGTTCTGTTTGGGTTTTTCCCCTGGATTGCTTGGGTACGTTCACTCACCACACGGTCTGTGGAGGCCACATGTCCGCAGGCGCTGTTCTCGTTTTTGTGGGTGTGGGTGATGGTGGTGTTTGTGTTTTTTTCCTGCGGGCAGTCTAAACTGGTGCCCTATGTTCTTCCGTTATTCCCGCCCTTGGCTGTGTTGACAGGCTATGAGATTCACCATTTTCTGCAGTCTCCGCAGAGTCGATCTTTCCCATGGGTAAGGAGCATCTACGGCCTGTTTTCCTTGATCTTGTGTGTCGGGTTATGGGTCGGGCGCTGGGCTAACTGGATCCAGGTGACGTCCGGTCTTGATGCAAACACCGTGTTGTCTTGGGGGGTGGGGGTGCTTGGGTTGCTTTTGCTTGTGCAGACCCTGATGACGTTTTGGGTGCCGTTGACACGTCGCGTCTTTGTGGGGATGGTTTTGGTGTGTCAGCTGGTGCTGTGCTTGTTCTTGATCGTGTTGGATCCTTTGGTGCAGCGCTATCGCTCCATAGAAGATGTGGCCATCACGCTCAATCAACGCAATCCAAAGGCCCGTGTGGTGGTGTATCGTTTTTATCCCCAAGATTTACCTGTCTATTTG
This sequence comes from Candidatus Hepatobacter penaei, assembly GCF_000742475.1. Taxonomy (NCBI): domain Bacteria; kingdom Pseudomonadati; phylum Pseudomonadota; class Alphaproteobacteria; order Holosporales; family Holosporaceae; genus Hepatobacter (SeqCode); species Hepatobacter penaei (SeqCode). The sequence goes on along the minus strand of NZ_JQAJ01000002.1, from coordinate 274,853 downwards.
AAGCGAACTGTCGGGATGTTGGATTATCAAGGCGAGTTGTCTTTTGGGCACCAGATCTCCCCAGGGAATACGGTGGTGATAAATACGCCAGAGATTCAGTCTTTATGGCAACACAGGCCCTGCTTCATCGTGGCCCTTGAGCGCGATTTTGAGTTGTTCCAGCAGACATATTCAGGTATCCTAAAGCCAGCACGGGTTGTTTACAGAACAGCCCCTTATGTTGTTTGGAGCAATGATATGAGCGTGAATCCGTGAACCCCGTTTATTTTTTTCTTGTGGCCAGTGTGCTGCTGAACACATTAGGGCAATTTTTTGCCAAAACAGGGGCCCATGGCATGGTGGTCACTTCGTGGCTGGGGTCTGTGACCCATATTTTCACGACACCAGCGCTTGTGATGTCGGCGGCATGCTATGGAATGAGTCTCTTTTTTTGGGTGTTTGTCTTATCAAAAATGGAAGTCAGCATGGCGGCGTCCTTTTTTTCTGTGTCCTATCTTCTGACGGTGCTGATGGGTGTGATCGTTTTTAACGAGCCGGCATGTACCACGCGGATAGCTGGGTTTCTTATGATTCTAGGAGGCATTTATCTCATCTCAACACGCGCCTAAGGCCTTTTTTCAAGATACATTCATTCCCTTGTGTCGCCCCTCTTTTGGTGAAGAAGAGTGTGAGGCGGTACGTGATTGTCTCATGTCAGGCTGGGTAAGCACCGGCCCGCGTGTGCAAGCGTTTGGTGAGGCCTTACAAGACTATTTTGGTGGCAGGCATGTGTTGCCTGTGGGATCCAATACAGCCGGCATGTATGTGGCTCTTAAGGCCCTGGGTGTGGGGCCCGGGGATGAGGTGATCACCACCCCGCTCACGTTCACGGCTACAGCCAATGTGATTGAGGTTGTAGGGGCAACCCCCGTTTTATGTGATGTAGATCCACACACGCGCAATATTGATCTTCAAGACGTGGCCTCCAAGATCACGCCTCGTACCCGTGTGATTTTGCCGGTCCATTTTGCTGGACTGCCTGTCAGCCTGAAAGGGCTTGAGGCCTTGGGCAAAGAGCATCATGTGCGCATCATAGAAGATGCGGCCCACGCCTTGGGCACCTCAGATCAGGGCCAGCTTGTGGGCTCAACGGGGGATATCCAGGTGTTTAGCTTTCATGCCAATAAAAACCTTGCGACAGGTGAAGGCGGATGCATTGTCACAGGCGATGATGCCCTTTTTGAGCAATTAAAACCGCTTCACTTTCATGGCCTGGATCGTCTGGCGTGGGATCGTTTTCAGAAAAAAGGCAAATCCACCTATGATGTGGTGGTTGCGGCTCTCAAATTTAACATGACAGACATGCAGGGGGCCTTGGGGCTGTGTCAGATCAAAAAATTTCCAGCCCTTCAAGAGAAACGTCGCCGTTTGGCTCAGCGTTATCTGGAGGCCTTGGCTGATGTGGACGGGTTGATCCTGCCTGAAGACCACAAAGGCCACGCGTGGCATTTGTTTTCACCGCTTTTGTGTTTAGAGACCCTGCGTGTGGACCGTGAGGCCTTTGTGGAGGCGCTTAAGCAACACAATGTGGGAGCAAGCGTTCATTATCAAGCGCTTCACCTTTTTTCTTATTACCGCCAAAAATATCACTACAAGGAGGGGGATTTCCCTCATGCAGAGGCTATTGCGGCATCGACTGTGAGTTTACCTCTTTTTCCAGACTTGACCTTTGAAGACCAAGATCGTGTGGTGGAGGTGGTGAAAAAGCTTGTCAAGGAGCTGCGTCGATGAAATCTATCTATATGTCGGTTGTCGTACCTGTTTATAACGAAGAAGCAAATCTTGAGGCTCTTTATACACGCCTTACCAAGGTGCTTGATGGGTTGGGTAAAACATATGAGATTGTGTTTGTCAATGATGGGAGTCGTGACAAAACAGCGTCTATTTTGAAGGGGTTTTTGTCACGCAAGGCGGATGTGCGGTTGGTGGAGCTTTCACAAAACTATGGTCAGCACATGGCCATTATGGCAGGTTTTTCTCACATGCGCGGCATGTATGCAGTGACGCTGGATGCAGACATGCAAACCCCCCCCGAAGAGCTTCCCAAAGTCATCGAAAAAACAGAGCAAGGTCATGACTATGTCGGGACCTTCCGTTTAAAGCGAAAAGATAATTGGTTTCGCACCTATGTATCGTTGCTTGTGAATCGTGTGCGCTCTTCGGTCACGAATGTTTCTATGCGCGATCATGGGTGTATGTTGCGTGCCTATCATCACACCATTGTGGAGCATATTCTCACCTCTCGTGACAGATCCACCCTGGTGCCCGTGTTGGCTTATACCTATGCCAAAAATTTCACAGAAGTGGGCATGCGCCATGCGCCGCGGGAAAACGACACCTCAAAATACACGTTTTATAAACTGGTGCGTATGTATTTTGATCTGTTTACAGGCTTTTCGTTGGTACCGCTTCAGCTATTTACGTTTGTGGGGATGGTGATATCCTTTCTCAGCGGCTTGCTGGTGGTTTATTTGCTGGTCCGTCGCTTTGTGTTGGGCGCCGAAGCTGAAGGGGTGTTTACTCTCTTTGCGATCACCTTTTCGTTGCTGAGTTTTGTCATCACCGGCATTGGCATTTTGGGTGAATATGTGGGGCGCACTTATCAATTGTTGCAGGATCGTCCGCGCTTTTTGATTCGCCATATATGGGATAAAGAAAGCGTCCCCAAAGATCAGCGCAAGGTGTCACGCTAGGGGAGTGTTTATGAATATATTCATGATTGGCATCGGTGGTTTTATTGGCACCTCGCTGACAGAGCGCATCATACAAAGTTATCCTGACTGGGATATTGTGGGGCTGGATATGAATCTAGATCGCCTGAGTGCGTTGTTGCAAAACCCTCGTTTGCGGGTGCGCAAGGGCACGATGAAAGACAATCTGGCGTGGATTGAAGAACAGATTCAGGCGGCTGATGTGGTGTTGCCTTTGGCGGCGATTGCGGATCCACGTGTGTATGTGGACAATCCACTCAAGGTGTTTACGCTTGATTTTGAAGAAAACCTTCGAGTGATTCGTTTGTGCGTCAAGCATAAATGCCGCCTTGTTTTTCCCTCAACGTCTGAGGTGTATGGTATATCAGAGGATGCCGCCTTTGATGAAGAGACAACGTCGTTGGTGCAAGGGCCGATTCATAAAGAACGCTGGATCTATTCCACATCCAAACAGCTTTTAGATCGTCTGATTTATGCCTATGGCAAGCATGAAGACCTTTCTTACACCATCTTTAGGCCCTTTAACTGGATCGGCCCTCACCTTGATAATGTGGATGCAAAGCAAGGCGGGCGCGGGCGTGCACTAGCCACCTTTTTAGGTCAGATTGTGCGCGGTAAAGACATCTTCATTTCAGGAGATGGCACGCAACGGCGCTGTTTCACCGATATTGAGGATGCATTAGATGCCTTGATGACGATCCTTACCAGCGAATCTGTGTGCGCGCAGCAGATTTTCAACATCGGTCACCCAGGCAACGAGTGCGCTATTGTGACGTTTGCGCAAACATTGCTTGCCACCGCCCAAGCTCATCCTTTGGCGCCTGCTGCTGCACGCCATGTGAACATTGTGTGCAAAGAGCCTACCCAGGTTTTTGGTGACGGCTATCAAGATATTCAAAGGCGGGTACCCTCCATTGATAAAGCCAAACAATTGTTATCATGGTCGCCATCGGTGTCGCTGGCATCATCCCTCCAGAAAACTGTGGACTTTCATATGAAGCGTTTATTTGGTCAAGAGCCGGCAGACTCAAAAAAGGCGCGATGATGATGGACACGCTTTTCAAGATCCGCTTGTGGATTTATACGCTTTTTGCGAAGGTGACGTGGTTTTTTGCCAGAAACCCTACCGTAAGGGCGTTTGTGTGTGATGTGGGCGTTGCTATGCTGTCTTTGCCCTTGGCACTTGTGTTAAGGCTGGGGCTTCAGTTTTCTGACTATTCTCTGTGGTGTCTTTTCTTTCAAACCTTGGCCTTTGGCGGTATTGCCACCGGCACCCTGCTGATCACAGGGTTTTCTAAGGGCATGTGGCGCTATGTGTCCGTGGCTGATTTGTTTTCTATGGTTAAAACCACCTTCTTGTGTGAAGTGCTTTTTGTGCCCTATCTGTTGCTTTCCATGCAATATCATGCTTTCCCCTTAACGGCACTGGTGATACAAGGGTTTTTGCTGGGAGGAGGATGGCTTGCTGTGCGGTTGGCCGCGCGTGCCTTTTTTGCGTATAAGGCTTTGCAAAATCAAACATCGTCCACTTGCCTAGATGCGCTCATTGTCGGGGTTAACGATCAAAGTGAGCAGTTTTTGCGCCAGTTATTGCATCACCAGCAGCCGCTCTATCGTATTGTGGGGTTTTTAGAGCAAGAATCACACAATGTCTCTCGCTATGTACATGGTGTGCCTGTGTTGGGACGGTTTCATGATCTGGATCGTCTGCTAGGCACGCTTCGCAAGCGAAAGAAAAATCCTAAGGTGCTGATTGTAAGTCATGTCTTGCTTTCGGGCTATGATGTGGCTTTTTTGTCGCAGAAAACGCAATCTTTGGGGTTGCGTATGGTACATTTACCATCACCGTCTGCAGTGGGGCAGCTGGAAAAACCCAGTTTAGGAAGCCTTGATTTTGCGGAACTTCTCAAGCGTCCCGCGCGTGCCACCGATCACAAGAACCTGCAACTGCTTATTCAGGGAAAACGCGTGCTCATTACAGGGGCTGGCGGCACGATTGGCCGTGAGTGCACATTGCAACTGGCGTCTCTTTTTCCCTCCCAGTTATCCTTTCTTGATCATAACGAATACGCGCTTTATGAAACCACCAAATTGCTGCGTCTGAAGCATCCTCATGTGCAGCATAAACCTATTCTTTTAGATGTGCGCAACAAGAAGTTTGTTCACGATATGGTGGGTGAGGAAAAGCCAGATTTTGTGTTTCATGCTGCGGCTTTAAAACACGTGCCTGTGGTGGAAAATCAACCGGTGGAAGGTGTGTTGACCAATGTGTTGGGCACGCGTTATTTGGCAGACGCATGTGTGGCGCATCAGGTGCGTGCAATGGTGTTGGTGTCAACAGATAAAGCTGTCATGCCCAAAAGCCTTATGGGTGCCACTAAACGCTTGGCAGAGCTCTATTGTCATCACGCTTCGACAGATCCTGGTGAAAGTGCTACAAAGTTTTTGGCGGTGCGTTTTGGCAATGTGCTGGGGTCGTCAGGATCTGTGTTGCCGCTGTTTAAAGAGCAGGTGATCAAGGGTGGGCCTGTGACAGTGACACATCCTGAGATGACGCGCTATTTTATGACCATTTCTGAAGCAGCGTCCTTAATCATCTATGCACTGCATCTCAAAATGAACACGCTGGTGCCTAAAGAAAGCACGTTTATGCTGGATATGGGGGAGCCCATATCCATTCTTGAAATGGCGGAAACACTGATTCGGTTGCATGGGTTTGTGCCGGGCCGGGATATCAAAATTGAATTCACTGGCTTGCGCCCTGGAGAGAAGTTGCATGAAGATTTATTTTTCAGAGGCGAGAGTGCTCGTAAAACAGAGCACCCTCACATTGCGCTATCCACACTTTCTCACCAAGTGCCTTACCACTTTTTGAAAAAGCTTGAGGAGCTTGAACATTTCGCCTGGACCAACAACAGTCAAGGGTGTTTAAACATCCTCGAAGAGCTTTTACCCCAGATGGGGAAGGTGGCGAACATTTAACAACACATGTTTTTTCTTGCCCAAGGAAAGCTTGAGAGGTTTGTCTTGAGCTGTGTTTTTGGTGAGATAGTGATTCTCATCGGAAAGCACATCGTCCCCTAAACGCACAGCGCCTTCACGGACGGCCCTTCTGGCTTGTGCCTTAGATGAGACAAACCCAACAGCCACCAACACATCGAGAAGCGCATAACGCCCATCCTGATCAATGGATGAAAGATCGGCCACATTTTCAGATGTTTCTTGATCTCCTTGAAACAGAACCCGCGTTTTTTGTTGGGCTTCTTGCAACCCTTTTTCTCCATGCACAAAAGTGGTGACATGGTCTGCCAATAAAGCCTTCCATGGGTTCAGGCCTGCGCCTGTTTCCTGCGCAGCCTTTTCAATCTCATGAAGAGGGAGAAACGTAAATAATTTAAGGAAGCGGATCACATCTGTATCCGATACATTGCGCCAAAATTGCCAGAAATCGTAAGGAGAAAGAAGTGCCGGATCTAGCCAGATGGCCCCTGTTTCACTTTTTCCCATCTTTTTACCATCAGAGGTTAACAACAAAGGACATGTCAGCACAAAGGCTTCCTTTTTTCGTGTCTTGCGTATCAACTCGGTGCCGCTGATCATGTTGGCCCATTGGTCTTGCCCACCGATTTGAAGACAGCAATCATAACGATCGTTCAAAAAGAGAAAGTCATAGGATTGAAGCAAGAGGTAGCTCATTTCGAGGAAGCTGAGGGGAAAATTCTGTTGCAAACGGTTTTTGATAAAATCAAAACTCACCATACGATTGACAGAAAAATGCCGCCCCACATCACGCAAAAAATCAAGATGGCTTAATGATCCCAGCCATTCGGCATTATCAAGAAGGATGATACGCTCTTCACCCAAAAGACGGATCAGCATCGACCTGAGGGCTTGTGCATTCTTTTGGATCGTCTCAGGGGACATCATGGGCCTTTCTGATTTTTTATCCGAAGGGTCACCAATACGGGATGTGCCCGTACCAAGGATGATGATGATGCGGTGACCATGATCTTGAAAATGCTTTAACAGCATGATGGGCATCAAATGGCCTGCATGGAAGGAGGGGGCCGTCACATCAAAACCCATGTAAAGCGTGAGAGGTTTTTCAAGACGCGCGGTTAACGCCTCCGGGGAAGAAAGATCAAAAACAAAACCTCGGTTTTGTATGTCTCGCAGAAAGGAAGAGCCATGTGCCATAAAAGGAGCCATGTGGGATTTTCTCTAAGGCTAGCACGAGTGCATTCAAGAAAAAAGCTTTGATATATCTGGTTCTGTGAGTAAAGTTGAGGCAATGGTTACGTCATCAATCCCCTTTGAATAAGAGCCGCCTTGGTTATGTCATCGGCACAAAAAGCGTTAGCATCACATGCTGCGTCATTGACGCCTGCGATGGCGCAATATGTGGCGCTCAAAAAAAACCATCAAGACAGTTTTCTTTTCTTTCAGATGGGTGATTTTTATGAGCTCTTTTTTGATGATGCCGTTGAGGTTTCACGGCTCTTAGATCTCACCCTCACGCGACGTGGGAAAGTGGGAGATCACCCCATCCCTATGTGCGGCGTGCCTGTGCATGCGCGTGATGTTTATATTGCGCGCTTGTTGAGCAAAGGCTTTAAGGTAGCGCTTTGTGTGCAGAAAGAAACGCCTTCACAAAAAGGGGTTGGCCCTTTGAAACGGGAGGTGACACAAGTGTTCACCCCCGGCACATCCTTGGACGAACATTTTCTCAGTGAGCCTGCCAACAATTTTTTGATGGTGATCACACCCCCTCAAGAGGGCGTGTGGGGTGTGGCGTTGGCCGATGTCTCTACGGGTGATTTTTTTGTGGAATCTTGTCAAGGTCATGTGCTGGATGCCCACCTGATGACATGGAATCCTAAAGAAATGGTGGTGCCGTTTGAGTGCCTTGAAGATACGCGCCTGAAGGATGTGTACAAACAATATAAAGGGCGCTTGTCGAGCGTGCCGTTGCGTCGGTTTAAGACCCATTATCACACCTTAGAAAAAATGTATGGTCCCGCTTATGCGCATGTATGGCGCGATTTTTCTGGACCTGAAAAAATGGCAGGAGAAGGGGTGGCAGACTATCTCTCGCTTATGTTGGGTGTATTGCCTCTCTTAAAGGCGCCCGTTTCTGTGAGCAAACAAAAATGGATGCGTATTGATGCAGCCACGCGCCGTAACCTTGAGTTGACAGAAAGCATTCATGGCGGCAAAAAGGGAACCTTACTTTCTGTGATTGATCATACATGCACAGATCCTGGCAAGCGGCTTTTGATCAAACGTTTGCATGGCTTAAGTGTGTGTTTGGAAGAGATTGAAAAGCGTCAGGCCAGTGTGCGCTTTTTTGTGGAGCATCCGGATGTATTGACCAAAGTGCGCGCCTGTCTCAGACAGTATGGCGATTTAGAAAGACCCCTCACCCGCTTTTCTCTTGGGCACAGATCACCCAAAGATATGGGCGCCATACGTCAAGCCCTTAGTGCAGTGCATGGGTTGAGTACGCATGTAACCCACGTGAAATCGGGGAAGGGATGTGGTGAACTTTCGTCCCTGTCTTTTGATTTTGATCCTCATCTTTTTGACGCGTTGACGAACACTCTGGCGCCCACGTTGCCACGTCAATTTGAGGCGGGGCAGGTGATGGCTGAAGGTATAGATGCTGAGCTCGATGCGTTGCGTTACAAGACAAACCATGCCCACGAGTTGATGCAGGCGCTTGAGACAACCTATCGTCAGGAAACAGGCATTGAAACGTTGAAAATCAGAAATAACAATCTGATCGGCTTTTATATTGATGTGCCTGCGCGCCATCAACACAAGGTTCCTGTCCATTTTGAACTGAGACAAGGACTCGCCCAAAGTGCACGTTACGTGACGCCCGATTTGTTGGCCATGGTCAATCAGCTTGAGGGGGTGCAGGAAGAAGCGGCGCGCCGGGAGCTTTCTCTTTTTGAAGCCTTGGTGGCGCGCGTGTGTGAGGCGCGGATGCCCCTGTTAGCGTTGTCACACGCTGTGGCTGTGTTGGATGTCACCTGTGGGTTGGCCGATGTGGCGATGGCCTATGCATACATCGCACCGCGTATGACCCGTGATCGGAGGTTTTTGGTGCGGCAAGGCCGTCATCCCGTGGTGGAGCGGGGGCTTCTTTTGTCGGGTCAGCCTTTCGAGGCAAATGATTGTCACCTGGATCTGGAGGCAACCTTGCTGTTGATGACGGGGCCGAATATGTCAGGGAAAAGCACGTATCTTCGGCAAAATGCTCTTATCGTTGTGTTAGCACATTTGGGTTCTTTTGTGCCCGCCAAGCACGCTGAGATTGGCCTTGTGGATGCCTTGTTCAGTCGCGTGGGCGCCAGCGATGATCTCTTGCGCGGTCATTCAACGTTTATGGTAGAGATGATGGAAACATCCCACATTTTGCATCACGCCACCCCCAACAGCTTTGTCATTCTTGATGAGGTGGGGCGGGGCACCAGCACCCATGACGGCTTGGCCATTGCCAGCGCTTGTGTGCGTTATCTTGCCCAAACCCTTGTGTGCCGGACTTTTTTCGCCACGCACTACCGCGAGCTTGCGGAGCTTGCCTCTTGTTTCAACAATCTTATGTGTGTAACGCTGAAAGTGGAGTCGTGGGAAGAGACGATTGTGTTTTTGCATCAAGTGGTGCCGGGGGTTTCTGAGCGTTCCTATGGTCTTGATGTGGCCCGCTTGGCAGGCCTGCCTGACCCCGTGCTGGCCATGGCGCAAGAACGTTTAACAGCGCTTGAGACACCGCCTGCGCAAGGGAAAGGGGTGGTTCACAAACTGCGCCAGATCGATGTGAATCATCTCACACCCAAACAAGCGCTCGATCTGTTATTTTCCCTCAAGAAAGAGGCCATGCGTGAATAATCTCCTCTTCCTGGCCTCAGTGTTTCTTGGGTCATTCTGGCTGGTGTTTGGGAGATTTTCTCGATATAGTCGGGGGAGTCGGGGTTTTCCCTTTTGAGGGCTTATGTCTTTTTTTAAAAACGTCTCTAAAATCAGTTTATGGACAATCGCCAGCCGCGTGGGCGGTTTTGTGCGTGAGATGATGGTGGCCTATTTCTTAGGTGTGGGCATTGTGGTGGACGCTTTGGTGTTGGCTCTCAAGTTTCCGGCATTTGTGCGGCGTTTATGCGCGGAAGGCACTATGAACACATGTTTTGTGCCCATTTTTTCTGAAGTGTTGCATAAGAAAGGAGAAAAGCCGGCCAAGGTGTTTGCGGCTTCTATTTTTTTCATTTTCTTTTTTGTGTTGCTGGTGGTGACAGGATTGTTTCTTCTTTTTTCTGCCAACATCATCACGTTTATGTTCCCAGGTCTTCTCAAAACGCCTGATCGTTTAGGGTATGCCATTTACTATGCGCGCATCATCTTCCCCTTTGTGGTGTGGATTTCTATGACAGCCATTTATGGGGCGGTGTTGAATGCGAAAGAATATTTCTCTGCGTTTGCGGCCTCTCCTTTTTTGGGCAATATTTCTATTATTGCGTTTGTATTTTTAGGCATCGCCTTCGGTGCGGACACAGCCAATGGTGTTGAGATCGGTGAACTTTTTGCGTGGGCCATTCTTTTTTCTGGGTTTGTCCAGTTTATGGTGGTGTTTTTAGATGCGTGGCGGCGTGATCTTCTTTTGCCGCTGCCGACTTTGGTGTGGACGCCCGAGCTGCGCTCGTTTTTTCGTCGTCTGTTTCCTGCGGCTATGGGGGCTGGGGTGGCGCAGATCAACCTGTTTATTGGGCTACTCATTGCCTCGCTTTTGCCTACGGGCAATATCAGCTATCTCAACTATGCTGACCGTCTTGTGCAATTGCCGCTCAGTGTTATTGGTACGGCCATGGGCGTTGTGCTGCTGCCTTTGCTGGTGAAAGAGCTCCATAAAAATAATGTGGCGCGGGCTAACAGTCAGCAAGAGCGGGCTTTGGGTGTGTCTTCCTTCATCTCATTTTTGATGACATGTGTGCTGATTCTTTTTGCTTATGGGTTCGTGAAGGTTGCTTTTGAGCATGGTCGCTTTACCGCGCATGATGCCTGGCAAACAGCCCGGGCTTTATCAGCCTATGCTTTGGGGCTACCGGCCTATATTATGATCAAAATTTTGTCAGCGCGCTTTTTTGCGCGCGGTCAGGTGGTGTTTCCCTTGATTGCCGGCGTGGTGGGCATTGTGGTGGATATTGTGCTGAGCCTGGCTCTGATTGGCACCTTAGGTCATGTGGGCATCGCGTTGGCTACCAGTGCTTCGGCCTGGGTGAATGTGACGTTGTTGATGGGCCTGTTGAGGTGGCAGAAAGAATGGTCGCCCACAAAAAGCTTGTGGCTGGCACTGGCCAAAATTGTGGTTCTTTCCGTGGGGTCTGTGTGTGTGGCATGGCCGTTTGTGGAGGGTCTTTTTGTGACATCCCTAACCAAGGCACAAACCTTGTTTCACCTGATGCTGGGGGGCGTTGCGTTCTGTCTTCTTTTTGGAGGAGGTGCATGCCTCCTTTTTTGGCCCGTTGTGCGCGGGGCTTTTGACCTGTGTGATGGGCATCTTTCGAAAAAAGCATAAGGCACCATGAAGCGTTTTCTCCAGTCTTTGAACGACAAAGTTCTTTATTATGCCGAACACCCTTATATGTTGAGTGTTTTCGGTTTCCTTGGTTTTCTTTCAGGCTCTTTTTTACCCTTGCCTGTAGACCCTGTGTTTGTGGCTATTGCGCTGCGCCGCCCAGATCGCATTTGGCTGCTCACTATCGTCGGCGCACTCAGCGTTACCCTGGGTGGTCTCTTGATGTATGGCATTGGCTATAGCCTTTATTGCACGCTCGGTCTGTGGCTTATTAACACCTATCATTGGCATGCGCAGTTTGATTTTTTGAAAGAGAATCTGGCGCTTTATGGGTCGTGGATCATTATCATCAAAGCGTTCACGCCCATTCCCTATAAATTATTGGCCCTTGTAGCCGGCATTGGCCATCTCAATCTTTTTGTGTTTTTGGTGGCCTCGTTTGTCGGTCGTTTTGTGCGTTTTGCCATGGAAGGGGTGGTGCTCAGCTTTTTTGGCCCACGCCTGCGCCTCTTTCTTGAGCGATACTTGTCTCTCGGGTTGGGCCTGGTTCTACTGGCTTTTCTCGTCTTAACATTTTTAACGTTTTTTTTCTTTAAAATAACCCCTAGGTGAGGGTGATGTTATGCGTTATGCCAATTCTATACGCGTGTGGTGGCAGTGGCTGGTGGGGAGCAACCCACAGCTTCTTCTCATCATCGGCATGACCGCTGGGGGAGGTTTTATCGCCGCTATGGTATGGGAATGGTTGGGTGCGGTACCTTGCGCCTTTTGCAAATTAGAAAGAACATTACTTGCCCTGGTGGCGCTCACAGTATTGTTAGGTCAGGGGGGTAAAAAATATACCCGTGATCTGTTGGCAGTCGTGGGGTTTATGTGGTTGGCCCTGTGCGTTTTATTTGTGCGCCATATTGGGATTCAGTATCGTCTTTTCTCACTGCCCAAGGCGTGCCTGGGGACACTTCCGTCCCATAATGTGTTAGAGATGGAACGTTTTTTAAGCCACAAACCTCAAGCCTCGTGCGATCAAATGGACTTTCTCTTTCTAGGGCTGCCGCCTACGGTGTATCTCTTAGCCTTATGTGTGGTGATGGTTGGCCTGTGCTTTTGGGGGTTTTTGCGGCATGACAAAGCATAAGGCGTCGGGTTCTCCTTTTCTGCCTGCGCACCCTTTTCCATGCCCCGTAGAAGATGATTTTTCCAGCATGATTCGTGTCAATCTTGCCGGTGAGCAGAGCGCCGTCACCATTTATGAGGGACAAATGCGCGCCTTAGGTGACGATGCGATCGCACCGGTGATAGAAGAAATGAAGGTTCATGAAGAAGAGCACGAAGCTCTCTTTTTAGCGCTTGTGCGTCAGCATCACGTGCGCCCCTCTTTGTTTGGTGTGTTGTGGCGATGGGCAGGATATGGGCTGGGATGGGTGGCCGGGAAGCTGGGACCTTCTTATGCCATGGCGCAAACAGAGGCGGTGGAAACCGTGATTGAACAGCACTATCAAGAGCAAATCGATCACGTGCCGCCAGGAGACTTTCGCACCACCCTTAAAAAGTGCCAAGAAGATGAACACCATCACAAAGCTGTGGGCGCGCAAACGCGGAATCGTTCCCTGTCGCTGGATGGGTGGATGTTGTTGACGCGCTTAGGCACAAGGCTCGCCGTACGTATTGCAAAGCGTATTTAAGTGTCGCTTTGCGCGCCTGTTTTAGAGATGCGCGTGGTCGGGTTCACCATGGCTCAGATTATCAATGGTGGGATCAATGCCCAGACCCATGGCGTGACGTGTGATGGCCTCTTTAAGGGGCGCGCACATGTCCACAAAGTTGGTGCCGAACGCCCATAAAGGTGAGGTCCACTTTTGTTGCAGGCCCAGCACAAGGCCGTGCGTAGCTCCTGCCATTGAGCGATAATCTGCGCGCCGCCGCTTCAGATAGTCCTCAAGTCCCATGCCTAAGTCTAGGCCAAGCTGATAACGGTTTTTGAGATGGTCTGCCAAAATAAAAGCGTCCCGTATCCCTAAATTAAGGCCTTGACCAGCCACCGGATGAATGCTGTGCGCGGCGTCTCCTACGAGCAGTTGTCGTCCCTGCGCGTGATGCAATGGCATGATTAAATCCAAGGGATAGGCGGCCACTGGAGAGGCCAATGTCATGTCTCCAAGGCCCCAACCAAAATGGTGCAACAAGGCATGCAAAAGAGTGGTGGGTGAGGTGGTAAGCGCATCTGCCATGGGCGCCTCCAAGCTCCAGATCACCGCAGATGATTGATTGTGAAGAGGCAAAAAAGCCAGGGGCCCTTTGGATGTGAAGTGTTCAAAGGCGCGCCCGTTATGGTCTTGTGTGTGGTGCACAGTAAAAACCAGTGCCTTTTGATCATAGGACCATGAACATGTGTGTGGGCTGATGTGCTGGCGCATAGGTGAGTTTTTGCCTTCAGCACCAATCCATAGGGAAGTGCGCAGCGTTTCTTTTGTGTCGAGGTGGAGCTCTAGATAAGATGGGTGCTGCGTATGATGTACAACTTCATGGGGACAAAGCCAATCAATGCGGGGGTGCTGGGTGATGGCATGGAACAACGTTGTTCTCAGGGCGTGTTCGTTCACAAGAAACCCCAAGGCACTGACGCCCATGTCTTGGGCCCGGTAAATCAGGCCTTTGCGTGTGCCTTCTTTTGAGACGACAATGTCCTTAATGTCTGTTTTTGTGGTGGCCACCCCTTGCCACAGCTTGACGGCATCAAGGGCTTGGCCATGGGCATAAGAAATGGCAAAAGATCGGCCATTTTTAAGATTTTTTTGAGGCTTCTTATTTTCAATAATGCCAACGCGAACGTTTTCATGAGCCACGAGATATGCCAAAAGACACCCGACAGGACCGCTCCCTGAGATGATAAGGTCGTAATATGTCGCCATGATGTGGATGCCTCGTGTTGACTTGGTTTCTACCTTAAAACAAAATCATTACGAAAATTTCTTTAGAAAGACAAGTGTGTTTTCCCTGCCCTCTGATAAGCCCTCACTCACAGATTTGCTTGCCAACATTCGCCAAGAGCTTGGGGATCTAGACCGCCTCCTCACAGACCATCTTGATGATGCCTTGCCGATGTTTAAGGACGTCAGTCTTCACCTGATGGGTGGGGGATGCAAGCGTTTGCGTCCTTCCCTTTTATTTGTGTGCGCAAAACTTTTTGGGGATGTGTCACAAGATCACATAAAAGGGGCGATGTGTATTGAATTGATTCATAACGCCACTTTGCTTCACGATGATGTGCTAGATCGCAGTTCTGTAAGGCGCGGTCGCCCCACAGCGCACCATCTGTGGACAGAAAGTCACAGCATCTTGACGGGCGATTTTTTGCTGTGTAAAGCTCTTGAGCTGCTCACAGACATTGAGAATTGGGATGCGGTGCGTTTGGTTCATAAGGCGGCTACCTATGTGATTCAAGGTCAAGCTTTAGAGATGACGCCACCCCCTGGCAGCATTGGTGAACAAGAAGCACATTATGAAAAGGTGATCATGCTTAAAACAGCACCTCTCTTTGAAGCCTCAGCAGGATTAGCCGGTATTTTAGGTGACCCTGTTTTGATCAATCAAAAAACAGCGCTTCAGACCTTTGGTCATCACCTGGGCATTGCCTTTCAACTGATTGACGACATTTTAGATTATCGGGGTCAAGAAAATGTGATTGGCAAAAAGCCTGGTCAAGATTTTCGTGAAAAAAAGGTGACACTGCCTGTGATTGTGGCTTTTCAACAAGGCACGCCTGATGAGCAAGCCTTTTGGACGCGTGTCTTTTTAGAAGATGCGACCCATGATCCCGCGTCCTTAGCACAGGAAGGGCAAGACGACGATTTTCACCATGCTTTGACGTTGCTGGAAAAGCATGATGCCTTTAAACAGGTTCTTCATAAGGCCAAATCCTGTGCCGTTCAGGCCAAAGAAGCGTTGTCTTTTTGCGATCAAAGCGTGCAAGACGCGTTAGGTCACATGTTTGATGTTATTCAAGAACCTCTTTTGAACGAGGCTCAGTAAGGCATCCTTTTTCCTGCAACAAAGCTTTGAGTGCCCCGCTTTCATGCATGGATTTGACAATGTCACATCCACCCACAAATTGGCTGTCTATATACAGTTGAGGAAGGGTGGGCCAGTTGCTAAAGGTTTTGATATCTTCGCGCAGCGTGGGGTCTTCTAAGACATTGCGCACCAAAAAAGAAACGTTGAAATGCTTCAGCACAGCGCACACATAGCTTGAAAAACCGCATTGTGGCATGTCAGGTGTGCCTTTCATATAAAGGACAACTTTGTGGTTTTGGATGTCTGATTGAATATTGCTCATGATGTTTGATTTTTGCTTTGATTTGTTGCGCCACTTAGGGTAACAAAAAACCAGGTCAGGTGCAAAAAGGGTACACCTGTCATAAGCACAAAAGGAACACCATCATGTTTTTTACACAAACTGTTCAAGATTTGCCACCGTCGCCCACCCTTGAGTTGTCTGAAAAAGCTAGATATTTGCGTGCACAGGGTGTGCCTGTGATCGATTTAGGCGCCGGGGAGCTTGATGTGGATACGCCAGATGCTGTGAAAGAGGCGGCCATACGCGCGCTATCAGAAGGGTTTACAAAATACACACCGGTCAGCGGTATTGCGGATTTGAAGAAGGCTATTCAACAGAAATTAGAAAAAACATCAGGTTTTTGTTATGACCTTTCCGAAATAATGGTGAGTGTGGGGGCGAAGCAAGCCATCTTCAATGCCTTTTTTGCGACGCTTTCGCCCGGGGATGAGGTGGTGATTCCGGTGCCTTATTGGGTATCTTATCCTCAAATGGTCAGGCTTGTGGGCGGCACCGTGAAGATGGCCCAAGGGGAGGCAGAACGTTTTTTTAAACTGACCCCTGAGGCCCTGGAGGCTGCGATTTCACCGCAAACGAAGTGGTTGATTCTTAATTCTCCCAACAATCCCACAGGCGCTGTTTATAAAGAAAAAGAGCTGGCTGATCTTGCCGACGTGTTGGTTAATCACACCGATGTGTGGGTGATGTGTGACGATATTTATCAAGATATTGCCTATGAAGAGGCTCCCTCTTTGGGTCGCGTGGCTCCCTTTCTCAGGGATCGTCTCCTTGTGGTTCACGGGGTTTCAAAATCTCATGCCATGACGGGCTGGCGCATTGGGTATGCTGCGGGACCTGAGGCCTTGATAAGACATATGACCAATATTCAATCTCAGCAAACATCAGGGCCATGTTCGATTGCACAAAAAGCGGCCATAGCCGCTGTGGCAGACCAAAGTGACTGGCTTGTGTCTTTAAGAAAGACCCTTAAAGAACGTCGTGACTATATGGTGCGTGAATTGAGGCAGATGGGGTTTGCGTGTGAGCTGCCAAGGGGGGCTTTCTATGTGTATGCCTCATGTCGTCATGTGATTGGAAAAACCTTCCAAGGGATGACGCTCACCACAGACACACAGGTGGCAGACTATCTACTTCGCTATGCGCATGTGGGCACCGTGCCAGGAGTGGCTTTTGGCCTTTCGCCCTATTTGCGCCTCTCTTATGGCAATAATCTTGATATTTTGAAACAAGCGTTGGATCGTGTGCGCACAGCATTAGGATGTGGGTCATAAAAAAAGCGCACCCCGGTGAGGAATGCGCCTTTCAAAGCAATCAGTGCCAAGCTTAGCTGAATTTCAAGCGAATGGCTGCTTTGCTGATAGAGGGGGAGATTTTGGATTGGGTGGTAATGCCTCCAGCGCCTTTAGCATCCAATGTCATCGACCCATAGCGTTGATGTGACAAGGCCAATCCCAAAGAAACGTGATCGTCCAAGGGCACATCAAAGCCGGCAGAAACAGAAACACCCATCAACCTTTTTTTGGCCTCGCCCTTCAAGGGGTCGGCATTATCAAACATATTTTGCTGTGCCTTAACATGTGTGAGGCGTGGACCGATGCCTAGGAAGACAGAAGATCCGCCATCAAGCACTTTACCAAATGTGACGTCTGCGCCAAAAGATTCTTTAACCTGCATTTCCAGGGTTCTTTTGCTGCCTTGGACGAAGTTAAAGGGGGCAAGAATGTCTGATTTGTGTTTGAGAAAATAATAATCAGCTTCTAATGCTACGCCAGCAAAGAGGGTATTTTGAAAAACGTAATTAAAGCCACCAAAAATGCCGGCAGCGCCACCATTGGCACCAGCGTTGTATTTTGAAGATAAATCTGTCTGATTGTTCTTTTCATCAATGGCATTGATGTTCATCGCACCGCCAGCTTGGAGTCCACCATAAAAGTTAAACCCAGGCTTGTTGGTAGCTGCAGATAAATTGTAGACCCCTAAAGAAAGGGTTCCTAAGGCACACAAAAGGGCGCAGTTCTTCATTATTTTATGTTCCGTTGGTTGATTGTTTTGTCTAATAATCTTTTTATTTTTATTTTTATTAAACAAAAATAACTTATTTGCTTGATTATTGTTATTTTTTTCTAATAAAAAGTTCTGAAGAATGATGATAATCCGGTGATGACTCTGTATATATTGTACAAGTGTAAAAAGTAATCTTTTCCTGCATAAAAGAGCTTGACAATGTTTGGGATTTTAGGTGAATATGGGGAAGTCGATCGGGGCGAAAACCTGATGGGCTGGTGACTGGGGCGGAGGGGATACACGCGATTCCATCCCGAACTCGAATGTTAAGACCTCTAGCGCCGATGGTACTGCGTCTTAAGGCGTGGGAGAGTAGGTCGTTGCCAGTCCTTTTGGTTTTCGTGGCTTAAAAGCCCAGTGTCCCTGCCTCTTTTTCTCTTTTTACCTTCTTTTTGGACGGGCCTTCCTTTCTTTTATTTTTATCGGATCTTTCTGTTTTCATGTTCCGTTTGTTGTGGGCGCAAGGCTTAAGAAAACACGTTTTCCTGCTGTCACAAAAACCAATCAACACGCCTTTTTCTTCAACCCGGATCACCTCGAGCCTTTGCTTTTTCAGCCAGTGCTTACCTTCTGCTGTTGAATCAATATAAACACCGTTCAGCTAAAACCCCCACGTTTCGCTGTCCATAAAAATGAAACTTTCCAACACAAGCGTTAACTCAGAACGTGCATGGCCATGATTGGTTTGGATGGGGGGGGGAGAGGGTGTCTGTTTTGGTACCTGCTTCGCTGACAAGGGTGCCATAAAGGAAAAGAAAGCCATCTTTCCCAGTACAACAAAGAAAAAGATGCGCAGCATAGATACCTCTGATTGCGGCAACCATTTGAAAGACAAGAGAAAACAAGACGCTGGCATCTTGACACAAAAGAATATAAACTACAAGAAAAAGCGTATATCCGTGGTGCACAAGATGTCTTCTCCTGGCAGTCTATTTAAAGAAATGAAAACGATCCTCGACGATTCTGACTTTGTGGAGGTGGAATATCAAAAAGGAGATACACGGATTCGCCTTGTGCGTCCATCACCGACATCCATGACCGTGGCTCCCGCTGCTGAGATCGTGACCGTTCAGCCACCACAGGTGGTCAGCTCTACAAAGCCTGAGCTCGCCTCGTCTAAAGAAGAGGCAACTGACAATAGCTTTTCGGTCACCTCGCCTATGGTGGGTATGGTTTACCTTGCGCCTGAACCGAATGCGAAGCCTTTTGTGCAAAAAGGAGATGTGGTGCAAGAAGGCCAAACGCTTCTTATTATTGAGGCCATGAAGGTGATGAACCCCTTGCGGGCACAAAAAAGTGGGGTGATTCAAGACATCCTTGTGCATAATGCACAGCCCGTTGAATTTGGAGAGCTGCTTGTGAAGATTGAGTTATCCTGATGTTTCAAAAAGTGCTCATTGCCAACAGGGGTGAGATCGCCCTGCGTATTTTAAGGGCCCTTAAGGAGATGAACATTCGCTCTGTCGCTGTTCACTCGATGGCCGATGTGGATGCTATGCACGTGCGCCTTGCGGATGAAAGTGTGTGTATTGGACCTGCCTTAAGTCGTGAGAGCTATCTCAATGCCACCTCGATTTTAGCAGCTGCAGAGCTGACCAACGCAGACGCGATTCATCCGGGTGTCGGCTTTTTGTCAGAAAATGCTGATTTTGCGCGTATGGTCGAAGACCATGGCATCACCTTTATTGGGCCCAGTCCTGCACACATGATGATGATGGGGCATAAGGTTAAGGCCAAACAAGCAGCTCATGACATGGGTTTGCCGCTGGTCCCGGGTTCCGAGGGCCATGTGACCTCTCCTTCCGAAGCTTCCTCATGTGTCAAAAAGCTTGGCTATCCTTTTTTGATGAAAGCTGTGCATGGTGGCGGCGGTAAGGGCATGCGGGTTGTGCGTCAGGGGGATGACGTGGCCAAAACACTCAGTCTCACACGTGCAGAGGCGCTTGCCAACTTTGGTTCTGACGAGGTGTATTTAGAAAGATATTTAGAAACGCCGCGGCACATTGAACTGCAAGTGTTGGCAGATCAGGCGGGTAATGTCTTGATCTTGGGTGAGCGTGATTGCTCAGTCCAAAGGCGGCACCAAAAAATTTGGGAAGAAGCTCCCGCTCCTGGCATTGATCGGGCTCTGGTTGAAGCCTTGTCTGAGAAGGCTGCGGCAGCCATGAAACGCATGGGGTATGTGGGGGCTGGGACGCTCGAATTTTTGTTTGAGGACGGTGAATTTTATTTTATTGAAATGAACACCCGTATTCAGGTGGAGCATCCCGTCACAGAAATGATTACAGGAATTGATCTGATCAAAGAGCAGATCAAAGTGGCCTATGGTGATTCTTTGTCGTTGAAGCAAGAGGATGTGGTGGTGAAAGGGCATGCGGTGGAATGTCGCATTAATGCGGAAGACCCCGAAACCTTTTTGCCAGCGCCAGGATTGATTGAAGCATATTTGCCTCCGGGTGGCCCTCACGTGCGTGTGGACAGTGGGTTATATCAGGGGTATAAGGTGCCGCCCTATTATGACAGCCTCATTGCCAAGCTTATTGTTTATGGGGATACGCGCGCGGAATGTCTCCAGCGTCTCAAACGCGCCTTGGGGGAATATGTCATTTCAGGGCCATCAACGTTGATTCCTCTCCATCGTCGTCTTGTGGAAGACCCCGTGATTCACGAGGGGGCCTATCATATCCATTGGCTCGAACACTGGATGGAACGTTGTGCACAGGCCGCTTAGTTCAGAAGGCCCGTCTTCCCCGCTTGAGGTGGGGGTGCTGGGCATCACAGGAAAAATGGGGCAGGCGCTGAGAATCATATGTGAAGAAAACCCTCATTACACCTTGGTGGGTGGTTGGTCTCGATCTGCGCCGTCCTCTAGCAAAAATTTCACCGACCCAAGGCATGTGTTTGAGAAAGCACAGGTGATCATTGATGTGTCCCACGCCTCTTGTGTGATAGATCATGTGAAAATGGCCGCTCAGCATCAAAAACCTCTTCTTGTGTGTGTGACGGGGTTTGAGGACGATCCTGTGCACTTGTTGAAGCCCCTGGCCTCAACAGCCCCTTTGTTATATGCTGCGAACACATCGCTGGGCATCGCATTGCTCAAAAAAATCGTTTACCATGTGGCCTCGCATTTGGGGCACGAGGCTGAGATTACCATTACAGACCGCCATCACCAGCATAAAAAAGATGCTCCTTCGGGGACCGCCAAAATGTTAGCGGAGGCTGTGAGACAAGGCCGCACTTCTTGCATTGAGAACACCAGTCAAGAAGGGGTGTCTGAACTGTTGCCTATTACCATGACATCCTGGCGTGAAGGTGAGGTGTTTGGGGATCATGAGGTTACGTTTGTCACGCATAATGAGCGTCTTGTGTTGTCACATCAAGCGCTCAGCCGGGAGGTGTTTGCGGAAGGGGCCCTGCGTCTTGGGGGTTGGTTGGTTCATCAACAATCCGGTTTTTACACAATAGATGATGTGTATTCTTGATTGTCTGTGAAGGAAAGGGTGGGTTTGACCCGCACAACACTTGTCATCTTTTTCTTGTGCGTTCTTCCAATCCAGCTTGTCCATCCTAAAAGACAGGGTCTTTTTTGTGGGCCTAGGGATGTGGAACAAGGTGTAGATAGCGCAAGTGACAAATAAAAGTCAAAACGCGTGCCTATATAGAGGGTGATCAGGTGATGGACCTCTTGATAATATTTACCACCCGGTAAGAGGTGAAAAAAAAGGTCATCGTCATGGATGTCAAGGCAAATCAACATGCCATGATCCTGGCACCATGAGCGCGCCCCTAACACAAAGGTTTTGCTGAGAATGGATCGGTGTTTGTTTCCTAACAAAGTTCTGTTTTGAGGCGGGATGTTGTACCACGCGCCTTGAAACGGCACGATGCGTACAGCTACAGAAAAATGGTGCGCTAATAGGCGACACAGGCCTTCAGGGGTGTGTGGTTTTTTCCAAAAAGCTTGTGCCATCATGAGCAAAGATCGCTCTGGGAAGAGTTCTTTTTTAATAGGGTGATAACTGGTGAGCGCCGAAAGGGATTGACCAATAAAACTTTTTTGAGGCTCAGACCAACTTAAAACAGGATAAAATTTTTGTTTCATCCGAAAAAAGATGGACAACAACCGGTGATTAAAAAGATCTAAAAAATCTTTCAGAGCCGTATCTTTCCGTTTGGTGTTGTGAATGATTTTTTCTGTATAAGCTAGCGGAAGGGGGCCGTGAGAGCCAGAAAGCCCAAAAAAGTTGACATAAATATCCGTGCGTATGAGCTCGGAATGTGTCGGTTGGGTTTTGTCTGGGGAGGTCATAAAAAGACCATGAGGGGAGGATAAGGAGCCAGGCTTAATGCTGAGAATGTCACTTGCACTGAGTGAAAAGTTGGTGACAGATCGAAAGAAAAGCGGTGTGCGCGCTGATGAATTGGATTGTTGGTTAAGGATATGAGCAGCTTGCGCAAATTCAAATGTGAAGGGGGCTTTGAGAAGCTTGGTTTTTAGAGAACGTGGGCGATACATGGTTCTGCAGGCCAGCATTTGATGAGGTTATCTGACAACCCGACCAACCGGGTTTCCAGCAATGTGTTGAAGCTGCTGGTTGATTTGAAAAGCTCCTTTAAGATCGTGCACAGCACAAAAAAGCCTTGGGTATTGGCCTTTTGGTCATCAACCTTCACCGTAACGATCAGGGTGGGGACAAAGCTGCGCCAGGCTTTTTCCCCCCATGCCGAGAGTGTTTTTTCAAAATGAATATCTTGAATGGCATCAATGGCAAACCCAAGCGACGTATGACCTTTGTTATAAATGCTCAGCAAACGCTTGAGGGGGATAATGCTTTTGGTGTGGGCGCAAAGCCCTAAATGATCAAGGCCCAGATGATTGATCAAATCCCACTGAACGTCACCCGATAAGTTGGGTTTTGCCACGCGCGTGGGCTTAAAAAGCGTGATGGCATGCAGGCCTGCAAAATCTCCCTGCACATCAAAATTGGCATGAACAGGTATTTTTTCAGCAAAATTTCTGTTAGTGCATAACATATGGGCATAGACCACCTTTTCTTGGTCGTCCTCTTCTTCCACCCGGTAATCAAGAAAAGATAAGAGCATATCGGTGCCCTGGGTATTGGGGAGCATGGTTTGGACTCTGTGTCCCATCCAAAAGGCACTCTTGTTTTTTTTCTTGATGGGGTGTGTATAAGAAAAATAAGGGTCAATGGTTTCAGCAGGGGTGTTGAGATTGGTGGCAGAAGAGATTTTCTCAATGCTGTAAACTTCTGTGGTGTCCTCAAAACGATAATCGGTAATCAAACGATAAAGTGTTTTTTTGTGGTCAAGCTTGATAGGCTCGGATGTTTTAGGGAATAAATTCACAGCCGGCACACACCCGAGTGCAATGTTTTGTTCCACAAGGGGCCACTGTTCAGGTGAGCTGTTAGGCGGCAGCGGAAACAGTAGGTCAATAAAAGAGCCATGGGTGTTCTGGAAAACGGGCCTGAGCTGGTTGACATTAAAAAACAAAAACTTTTGTGGGAAATGGAAAAAATCCCATAACCATTGCTGAGCCATGGATGTGTTGTGCACTTTGGGTAAAATGCCTTGGTTTTCCTCAAACCCCATGGGAGAAAAAGCATCCACTAACATGCCGGTACCTGGCTGATCTGACGTCCAAAAGAGGGGCATGTTTTGGTGCACATCATAGGTGCTAAACCATCGAAAGAGGGTGAAGGCCGTGAGGATATCACCCCCAAGATAGAAAACAAGATCGTCAACATCTAGAGAAGAAAGAGAACCTTGTGTAGATTCAATACGTACACGAATAAGCCAAGGTGTTTTCAGTTTATGGGCAGGAATGTCATAGCGTTGCGCCCGTTCATACGTCACCTGTGTGACGTCAAGGGGCCAAACCTTGCTTTCCATGGTGGTTTGAAATTTACACGTAGAGCCGTCTTCAGATGTGGTGGTGAGAGGGGTGCGTGCAGGCACAATGCGTCCTTTAAAAAGCTCACCGGCACCATCTTTGGGTTTAAGCTTTGTGATGACGCACGAAGGAAAAGGGGATGTGAATTGGGGGTACAAAATGCTTAACAGGCTGTTGGTGATGAAAGATTGGTGATCCTCCACCTCCATTTGCAAACGGCCTGTCAAAAAAGCAAAGGATTCAAGCAATCGCTCTACATGAGGATCTGATGATCCTTTTGAACTTAACTCAAGTCTTTGTGCAGCTCGTGGATAAGCTTTGGCGAATTCTTGACCCACTCTCAGCAGGTAAGTCATCTCTCTCTGGTAAAAAGGCAGCAGTCGTGAGAAATTCGGGTTATGCTCTTGCATGGCACGTCATTTTGTCTTTTTTCGTGAAGTAATGAAAATGTGTGTGCCTTTTGTTATTGAGGGAGAAAGGTTTTTTTTCACTAAACAAGATGATGACAAAACAAATCCTTAGCCCATCCCATCATAGACTTACTGCCCCCATGCCGCTGTCTTTGTATATCCATTGGCCTTTTTGTTTATCCAAATGTCCTTATTGTGACTTCAATAGTCATGTAAACCGTGACATGGATGAACAACGTTTTATCAGCGCACTGATCACAGAGATGAAAAGCGCAGCGCAGCGTTTTGATTGCCCCGCCCATCTTGTCAGCATTTTCTTTGGGGGCGGCACCCCCTCATTGATGCCCCCTGAAGGTGTGGCTCGTCTGATTGATGTTGCGCAGAGGCTTTTTGCTTTTGATGACACCATAGAGATTACGATGGAGGCGAACCCAACCACGTTTGAAAGGAGTCGTTTTCAAGCTTTTTATGATGCAGGCATTCGCCGTCTTTCGCTGGGTGTTCAATCTTTTTCCGATGATCATCTTGCCTTTTTAGGCCGGGGACACAGCGCTGCCGAAGCAAAAAATGCCTTGGCACAAGCGCGCGATATCTTTCCCCGTATGTCTTTTGATCTCATGTATGGGTTGCGTGATCAGACATGTACTATGTGGCGTCATGAGCTGAGGCAAGCCTGGGATTTTGCCCCCACGCACGTGTCATGCTATCAACTCACTTTTGAGCCTGGCACTGCTTTTTATCCACGGTATGTGCGGGGGGAGTTGACCTACCCTGAAGAGGCGATAGAAGTGGCTTTTGATGAGGAAACAGAGACTTTTTGGCACCAAAAAGGTGTGAACCGTTATGAGGTTTCTAATTATGCTTGCCCCGGTGAAGAAAGTCGGCACAACCTTGCCTATTGGCGCTTTCAGCCGACATTGGGCATAGGTCCAGGCAGCCATGGTCGCCCACACTATAAGCAAGGGCGTTATCGTGAGGTGACATACCGCCATCCTCAAACCTGGCTTGAGGCTGTGGAAAAGCATGGTCATGGCACAGAAACATCGACGCCACTTTCGTGTGAGGAATATGACTTAGAAAAACTCATGATGGGCCTGCGTCTCACAGAAGGCATCAAAATCAAAGAGTTTCATCACGATTTATCTGATGAAAAAATCCAGACCCTTGAACAGCATGGGCTGATCCTTTTGACAAAAGACGCCCTGAAAGTGACCTCTCAGGGACGCCTGTGTCTTAATAGCGTGATACGATTTCTTGCGCATGGCGCACAGAAAGAAAGCCACGCTTTTATTGAATAGCTCCATTTCTTTCAAGGTTTCTGAGTGCCTGCATAAACACAAGGGCATCTTTCACGTTTTCAAGAGCTGTGTTTTGGTCAGGTGTTTTTTGATTCCCACCCCTTTGATCCCTAAGCATGCCCTGTATTTTTTCGGGCGTGGCATTGGTGCTGTCCTTAGAGAAAATGCCTTCATTTGTGGGGCGTGTGCAGATATTTCTCCACGCGGCATCGTTTGGCAGGTTTTCTTCCTTAAAGCTGTACATGTATTTGCCAATGCTTAGCTTTTCTTCAAAGGTAAGCTGCTCATTCTTCCCTACTTGAGCAAAGTGAAGGAATACAGCCATGGCCTTGGGCAAATCATTATAAGCGATATGATCGCCTTCTCGTTTTTGTGGGGATCGTCTGATGCGCAATCCTAGGAAAGTTTTTTTGTTTCTCACTAACCCCTTTAATGCACCTTTTTTAAGGATGGGTTGCAAGGCTTGGATGACCTTTTTCTGCTGCAGGCTATCCGCATTTAAGCTAAACCAAATTCCTTTTTGGGATAGGTGAAGATGAAGATCCTCATTTTTGATAAACAAATTTATCTCTTCACTACGTGTAACTGCGTAAGCAAATAAACATTCGGCAACAGATTTTTCTTTATCCGTTTTGCCTGCACGTCTCACTTTGTCCATGAGTGCTGTGGGATTGTGAGGTGTGTTTTTCTTTGCATTGGCATCAATAATTTCGCAAGCCATTTGGTAAGGTTTGGCGGCAAGCGTTTTGATGGCGGTCTCATCTAAAGGGTTGTTTTTGTTTTGAGCCAAAGCATGATTGCTATAAAGAGATAAGCTGATCAAAGCCGTCATCAGGAATGTATGTTTGCGCATAAAGTATTTCCTCCATCAAGGATGAATAAATGTAAGACAGGTGAACAAAACAAAGAAACAAGACTTACCAAAGATAGGAACATGTTTTTCTGATGAAGGGTGTATCGTCTCACATCTACTATCATCTCAAAACACGTCGCTATCCCACGCCTTTCTAGGACAAACAAGGAAGGCAACAAGAATACCCCCCGACCTTAATTCGTCTTATAAAGATAAAAAATATTGATTTTTATTCGTATTGTTTTTTTTCCATAAAATCGTCTCATGAGATCATAGTCGACGTCTCTTCTTCCTCATTCTTTCTGTCAAAAATTAATATAAATTCAATAACTTGACATCATTATTGTCTTATATAGATATATTGTCAGTTGTTACGGTTATGCATAGCAAAAAAACGGCCCTCATGATCATGTGTTTATTGATGGGGGGAGTCGGTATTCAGACATGTTACGGCAAGCACCACCCCTTTGGCCACCTACGCCACTGGGCCCATAAAACCCAAAAAGCCTTTGACTCATTGGTAGACCATACACGTCACATCACACATACAATCAAGCATGGTGCTAAGAAAACGACAAAAGACGTCCACAAAGGCACCACCTCGGCCCTGCATCATATTAAGCATGAATTCAAACATGGCAATCCTGAGCTGTTGGTGGTTGGGCCGGGCGGGTATATTACTGTCAAGGCATTGCGGGCTGCAGGGTTTAGCAAGCCGGCCAATTATATTGAACACCTTGAGCACCAGGTGGCAAAAAAAGTGGTCCTTTTTCGAGGCAAAGCCAAAAAACATGCACACAGCGTGGAAAACAACCCACGTCTTATGCAGTCAGCGCTGCAGAAAGATTATCTAGACGTGTTGATCCCTAGTGCGGCCTATTATGTCAGCATGGTGTATTGCCAAAACGACCCTATGGTGCGCGACAGCATTCAACAGCAAGTGGATAAGGCCTATAAGAAATATGGCTATGGCGGCATTAGAGGTGAGGCTCGGGGCCTTCGCTATGGGAGGTCCACAGATCAAGGCAAAAAAAACAATCCACAGGTTGCCAAAATCAAACATTTTTTTTCTTTGTTAGCCAAAGATGCCAACAACCTTGTGGTGGATGAGAAGGCGTTGACCATCAATATGCTTCGCAAAGGGGAGCATGGCTTCAAAATGCACAGCATTTTTCCCAACTATGACGCCAAAAGGCTGGCAGTTTTGTTGGAGCTGCTTAAAGACAAAACACACTCAATACATCGGGGGCCGATCTGTCGTTTTGCGCATGTGCATAAAAATGATGAGGGATGATGGTCGTTTCACCAAAGGCAAAAGAAAAACACACAAGGCATAGAACGAAGGGGGGATAAGATAGGAGAGAAGCAATGAAAACATATTATTGGATGATCACGGCGGCGTTGTTAATGAATGGAAGCGATGGATGGGCCCGCACTTCCAAGTTTCTCACCAAAACTGGTGATGCTTTTAAGCATGGGTTTCATGAAACACAAAAAGGCTTTGATCAGGGCGTTTCCGCAGTGAAAGGGGGGTTTGAAGATCTTGGGGATCAATTCCAAAGCCTCAAAGGTCAAATCACTGCTGCCACACATAACGCAACAAAAGGCATCAAAACGGCCAGACAAAAAATACAAGAAGCCCAGGTGAAGGCCCTAAAAGAGGCTGTGAAATTAAAAAATATTCATCATGATATCCGCTTGGCCAAAAAAATGACCCAAGATGTTCATGAGGCTTTTGACCAATTTAACAACCTCACCCACGGTGTGGCTGGTGTGACCTTAGGCATTTTGACGGAAGATTACACCAGTCAAATCAAGGCCGGCGCTTATGTGGTGAAAGCCATTGAAACAGGCAATCCCCACTATCTCGAAAATGCGGGTGGCGCTTTGGCCAAGCCTTATGTGGATAAACTGATCGAATTTCATGCCCTTTATGAGGGCGTGAAGTCGGGTGACCCCATGGCCATTGCCAAAGTGGGCGTTATGGTGGCAGAGCGATCAGGCTTGAGCAAAAAATTTGGTAACAAGTTGATGAAGAAGTTGGAACATTCACCAAAGCTCAAAAAAGCACTTGAGACCTCGTACGACCTTTCGCAAAAGCTGAAGAAAAGTCAGAAAATCTTGGCAAAAGTAGACAAATTCAAAGGCACAGTGGCCATGTCACTGGCTCATGTGCCGGGTGGGGAAAAAGTGATCAAAGAATACAGTGCGGCCAAGAAAAAAATGGATGGCCTGCAAGAAAAATATGGTGCGCTGTTGGATCTGGCGGAATCGTTGTCTAAAGGCAATACGCGTGAGGCCCGCGAAGAAGCCGCGACCGGCCACATAGCCTCTGCTAACCATGGTCATGCGGGTCATAAAGCCTAAAGATCAACAAAGGAGAGAAATCATGTATCAACGGTTGTTATATGGCGTCATGGGCGCTTTGATGATGGGCTCTGTGTATGCTTGGGTGCCACACGATGGGTGTGCCCACACGATGTCCCCGAACATGTCGCCTTCAGAAGGTGGGGCGGAAGAGTTAATGCCCTCTGCACAACAGATGCCCTATATGCCAAGTGTGCTGACCCCTGAATCGCCCCAAGCCAAGCTTTATTGGGCGCGGCGCGGTTTGTTTAAGAAGGTTCCCTATGGTTTGGAGTCACGCAAAAGCAGAAGAAATGATCGGAAAAAGGAAAAGCAGTGGATTGAAGAAAAGAAAAAGCGGTGGATCAAAGAACATCAGCATCAACAACAATGATGTGGGGGCGCAAGTGTAACGTGCATGGCACGCCACAATCGAAAACGTAAGTGTCACGGGTGAGGGTGAGTAAAAGATGATCACCAAAGCTGGAGGTTCAAGAGCATATGAAAGGAACAGGGATGATGCCACACATCACATGCTTTTTTTGGATTTTTTGTATGGGCGCGTGTGGCCCTTTGGTGGCCGACGGTGTCTCGCTTTATCGGGTGGCATGGTTTGGTGGCCATACTACGCATTATGGGAAGGGGCACATCTCGACCAGGCACCCTACCGCCAAGAGTGAGGCCCAGAAAAGAAGAGAGGCGGTCTATCAAGCGGTGGAAAAAGAGCTGGCAGCGCGCGTTGCGCGAGAGCAGGCAGCGCATAAACCCATTTCCCAAGGGGTTCACGAAGACATCGCAAAAGCCAAAGCCGCCTGGGCGCGACAAGCGCAAAAAAAACAAAAATCTATGACCTCAAGGCACAAGCATGCCAAAAAAACAAAATAAAACATTGATATTAAAGATTTTTTTTATCTTGCAAACAGAAAATTATCTTATAAGGGCATTTTTAGGATTGTCATAATAAAAAGGATGAAGAAAGAAGGAAACATCATGAAAACAACACGTTATTTAGGGTGGATGGTTGGTGCTTTTTTGCTGAGTACAAGTGGCCTTTATGGCAGTTCTCAAGGGACACAGCATGTTATGCCAGCGCTCAATAAAGCTTTTGCAACAAAGGTGCATGCGCTGGGACGGATGCACGGTAGGACAGAAGGTCATGCTGATATGATAGGAGCTGCTGCTGCAGGAGCGCGTCATGCCCTTCGAACAGGTGAAAAAGCAGCTCCCCATATGATGGCGGCTATGCGTCACACAGCCTCTGATTTTGCGCAGAATGCGCAACATGTACATCACATGTTTTTGAAAGAAGCTCAGCATGGGTGGGACGTAGCACAGCGTAAGGCGAGTCATTTTTACGACAAGACGCAAAGGCAGGCTCAGCATACGGGCAAGAAACTGTACAGTGCTGCCCAACATGAGGTAGGTAAGCTTGCGGGGCAGGTGCACCATGGAGTCAGCCATGGCTTACACGAGGTCGACAAAACCTTGAAGGCCGCCATAAAAAAGTTGCCTCATCCCCACAAAAAGTCTTTGTTTCGTGCACTTGGGCGAGAGATTCATAAGGCCGAACGTGGTGTTGTGCGAGAGGTGCATGACATAGAAGAAGACATATAAAATATGGGAGATCCTTCTTTTTATAGATAAAGTCTTTACGCAGGAATGAGAAGAGATAGTTTTGACTTCTTAAGAAAAAAGAGAGCTCGCGCGTGGGCTCTTTTTGTTTTCATATAAAGGATCTTCACATTTTTTCTCTTTTTTGTTTTTCATTTTTGTCAAAAAAGTTTGACAAAAATTAAAATTTAACTTTTATAGAGTGTTAAGAGGCTTTTATCGTCGAAAAGGAAAAGATTTGTGTTTAGTGTTAGCAAATCCCATGGATCTATGCTGATCTTAAGGTTTTTTTCTTCCTTATTGGTTTTGATAAGTGTGGTGTCTGGGGCCAAAGGTGGGGACAGCCAAGATCTTTTTAAGCGCGTTCATCTGTATGTGTTAAAAAAGGGGCCCGTGGATGTGCGTGAAGAGGCAGCCCTGGCCCATTTGTTGTCCACGTTATGGGTGCAAAGCAAAGAGGAACGAGATACGCAAGGCGGGGAAGCACAGGGTGCTTATGCAAGAAATCAGTCATCGGACGTTCTGTTTTTGGCTAAGAAAATGCGGCGGCGGTTGGCGCAAGACTATCCACGCCTAACCAAGGTCAGTCAGCAGATGGGGTCGGTGGGAGCAGGGTTACTGTGTTCGCTGATGTCAGGTCAAGAGGGCAAGACTGCGGGTAGATCTCCAGCGCCTGTCTTACAGGATCGCGATGTTGACAAAGCCTTTGCGTTGATGATTCGCGAAGCCTTGCTGTTTTCACGGCAGGCAAGAGATTTTTTATTGTTGATGGTGCAAGAGCGTTATCCAGGTCTTTCGCCCCGTCAAAAAAGGATGGTGCAAAAGCGAGTTCATGCCTTTTACAAAGACGTCGTGGCTTTGGGTCGCACGGCTGAAGCATATGGCTTGTTGTTGGTGACGTGCCGGCATTCAGGTTCTGCAGCCTCTCGTCATGAGGCGTTTGACTATCTTGAATCTAAGGGGGCTTATCGTGCAATTTTGCATGAGCTATGTCGTCAGGGCCTATTTCAAGACATGCCAAGCTATTGGCAGAAATATGTGAGAAACAAACGGGAAAAACGGGCGCGCATGCGTTCGCTGTGAGATAGGCAGAGCTTCAGGTTAACCCACCGTTTGGGCAGCTGTGTGAGGCGTGGTTTGGGTGTTTGGTTGCAAAAAAGCCTCAGCGTTATGGATATCTTGGGGGGTGTCAATGCTGAGCCAGGGTTCTTTCGGCAAGGTTTTGACCCCAATGCGCCACCCTTGCGCTAAGGCCCGCAGTTGCTCAAGCTTTTCTGTCTGTTCAAGGGATGAAGGCGGCAAGGAGACAAAGCGTTTAAGGATCGGGCGGCGAAACACATACACACCCATGTGGTGCCACATGGGTGCGGCCCCATAAGGCACAGGTGCACGGCTGAAATAGCATGCATGGTGCCACCCCGGCACAGAGGCGGGCGCAAGGACGGCTTTTACATGGTGTGGGTTATTCTGCTCTTCCTTGTCCAGGGGAATTACGGCCGTGGTGATTTCAAAATGCGTTGTGTTTACAAGCTCTTTGATCCTGTGGGCAGGAAACACAGCCATATCCCCCTGTATGTTCACAATGTGGGTGAAGGTTTCTTGCGGGTCAAAGATTTCCAGTGCTTGATAGATTCGGTCTGACCCTGAAGGTAAATAGGGATCTGTGAGGATGGCGTGCCCGCCGACCTGTTCCACGCATGTTTTGAGCTCATCACTATCCACTGCCACCACCACAGGGCCAATGTTGGCTTTGTGCGCTTGTTCGATCACGTGATGAATCAAGGGCTTGCCATCCAAAAGGGCCAGGGGTTTGCGCGGCAATCGGGTGGCCCCTAAGCGCGCGGGGATGATCACAAGGGTGCTCATAAAAGGCTCTAGGCTTGACATCAGAAGTTCGTTACCATCGATAAGCATTCTATCAAGAAAGGACCTGCAGGTGAAGACAACAGAAGCAACGCGCACAGAATCGGACAGCTTCGGGTCCCAAGAAGTGCCCGCCTCTCGCTATTGGGGGGCCAGCACGCAGCGATGTCTCACGCAGTTTCATGTTGATGACAAGGTCATGCCTTTGCAAGTGATTCATGCGTTTGGATGGATTAAGAAGGCCGCAGCCCTTGCCCATCAAGAGCTTGGATGGCTTGATCCTCAGCTGGCCAAGGTGATCATAGAGGCGGCCTCTGAAGTGGCTGAGGGTACATGGGATGATCATTTTCCTTTGGGCATATGGCAAACAGGTTCTGGCACCGCCACACACATGAATGTGAACGAGGTGATTGCCAACAGAGCCAGTGAAAAGTGCGGTCAGGCCTTGGGGCAAAAAGCGCCTGTGCACCCCAACGATCATGTCAACATGGGTCAATCCACCAACGATACCTTTGGCACAGCCATGCATGTGGCCCTTTGGGGGGGTGTGCATGACATCTTGCTGCCTGCGCTTGCATCGCTGATTCATGCGTTGAAGGATCAGCAAAACAAAGGAGCATCTGTGGTCAAAATGGGGCGCACGCACCTGCAAGACGCAGCACCGTTGATGGTGGGTGATGAGTGGGGTGCGTTTGTGGACACGTGTGAAGTGTCTCAAAAGCGCATCATGCATTGTGTTCAAGATCTTACCTGTTTGCCTCAGGGCGGCACGGCCGTGGGGACGGGGCTTAACGCGCACCCTCAGTTTGCTTCCCTTTTTGCGGACCATCTATCTCGTCTCCTACACACCTCTTTCACAACGCACCCAGCGCCTTTTTCTCTGATGTCTATGCATGACGCCATTGTTTTTTTGGGGCACGCTTTTTCTTTGCTGGCGGGGGATTTATTGAAAATGGGGCAGGATCTTCGTTTATTATCTTCAGGGCCGCGGGCGGGTTTGGGTGAGTTTGTGTTGCCACAAAATGAACCCGGATCATCCATCATGCCCGGTAAGGTCAACCCCACACACATTGAATCTTTGCTGATGATTTGTGTGCACGTGCAAGGCCTGTCTTCTATTGTCGCACAAGCAGGCGCGTCAGGGCAGCTTCAGCTCAATGTGATGAAGCCGCTTATCGTATCTCACATGTTTGACATGATCACCCTGTTGGCCAATGGCATGAACAATCTGCGCCAGTATTGCCTTGAGGGGATCACCTTGCAGCAAGATCAAATCAATCGTCATGTGCACAATTCACTGATGCTGGTGACCGCCCTCACACCGCATATTGGGTATGATAAAGCTGCGCGTATGGCCCGCTATGCCTTTGACCATAACTGTTCTCTCCAAGAGGCCAATCGTCAGCTGGGTTATGTTTCTGAAAAAGATTTTAACCGTTGGATCCAGGTAGAGGCCATGGCAAGTCCCAAGGCGGGCGTCTAAGGATTTTCCTTGCAAATCCCACAGCCCTTTTGTAGCCTTGG
Organism: Candidatus Hepatobacter penaei; assembly: GCF_000742475.1. Taxonomy (NCBI): domain Bacteria; kingdom Pseudomonadati; phylum Pseudomonadota; class Alphaproteobacteria; order Holosporales; family Holosporaceae; genus Hepatobacter (SeqCode); species Hepatobacter penaei (SeqCode). The sequence goes on along the minus strand of NZ_JQAJ01000002.1, from coordinate 241,291 downwards.
AAGGAGCGTGGGGCCATAGCTCAGCTGGGAGAGCGCTACAATGGCATTGTAGAGGTCAGCGGTTCGATCCCGCTTGGCTCCACCAAACGCGGTTTATACCCTTCTCCACATCACCAGTTGTGTGTCACGTTGTTTGCAGGGGTGGGCGTTTGTATGGCTTGCCTCCTTCCCCCTTTTTGCGCTGTTGTTGAGAATCAAAAGTGGAAACCTTTTTGCATAGAGACGTCTGATCCTTGTTGCCGGTTTTCTGTGTGCACACCCTTGGCAAACCATCGTTAACGGTTCCCAGATTTCTTGCGCGGTTTTTATGGCAACCTTATAAACGAACCTGTTTTTATGTGTTGGGTATGATTTTTTTGTCTGCCGTGAGTTTTCTTTATTTTGGTTATGGATTGCGTGTGATGATGGATCATTACCAAGAGGCTGATGCGCATGTTGGTTTTCTTGTCTTTGATATTTTTGTGCTGCTGATTTCCCTTGCCTTTGTTTTTTTTGTGGCGAGCTATGTGCGTATTTATTTGTTGACGTGGGTGAGTGAAAAAGTGTTCTCAGATGTCCGTGTGCATATTTTTGAAAAATTTTTGCATTGCCCTGCGTTGCACATCCGCAAACTCAGCGCCTCAGATTTTAATACGCGGTTTAACAATGATAAGGCCATTTTAGAGACAGCGCTAAGCAACGGCTTGCCCCTGGCGCTTCGTAACATCTTTATTACTGCTGGATCCACCTTTTTTTTGTTTCTTATTAACAAAGACCTCACCCTCTTTTTTATGTTTTGGATTGTCGTAATGGTGGTGGTGTCAATTTATTTTCGCCCCATGTTGTCGGCTATTTTTCAAGCTTATCAAAAAACGCTGACAGATATAGGCTCACACATGGAGCTCTTTGTGCGCTATGGTTTTTCGCTCAAATTTTTTTCGTTGGCCACCTTAACCCAGCGATTTACCCATATTTCACAAAACTCTCTTCATGTCGGCATTGTTCAAGTGGTGGGACGTTTGAAAAGTATTGCCCTCACCTCATTTATCGGGTTTTTGGCCATTGCTTCTTCCTTTGCCTTTGGGTTTGAGGAAATTTATGAAAAAAAATTATCCTACGGGCAGCTGGCGTCCTATTTTTTCTATGCCACCACGGTGATGGGGTATGTCACCAGTTTGACAGAAAATTTTATTGAAATGATTCAATCATCAGGTGCACTCAAACGGTTGGTCAAGCTCCTCAATATGCCGCAAATCAAGATTCAGCCATCCCTGTTTGTGGGCAATGGCCATGTGACATGGCAGCAGGTATCCTTTCGCTCAGGTGACCATCTCATTCTTGATAATCTCAATGCCTCTTTCCGGGCAGGAGATAAAGTGGGGATTGTGGGCCCCCCCATTTCAGGGAAAACAACGCTGCTTCATCTGATGGCAGGCAGCTACAGGCCTTCGTCAGGCATTGTGAATGTGGGTGGGTATGATCCTTGTCTTTTGCACAAGGATGTGGTGTGGCGTTCATGCGTAAGCTTTTTAAATGACGATATCCCCCTTTTTTCAGGCACGCTGAAAGAAAATATGCTTTTTGATGCTGCGTTTGGTGAAAACGTCTTGCATGGGATAGTGAATGCGCTGGATCCAGCATTGCTTCTTTCTTTTGATAAGGGGCTAGATACGGTTTTGTTGCCCGGGGGGTCTAATTTATCTTACACGCAAAAACTGTTTATCTTCTGGACGCGTGTCTTAATCAAAGATCCTCATCTGTTGTTTCTTGATGATGGCACCTTCACGTCCTATTGTCCGTTGATCATCAGGCAACAATTTCTTGGTCCCACTTCACACAAGACAGTTTTTCTTGTGACGCGGGATGCAGCCTGGCTTGAGGCCATGGATCATGTGGTTTTCTTACATAAACAAAGAGCCTATGTGGGCAGCCATGATGCGCTTATGGCCCATAGTGCCTACAAAGCTTTTCTTTGTGATCACCCAAAAACAGGGTAAGCTAGTACAAAGGTCGCGCCCGTTAAGCATAGCATGCAAGACAACATCTTTCCTTTTTGCGTGGGGCATGAAACACATCTTGAGATGATGAAGTGTTTTTTGCGCTCACCCAAGGACAGGGGTGCTTTTTTGGTGTTAGGGCCGCAAGGTGTGGGCAAAAAAACGTGGGTGCGGCAGTGTGTGTGGGAGCACATCAAGGCCACAACAGATTCGCAGTCTTGGTTTCAGCATGCCCATCAAATGCACCAAGGCGTTTTGCCTTCTTTTTTTGTGGCCGCGGGACAAACCATGAAGGCCGTGCAGCTTATGCATGCACATTTAAGATCTGTGCGCGTTGTGCCCCAAGCCTGGCAATTTGTGTTGATGCCGCGCATGGATAGCCTCTCTTATGCGGCACAAAGTGCGCTTTTAAAAATTATTGAAGAACCACCTTCGCGCACTGTTTTTTTTCTCACCGCTCACACTCTGGGTCCTTTGTCAGCGCCGCTCCTTTCCAGGTGTCAGAAAATACATCTGCGCCCCCTGTCTGAGGATGTGTTTTTGCAAACGTGGCCAGATGTGTGTCGTGTGCATCACGTCAAAATGCCTGATGTAGATGTGAAAAATCTCTATCGTTTGTCGAAGGGGTGTTTAGGCAAAGCCCTTGCCTTGTTGGAGGATGATCAGATCCGCCATGTTGTTTTTTATCATGCGCTCTTGAAAAAGGGCCTTTTGCCGCCGGATCACCCAGATTTTGAGTCACCATTTTTACCGGCTCATCAAGGATTTTGGTTATCTCAAGAGCTATCGTGGCTGTTTGAGCATTTTGAGCATTTCCTTTCCTCTCTGTTGATTGGTGTGCACACCCAAGACAACACAGATGCCTCTGCGCAAGCGATTGCGGGTCGTTTGTCGCCTGAAGGGTGGGCGCTATTTTTGGCGCAGTGCCGTCAGGCCGTGGAAGAGGCGCAAACGTTTCACACGTCGCCGCTACAGGTGGTGCCTCTTTTTTTTCGTGTGTCAGGGCTCAATGCCTTAAAGTGACGGTTGCGCTTGCGCTGAAAAGAGGGCGGCACGTTAAGCGCTTCTCTATATTTTGCCACCGTACGCCTTGCAATGGGAATGCTTTGGGTGTTCAAAATTTCTGTGATCACAAGGTCAGAGAGTGGTTTTTCAGGATTTTCGTTGAGAATCAGTTGATGAATCGTGTTTTTGAGACTTTCCGAAGAAATGGCTCGGCCGCGCACATTTTCAAAACTAGAGGTAAAGAAGTATTTGAGTTCAAAAATACCGTGGGGCGTTGACATATATTTTCCTGAGGTAATCCGACTCACGGTGCTTTCGTGAATGCCCACAGGCTGTGCAATGTCTTTGAGGGTAAGGGGTGTCAGTGACGTGACGCCATGGTAAAAAAAGTTTTGCTGCCTTCTCACAATTTCTTGACTGACCGAAAGAAGCGTTTGGCTTCTTTGTGACAACGCCTTACAAAGCCAGGTCGCGTGATTGAGTTGTTGGGAAAGATAGCGCCTGTCCTGTGATCCTTTGGTTTGACTTTTGATTTTTTTATAATACTGACTGTCAAAGAGAACTTGACGCCTCAGATGGGGCACAAAATTAACATCCCATGTATTGGTTTTTTTGTTCATGTATACATACACTTCAGGCACAATATAAGGCGTGGATTCATGGTGGAACTGAGAGCCAGGATAGGGATCAAGCGTGCGCATCACATGCAACATTTCGGATAATGTTTGTGTATCGACGCCACAGGCCTTTTCAAGGGCGCCTTGCTTGATTTTGCCTGACGTAAACGAGGCAATTTTGTTGAGGAGCGTTTCAAACGCGGGCGTAAAAAGTTCTCTTTCGATGAGCTGCAATTTGAGACATTCTTCGAGCGTAGCGGCGCAAATGCCTGTTGGGTCACACTTTTTCATTTTCTCAATCACATGATGAACCACTTTGAGCGGTTTGTGCATGGCGTGTGCAATTTCTGAAGGTTCTTTTTTGAGATAACCCGTTGGCTCTAAGATGGCCACAATATAAAGGGCCACATCTTTCTCTGTTTCGTCAGAAAACATAATATTGATCTGGCTGGTCAGGTGGGTATGCAGATTTTTGGGTGGGAGAGGAATCGTATCATAAGGTTCAAGGTTATTGTCTGAGGTTTTGTGCGAGAAAGGATCTGCCATATCATCATAGCTGTCTTCAAGAAAGGCATCTTCCTCAGGCTCTGACAAGAATGGGTTGAGGGTCAGTTGTTGGTCGATAAAGGGCACCAACTCTTCATAAGACAGTTGCAAAATGCGAATAGCTTCTTGCAGTTGAGGTGTCATCACATTTTGCAAAGACTGTCTGCCTTGCATGTTTTGTGTTGTTTGCATGACCCCCTCCTTTGGTGCCCTCCATTATTTCCCCCTTTGTTTGCTGCGGCCTTAACGAGAGAAAAATTTGTGGGGCGCCCCTTCCATTCTTGACCTTTAGACGCAGTTCTGGTGAACTCAAAAAAGGAGCCCCTGTGGCGGAACTGGTAGACGCGGCAGACTCAAAATCTGTTATCTTCGGATGTGGGAGTTCGAGTCTCCCTGGGGGCACCACACGTTTTGCATGAAAAAGGCCTGCGGCCTTTCGTTCCGAACCCGTTGATAAACCAGCAAAACTTGACAAATAGACATAATCGTTGTTTAATATCGCAATAATCTTTCTTTTAAGGTGATCTTATGCTGGCCATGCATGCGCATCCCCTTCGCTTTTTTTCTCTTCCCCTGTCGCTTTGTTTGCTGATGTGTATGGGCCCGGTCATATCGGTCCTTAAGGCCTCTGATCCCCCCTATCAAGATCCGGCCCGCGCGGACACAGCTGTGGTGCCATTATGTTCTGGTGAGGGTGCCTCTCATAGATCTCCATTACCCGAGCGCTTGACAGAAGCGATGAAGGCAAGTTTGAGAACATTTTTCCATGATGACACCTTGCTTTCCGAGATCCCTCATGATCCTGAGACCATCAAAGCCATTTTTAATAGTGTGAACATTCTTGTAGATTGCCTCAAAAAACCAAAAAAGATCATGTCGCTAGACCCTGAACAGCATATTTTCAAACCTTTCATCACAATACGTGCAGCACACCAAATACTGCGCAGAGTTGTCCACAAGGGTGTCACGGGCTTGTCTGCATCTGAGGTTCAAAAAAGGCAAGACGCATGGAAGAGAGATCAAGAAAATGTTGAGGTGCCTATGCGTGTGTTGGCGAATCAAGTGGCAATCGCACTTGCGAGGCACGAAAAAATGGATCCAGCCGCCTCTTGGCAGATCGTGAAGCGTTCTGATGGACAGACCCATTGTCTTTTTTCAAAGATCAGGATGGATACGATACCTATTGTTTCAAACCAGATGCCCCTGTGTATATAGACAGCACATGGGCGCCCCAAGGCGACACAAGCAAAATGAAGACATACCATCTTCATGATGACCAGCTGACAGAAGATTTTTGCCTTCATTTGCGTTTAGAAGATTTACAAAAAGATCCTGCCTATCACGCAGACAAAAGTCTTCCCTATGCGCTGCGTTACACCTTTTATCTGGGGGCTGAGGTGCCAGACCTTTTATTAGCGCAAGGTTATCAACCCTTTCAAGCCACCCACAAAGTGATGCGTGAGACCCTGTCTGTGCATGAACTTCCAACAAATCCTTTCGCAAGGTTTATATTTGAACATGGGGAGGGCACCTTGGATGGGCCGTCTATCAGTATGGGGGAGATGGTGATTCCTCTCAAGATCCACAATCCTCAAGAAGACAAGATGGTTCAATTGTTGTTGTTACGTGCATGGCAAGAAGAGGCGTCGCGTAACGAAAAACTGCATCCTATGCTGACATGGCTTGAAGCAGAAACCAGAACAACGGTTGAAGAGACCATAGGTGCATTGGAGGCAGAGCTTATCGAAGAGCTTGCAGATCAAGAAGAAGCACGCCTTCGTGCAGACTATGCACAGCGCATCCGTGAGGAGCAAGAAAAACGGAGAGAGGCCGTTGTTGGTGGCCAGGTGTCGGGCAAGCCTGGCAAAAAGAAAAGAGGCGGTAAAAAGGGCAAAAAAGCTGCTGTGCCAAAGCTTGCCGAAACTCAGGATGTGCCACCTGGTGAAACTGAGGCAGGAAAAGAGCTTCAGGCAAAAATTGCGGCCATTAAGGGCACCGGTCGTGCGTTACTCAAAAAACTGGAAAACCGCACAACCGTAAAATACAAAGACACCATCACGCTGGTAAACACCCTTTTGCAAAGCAGTCCTCATATAGATATGAAAGAATGCATGAAAGGGAGCCACCGTGTGCTGCATGTGGCAGGGGCTTCACCCCCTCTGACCTTGCCTGTTGCCCATGGCAAAGATGGCAATGTCGTGCCAGCTTCTCATACGCGTCATCTTTTAAGAGATCTGATGGGTGGCATGATTTCACAACATCTGAAAGAGTTTCACCAAGGGAAGGCTTGTGGCGGTAAAGAGGGCAGCACCTAAGGGGCCAGCACCTAGGGATAGTCACCGCAGACAACTCGTGGTAAAAAGACGGGATAGCCAAGGGAGCGCGCCCTAGACACGGTAGGTCTTTGCCGCGGCCGTTGAATGTAAGGAGCTTGATGCATGGTGTTTGAATGGACGTTGTTGAATAACCTTTTGACGCCGGTTTCGCTGCTGTTCTTCCTGGGTGTGGGCGTGGGGCTTGTTCGTGCAGACTTTCAGTTTCCCAAAGGCATGGTTTTTGGATTATCCGTTTATTTGATGGTGGCCATTGGCTTGAAAGGCGGCGCGGCTTTTGTGGAAAATCCCCTTAATCCGGGGGCTTTTATGCTCATTTTTATGGGCGTGGGGATGAGCGCTTTCTGGCCGTTTCTCAGTTTTCATCTGTTGCGTTTGACCACCCATTTGTCGCAAAAAGATGCGGCGGCTGTTTCTGCCCACTATGGCTCTGTCAGTGTGGTGACGTTTATCACCGCAGCTTCGTTTTGTGAGCGCTATCATATCCCTTATGCCACCAGTCTTGTGGCGGTGTTGTCGCTGATGGAGGCGCCGGCAATTTTCTCAGGCCTCTTTATGGCGCGGAAAGATCACACCAAAACCTTTTCGACGTCGATGAACAAAAAGCTTTTGCGGGAAGTGTTCTCCAGTGGGCCTATTGTGCTGTTGTTGGGCTCTTTTTTGATTGGGTCGATCACGGGCTCGGCGGGGTTTACCAAGATCAAAGCTTTTTACGGGGATCCTTTTCAAGGCGTTTTGTCACTTTTTCTGCTGGAAATGGGCTTGTCAGTGGCACATAAATTTCATGAAATGAAGAAAATCACCCCCTCTCTTTTTGCCTTTGGCATCTATATGCCTGTTGTGGGGGCGTGTGTGGGCATTACATTATGTTGGCTGATGGGGTTTGATCAAGGCACGGCCTTTTTGTTTGGTATTTTATGCGCCAGCTCGTCTTATATTGCGGTGCCGGCGTGCCTTAAAATCGCGCTGCCCGAAGCTAGCCCTTCTCTTTACATGCCCCTAAGCTTGGGCGTGACTTTCCCATTTAACATCATTGCGGGCATCCCGTTTTATTTTTGGATCACCAAGATGCTTTATGCCTTCGGCTGACAAAGATCTGTTTTAGATAAAAATTAAAAAACAAGACCTTAACGAATATCTGTAAAAAATTGTTAAAAAAAAGTCACAATTACACATTGTTTTTATTGTACTATGCATATTTTTCGAAAGGTTGTTTTGATGGTTTTAAAGAAAACGTTTCATACAAAAAAAAACCTGTGGGTTCTGTTGGGGTGCTCCCTTTTTTTGACAGCTCCGTGCGGTGTACACATCGCTTTGGGTAACCCAGGACTGTCTAAAGAAGACTTTCAAAATCACTATCTAACAAGTGGTAAAAAGCTTACGTCTCTTTCAGAGAAAGACAAGAAGAGATTGGAAGCAAAGCTTGTTGAGATAGGGGCCAAAAGGACCAGGGTTGAAGATCAAAAGAAATATATGGAAGCAGCTTCTTGCTTAAGCGCCTCAATGCAAGGGCAAAGTTCAGAAACGCAAAAAATCTTAAAAGACACGTTCAAAGAGTTAGTGCGTGAAGATATGAAGAAAGAAGCACGTGCACATATGGGAGATCTTAATCAAACTTTACTCAAGAAAACGAGTTATGTAGAAGTGACATTCGGTGAAAATACATTTTTTATTGTGAATGTCAACCCTCAAAGAAAATTAGCATTGTCTTACTCACATGATAAGACGTCAGCTAAAATTGAATTTGGCGAAGATGATCTGTACTTGAACAAAAGCCTCTGGGAAGATATGCCGCGTGGCTTTGTGGAGATCAAGGATAAAGACGGTAAGGTTTTGCATCAAGCCTCATCTTTCCGAAAGTTTACCTATCATTGGAATGACTATCTGTCTCCAGTTGACGGTGATGTTGAGATCTATCCCATGAAAAAAGAGGGAGGAAGTTCAGCACATATCAGTGCTTTTGAAAAGGATGATCAGCTTTTTTGGTGTTTTTCCACAAAAAAGAAATCGTTCATCGTGCGCGACGGATATATAACAGAAGACTGTAATAATACGGCCTACAACGTTATGGAAAAAAATGCTCAAGGTGAATTTCCTCTTTATGGCTACCTTCAAAGGTATGCCAAGATGTGGGAAGCTCTTCTTGGCCGAAAAGAGACAAAAAAGGAGGATATCAAAGCTTATTTACGCAAATCCAAGTGTGCTTTGGTTGCAGAAGCTATTTTAGAAGGTGATGAGCACCTTGAAAAGCAAGAGAAAGCAGGAGATTATTTTAAATTTGTGGGCATGACCGCGCAAAAACCTTCAACAGAAGGTCTTTCTGCACTGGCCCCCAAAGAGGCTTTAGAAACGCTGAAAAGTTTTGGTCTGGATGTTACAGAAATGGACCGTCCTATGACACTTTCTTCATCTGAATTGGATTTTCAAGGTGGTCACATAACATCAGAAGCGTATAAAAAGTTGGTTTCCACTGTAGAGCCATTAGAAGACACGGAAGGACGCGTCATCTATGCCGTTTCAGGTAATAAGGTGGTAGGCATGTGGAAGCTCAAATCCATGCCTTATAATGTGGAGCGGCTTGTGCGTGAATACATCAAGTCAGGGTTTACAAAACAAAATAAGAATAAGACGGACTATTTCACAGCAGAAAAGCTAGAAGGGCGTATGGCACAAAAGATCAAGACTAACTTTGATAATAATGCCCATGCTAGAAATGCGTGGACGAATCATAAGAAGCTGTATAACAATTTGCTCGTTTACTATGGTCAAAACCGAGAAGCGTTGACGGCAGATTTTGTACACAGCAACTGGGTTACGGTGAGAGAGGGTGTGCGAGGTGTCAACTCTGTACAAGACAATTGGGCTGAGAACCTACACACAACAATACAAGGAATAATCCAAAAGAGATCAGATCATAAGAACCTACAAGATAAATAGTCGTAAGCAAAGCTGATGGGTTACCAAAAATGAGGGGGGCTTTGGCCTCCTTTTTTTTACACCGATCTTTTGGGGGAAACGTTTTTTAGGAACTTTCTTTCAGGGAAAAGCGCTGTTGGATAGCGCACCATATGTCTTGTGTTATGCGGTCAGGGGGTTGGTTGCCATCGATGGTGTAAAATCTTTGTAGGTGTTTTTCTGCCAGGGCTACAAAGCCTTCTTGAATGCGCGCGTGAAAAGCCAGAGGTTGATCATCATAGTGATTTTTGTGACGCGCGTTGAGTCGCGTTTCAAGGTGCGTCAGGGGTAGGGTGATCAAAAACGTTATATCGGGGATTACGCTTCCCACTGTGGCTTGATGGAGTGCGCTTAAAAACCCTACATCCACACCTTGTACATGACCTTGATAGACAGTGGTGGAGTCCATAAAGCGATCCGAAAGCACCCACGTTCCTTTGGCAAGTGCAGGCTGGATGACGTGTTGAATATGCTCATGGCGCGCGGCAGCCATCAACAAGGCTTGGGTGAGAGGCGCTGTTTGGGGGTGATGTAAAAGCTTTTCCCTTAAGGATTCGCCCAAAAGAGTGCCTCCGGGCTCGCGCGTGCAGAGGTGGTCGATGGTGCGCTCACGAAGGCGTTGACTGAGGGCATGAATTTGTGTGGTTTTGCCGCTGCCATCCACGCCTTCAAAGGTGATGAAGCATCCTTTTGTGCGTGAGGGGCGCATGTCGATCACCTTTTACACCTTAAACCAAGACAGCAAAAAGGTTTTGATGGCCTGCAAGGTTTTTTGGAAAAAAGAGATTTCGCGCACATCATGCTGACAAAAGAGGGGCGTGCGTGCGGGTGTTAATCCCGGAGAATAAATCACGAGCGAAGCCACCTGGGTGCCCTTTGTGAGGGGGGCTTTGACATCATGGGTTTCTATTTTTGTTTTGATTTCCTTTTCAAAACCTTTGGGATAGGTAACATTAATATCTTTGTTGGTCATGACAGGAATGGCGTCCTGTCGGGCTTGAGGAATAAAGACCTTCCCCACAACATCACCGGCCGAAAAAATACGTTTGATCCGAAAATGCTCAAAGCCCCATTTGATCAAAGAAAAAGAGGTGAGCGCTCGGGCTGTTTCACTTTTGAGGCCATTGACAACAAACACAAGGCGTCGTCCTTTTTGTTTGGATGATCCTAAAAGGCCATAGCCTCCCTTTTCGGTAAGGCCGGTTTTGAGACCATCCCCCATGTCTCTATGCACAAGGGGGTTGCGGTTATATTGGGTGATTTTGTTATGTTTGAGACGTTTTTGACCATAATACTCTGCATAATAGCCTGGGAAGTCACGAATGGTGCGAATGCCGACGGTTAGGATGTCCCGCGCAGTGGAATAGTGGCGTTGATCAGGCCAGCCCGTTGTGTTGACAAAAAAGCTTTGCTGAAGGCCCAATTTTTGCGCCGTCTGATTCATGAATTGGACAGCTAACTCAGGGATGGGAAACAACCCTTCCTCCAGGGTGATGCAGGCATCGTTTCCTGAAGTGACAATGATGCCGCGCACAAGATCCGAGGCCTGGATTGCGCTTCCTTTTTCAAGAAACATGCGTGAGCCTTGCATACTGCGGGCGCGCTTGCTTACACGAAAAGAGGTGTGGGGAGAGAGGTCGCCTTGTGCCATTTTCTCAAACACAATATAGACAAAAAGGGCCTTTGTCATGGAAGAGGGCACCATGCGTTCATCAGCCTTCTTTTCAAACAACACCATGTCTGACGCCATATCATACAAAATGGCTTGCTTGGCCTGGGTATGAAAAGGGGGAAAAAAGTGGGCAAAACACTGCACAGAAGAGAGAAAGGCTACACCGATGATGAACCCCTGCAAGGCCGTTTTGTGATGGTGCTTGCCGAACATAAAGCGTGCTTATCCTTCTTTTGAAAAGCATTGTCGAAAAAATTGCGGCCTTTGACAAGATAAAGATGACAAAAGGGGCGAACACCATGCTGGTGGTCATCTGAAACATGGCACGTCTTGTACTGGGCATGTCTGGGGACATGTGATCAAGATAGGTGCTGTGAAGACAGGTGGCGCGCTGCGTCCTTATATAGTTCACTGAATGTAGGGTGTGCGTGAAGAGCGGTGGCCATATCGCCCACCCCTGCCTGCATGCTCATGGCCAGGATGCCTTCCCCGATCAGGGTTTCCGCATGCGCGCCCACAATATGAATGCCAAGAATATGGTGGGTTTGAGGGTGTGCCAACATCATCAGCAACCCATCACGATGACCTGTTGCCAACGCACGCCCATTGGCCGCAAAAAAAGCTTTGCCACGCACAAAGGGGATCCCGAGCTTTTTGAGCTCTTGCGCCGTCAACCCGACGGAAGCAATTTGCGGGTCTGTATAGATGACGGAAGGGATCAGCGCTTCATTGATTTGGCTGGGCTGGCCACACAGTCTTTCTATGAGGGTGCGTCCTTCTTTTTCAGCCTTGTGAGCCAGCATGGGCCCTCGAATAAGATCGCCAATGGCATACACACCGGGGCAGCTGGTTTCAAAAGTGTCATTGACCATAACGCGCCCCTGTTCATCACGGGTGAGGGAGAGCGGGCCACATGTGCTGTCCTCAAGCAAAGGTTTACGTCCCAGCGCGAGCGCCACATCATGCGCCTCATACATCACAGGGTTGCCGCGGCACTGGGCATGGACGCATGCGCCTTTCTTTGTTCTTTCTATGGATACCATGGATGTGTCAAACACAAGGCGGAGGCCCTCGGCCAGAAGTGATTGGGTTAACACGTGCACAATCTCGTCATCAAATGTGGGGAGAAGGCGGGACTGCGCCTCTAAAATTGTGACCGAAGACCCCATGCGCGCCCAAAAAAGGCCCAACTCAAGGCCAATATAGCCGCCACCCACAATCACGAGGCTGGGAGGGGTTTGATCCAAAGATAAAAGCTCGTCAGAGGATAAAACGTGGTCTCCAAGGCTCACATTTTTAGGCACAAAAGGCGTTGAGCCTGTGGCCAGGATGATGGCTTTATTGACCCGAATGGATGTTTTTTTTTCATTTGCGATGACACACAGTTTTTGTGCCCTCTCAATGCGCCCTTCACCGTGCATCAGGGTGACCCCTTTGCTTGTCATAAGGCTGTGGAGCCCCTTATGGAGGTTCTCAATATCTTTCTTTTTGGCGTTGTGTAGCGATGAGGGCGTCGGCGTCCCTTCCACCTTGACGCCATGGGCAGAGAGGCTGCGTGCTTCAGAAAAAACGTGGGCCTGATGCAACAAGGCTTTGGACGGAATGCATCCACGATGAAGGCACGTACCTCCCCACGCCTCACGCTCAACGCACAGCGCGCTCAAACCCAGCTCTGCAGCCCTGATGGCGGCACTGTAACCGCCAGGGCCACCCCCAATAATGGCAACGTCAATGTGATCAACCATGAGGGTTCTATAGCAAAGGACAGAGCATCTTAAAAGGATTTTTTAGGTTTTTGTGTTTCTTGATGGCGATGACAAGCTTCACACTCTTTCACGCAGTGTTGATAATCTGGTCCACAGTGTGTGCCGCCAGAGGTGCGACAAGCGATATTGTGCTCTAAGCAATGATTGTGACAGTTAGCAGGACACGCCTTTTTGGGGGCCGCCCACAAAAACGTGGCGTGCAATGAAAAAGCCAGTAAGGCAAGCGTAAAAAAATAGTACACCAAATGCTCCCTATTCATCTATTTTTTATATTATGTTTCATACATAGCAAAAACAGCGCATAAAGTCATGAATTGCTTGAAAGGGGTTGAGTTTGATGCATAAATATGGTGGGCGCGGCTTTGCGCGGAGGGGTTTCTTGATTGCGGTTTTTCTGTTACACTGACCGCTGCGGTTGGGATTTCTCAAAATTATCTGGAGTAGTGTGTGTCTATGCGTAGGAGTGGACAAAGTCATCGTAGCGGACGTTTTTCTCGGGACAGTGTTTTGGAAAGCGTCGGTCCAAACGGCAAAATGCGGGGCAGTGCGCAACAGTTGACAGATCGGTATATGTCTTTGGGCAAAGATGCCCTTTCGCAGCGAGATCTGATCGAAGCCGAGACATTTTTTCAATATGCCGAACATTACAGGCGGTTGAGTGCCAGTTTAAGGGGTCCAAAACCCCAAGTGCGAAACTCTCATGGTGGTGATCAGGGCATGGCTTCTCAAGAGAAAGAGGAACACGCTTCATTTGAAGCCTCCTCTCATGAGGAGGAAAAAGCTTCGGATACCCTGCCGTCCTTTGTGACAGGGGACGCGGCTGCGTCAGACACAGGAGATCAAGAAAAAGCAGATAGATCACCCGCGGCAAAGATGGGCCCTCCTGCGAAGCGAGTGGTGAAAAAAACCTTTAAAAAGAAACAAGAAATCGATTAAAATCAACGTAGTCTTGTGCGTTAAAGGATAATTGTCTGTGGAGCCGATGACATCAAGGGCCCGTGCTATTGTGGAAGGTGCACATCTGATCGCCTCTCGTTTGAAGCACCAGCATCTTGTGCCTATTCACCTCCTCCAATCCTTCATAGACAGTGAAGACGCCTTAGTGGGTTCTTTGTGTCATCATGAGTCGGCATATGTGACTCATCTATCCAAGCTTACGCAAAAAGAGCTTAACGCCTTGCCCTCTGTTCAGGGTGAGGGCGACACCGTGTATATGTCATCCTCGCTTGCCCATGTGTTGAAAGAGGCAGGGGTGCTGGCTAAAAAAAATGGTGATGACTATATCAGTCTTGATACCCTGTTTTTGGCGCTTTTGTGTGTGCCGAGCCCTGCGCAAGAGGTGTTGCAGCGCGTGGGGTTGACGCCGGAAAAAACAGAAACATTCCTAAAGCAAATGAGAGGAGGTGCGAACGTGTCGTCAGAAAATGCAGAGTCAACCTATGATGCACTCAACAAATACGGAACCAATCTCACAGATATGGCCCGTGAGGGGCGTTTGGATCCTGTTATTGGCCGGGATGAGGAAATCAGGCGCACCATTCAGGTGTTATTGCGGCGCACCAAAAATAACCCCGTTCTTATTGGTGATCCTGGTGTGGGGAAAACGGCGATTGTGGAAGGGTTGGCCCAGAGAATTGTGCAGGGCGATGTGCCTGACACGTTGCGTGACATCACGCTGGTTTCTCTTGATATGGGGGCATTGATTGCGGGGGCCAAATTTCGTGGTGAATTTGAAGAGCGTCTTAAGGCGGTGTTGACGGCGATCAAAAAAAGCGATGGTACGATGATTCTCTTTATTGATGAATTGCACACGTTGATTGGAGCAGGTAAAACAGATGGGGCCATGGATGCGTCCAATATGCTTAAGCCATCGCTGGCCCGGGGTGAGCTCCATTGTATTGGCGCCACAACCTTGGATGAATATAGGCAATATATCGAAAAAGATGCCGCCCTGGCTAGGCGCTTTCAGACTGTGTATGTGGATGAGCCCAGCATTGAGGCGGCGATTTCCATTTTGCGGGGGCTAAAAGAAAAATATGAGCTTCATCACGGCGTGCGCATTTCCGACAGTGCCCTTGTGGCTGCTGCGCGTCTTTCAGCGCGTTATATTCAAGGCCGCTTTTTGCCTGACAAGGCTATTGATCTTATGGACGAAGCAGCATCTCGTTTGAAAATGTCGGTGCACTCAAAGCCTGAGGCCCTGGATCGCCTTGAGCGTCAGCTGATTCACCTCAAAATTGAACATGAGGCCCTGAAAAAGGAAAAAGATGTTGCATCTGAAAAGAGGTTGGCTGCGTTAAATGACGACATTGCAGATCTCGAGCCTAAGATCAAAAAAATGACCGCTGAATGGCAAGAAGAAAAAGCGCAGATTGGTCAGATTCAGTCCCTGAAGGAGTCACTGGAGAAAGCGCGTTACGATTTAGCACGGGTGCAGCGGGAGGGGGATTTGACCAAAGCCAGCGAGCTTTTGTATAGCACCATTCCTGATCTTGAGGCCAAACTCAAAAACTCTGAACGTGAGCAAGAGACGGCTCTGTTGAAAGAGGTCATCCACCCTCGTGATATTGCGGCTGTGGTGTCCAAATGGACGGGCATTCCTGTGGACAAAATGCTTTCTGGCGAGCAAGACAAGCTGTTAACCATGGAAGACACATTGAAAAAACGTGTGGTGGGTCAAGACGAGGCCATTGTGGCAGTTAGTCAGGCCATCCGAAGGTCGCGTGCAGGCCTGGCAGATCCGAACCGTCCCCTTGGCTCCTTTTTGTTTTTAGGCCCCACCGGGGTGGGAAAGACCGAGCTTGCCAAAGCGTTAGCCGCCTTTCTTTTTAATGATGAAGGGGCCTTGTTGCGGGTGGATATGTCGGAATACATGGAAAAGCATGCAGCATCTCGCTTGGTGGGCGCGCCACCAGGGTATGTGGGGTATGAAGAAGGCGGCACGTTAACAGAGGCCGTGCGTCGACGCCCCTATCAGGTGATTTTGTTTGATGAGGTGGAAAAAGCACATCCTGATGTGTTTAATATTTTGTTGCAGGTGCTTGATGACGGGCGCCTGACAGACAGCCAAGGTCATGTGGTGGATTTTAAAAACACGGTGATTTTACTCACCTCAAACCTTGGTAGTCACTTGCTGGCTGATGTGCCTGAAGGGGATGCCATTTCTGAAGCCATACGTAAAGGTGTGATGGAGAGTGTGCGCCAAACATTCAGGCCCGAGTTTTTGAATCGGTTAGATGATATTTTGATCTTCCATCGTCTCCAACGGAAAGATATGGACGCTGTGGTGGATATCCAGCTTCAGCACATCGTGACGCTTTTGAAAGACAAGGGCGTCACCCTCGAGCTGTCACCCGAAGCACGCACATGGATTGCTGATCAAGGGTATGAGCCGGCCTATGGGGCCCGACCTCTCAAACGTGCGTTGCAGGTGCATGTGCGTAACCCTTTTTCAGAAATGGTGCTGCAAGGGGAGCTGAAAGAGGGTGACCACTTTGTGGGCGTCATAAAAGACAATCGCCTTGCTTTTGACAAAACACCAGCCAAGGGGACGTCTTAGCCTCTCAAGGTCCTGTTTTAGGATGTCCTCTTCTTGGGGCGCGAACGATGAGGCATGAAGATGTGTTCTTGTGTTTCTTGGTCACAGAGATTACCCTTAAGAGTAAGGAGAGGTGGCCGAGCGGTCGAAGGCGCACGATTGGAAATCGTGTATACGGCAACGTATCGAGGGTTCGAATCCCTCTCTCTCCGCCACGTTCATCTTTTACCCGTGCCTTCTCATGGAGAGGTGTTCATTCGGTTGATTCGTTATCAGGCGCGTGTGGATCTTTCATGATGTGCCTCACCCTGTTTGCTAGACGCGTGGGGACAGGCCTGCCTAAAAACCAGTGATAGGTTTTTTGCCAGAATCCATAGGCACGCCCATAAATTTGTTCATAAATGCGGCTTGATACTGAAGATGAGCGCCTCGGTCTAGGATTATATTCTTCATCAAGATCGTCACCAGAGAATTCACTCGCCTCGGATTCAGCTTCATCGTCACCAGACAACAGGGGGGCATGGATGCTATCTGTGTCCTCTGCTGGCTTGCTGCCTATCCATGTTTCTGCTAAGGGCGAAGGTTCGGGTGCAAGGGGTGTGTGAGGGTTTTCTGATGTAGGGGGCGCTTCTGCATTATCAGGTACCCATGCATCAAGGGCTTTTTTGAGCATGGTGATTTTTTCATCATCCAGGCGCTCAATGCCTTGGTGAAGATTGACAATCATCTTGAGGCTGTGATCTTTAATGGTGCCTAATTTATCACCACCTGCAGCGCGCCCCAAATAGCCAATTAGGTTTTGATATTGAGGCCCTACAAAGGATGTATCCATGATAATGCCCCATTGCGCTGTGGTGAGCAGCAGCGCTTTTCGCAAACTCAAAGGTCCTCCTAACACGTGGACCTGTTTGGCCAAGAGCTCGGCAATGGGCAGCATCAGAAAAGACGAGATAAGGTAGGACGTGCCTCCCCCCATAACGGCGCGAATGCCGCGAAAATTTTGTGGCCAATAAGAAAGATGATCAGTATATAAGTTAGGGTCTTTGCCATGATGGCGACACCACAGATGGCGCGCAAAATCAGGTCCTGCGTGATAACCAGCAAATCCTGAGTAGAGCGATGTGATGATGGCATAGGTCCACGCCAAGGGATCCTGCATATCGTGATCATCATGGTGATAGTGCTCTTCTCTTAAGCCTACCAAAGACAAAATGCTGTCCATGGCATAATAGGCGCCTAACGTTGAGGCGGGCATAAGCAAGGTGCCCGCCACACGACCCATGAACTCAGCAGCTTTTAATGAATCGGGCTTGTCTTGACGCTGACTTTTGCTGATCTCTTCATGTTTGTGTCCATAGTGATACAAATACGCCAAGAGTGCCAACGTGGCTTTCTGTTGTTTTTCGATGCTGTCGGCGTGGTGGTTGATATTGGTCACCTTCGTTGCGAAGGTGAGCATACGAACGTCTGAACCTTGTTGCAGTTTGCGATAACTGTCTGCCAGACGCTTTTGGATCACGTGGCGATCGTGATGCTCATCTTGCTCCGTGGCAAAAAACTTATCTTTAATAATGTGGATCTTATGGTCAAGGATTGCGTGTTTTTTCCACCAGTTCGACCACAAATAGCACAGCACAAAGAAATAGTCCCAATCTGCTGAACGCCGCTCACCATGACTTAGCTTGTCTCCCCAGGCAGCTGTGTAATACACTTTAAAATACTTAGCCAAAAAGAGGGTGCATAAGGTATAGTTCAAGACGTTCATTGCCTTGTGACTGGGCGTTAACCGTCCCTCACATAAAGATGTATGCGGATTTCGGGTGTGTAAGGTATGCATAACGCGGGCATTATTAAAGACTTCAGGTAACAAAATCGCTGCCATCACACCCCAATACATAGGACGCGGGTCGGCAGAGTTGGGAATCAAAAGCAAGTTGGTGGCGTTGCCAAAAAAGATGGCCCACGAGCGCGCGGCACTGACACCTACAATGGCCCCAAAAAGTGCGTCTCCCACAATGCTAGGATTTTGTTGAAGATAACGCTGCGCTTTTTCAAAACTTGGGTGTGTAAAAAGGCTATGCTTACCTGAGCGTGCGCCTAGGTATAACAGCGTATCTGCGTCCGCATGAAGAGAGGGGTAGGCCTCTTCTTCAAAGCCTGCTTCTCGGATGGCTTTGGTGAAGGGCGCGTCTTCTCCTAGGATGCTCATGTTTATGACATCCACGCCATAAAGGGCGTGACTTAACAGGCACAAAAAGACAATAAACCTCTTAATCATTTGTTTTTAAGGGGAAAAAGAATTAAAAATGCCTTAACACAGGCATGCTAATATGTCAAAAAAAAGAAAAAATTAATACTTGCCTTATTTGCCTATAATTATCTTCTTCTTTATCAGGTATTGTAGACTTTTTGTTGAAAAAGCTCGAGGACGTCATGGCTACCTCCTATCAAAGGCATTGTTTTCATATCTGCAAGGGTTACCCAAGCATAAGACACATGTTCGGGGGAAAGACGTACCAAAGGTCTTGCAGGTAAACCTTGAAAAAATATATGGCATGTATAGCGCCACGAGGGCTTCATGACATAACAGTCCGTGACGTGCCTGAGGTATGCTTCGCTGAGTGTGATGCCCGTTTCTTCGACCATTTCTCGCACAAGGGCTTGGGGAGGCGATTCATGGGGGTTCTTTTTGCCGCCAGGGATGCCCCATAAAAAAGCTTCCTTCTCGTGGGCGCTTTTTTGCAGGCAAAGGTAGTGATCCTTAACAGCCAGAAACCCCACCACGACGGAGACATCAGCAGAAAAGTCAGGCGGCTTTGAGAGGTAAAGGGTGATAGGGGACATGGTGGAGAGCAAGAGAGAAAGGGTGAGACAGGTGTGGTGGGTAATAGCTTATGGGGATAAAAAAGGGGTACGCAATTGTATCAAAGACGGTGGTCATATGATAATAACCTATTGAATTTATTTATTTTTATGACGGAGCAACCGGATGTCCTGTTTGTTAAGGTTGGCGGTGTTTTTTGTGTTTGTGGGTGGATGGTGGGCGTTGCCAGCGCAAACCCCGCAGATTCACCGGGTCCATGTGGGGTCTTTTCATAAAGACTATCCTCTCAAACCTATTCGGGGCACGGATCTATCTTATGTCTATTTATATGATATGGCGGATAATCTAGACCTTATGCAGGCTTCTGTCAGTGTGCTGGGGGCTGCCCTTGAGCAAGCTTCGTGGTGGCATGAGATCGATGGGGTGGTGGTGCCCGGTGACAAGGCCAATGTGTGGGCGGCCTTTTTGGTGCGTTATCTTCAACAAAAGTATCCTCATGTGTTTTTTTATGTGCTGCGCGGGACGAATAAGGGCGGGTGCGCGGCGGCGGTGACTTAGCAACCCATCACAAGCACCACGGCCAAAACCCTTTATGTGCGTGAAGATCAGGCGTTAGGCTTGGCTCATAAAAAGGTTTTGCTTGTGGATGATGTGCTCTCTACGGGAGAGACGCTCAAAGCGGCTAAAAAGCTTATCACCCAGGTGGGGGGAACCGTGAGAGCTGTGGCTGTGTTGGCGATTGAGGGAGAAAAGCGTGGTGCCTTGTTTGAAGGCTGCCCTTTGTCTTATGTGTGCCATCTGCCCCTTTACCAAAAGAGGTAATGGGAGCGCCATGTGATCGGGCCAGAGGAGGAGGGTTGCACGAAGTTAGAGCGTCGCTGTAGACGCGCGAAGACCCAGCAGATGCTCTATAGCGCGGGCTTTAATGGCACTGATTTTTTCTTGGGAAGGTGCTTCAATCATCACCCGCACCAAAGGTTCAGTGCCTGATTTGCGTAGCAAAAAACGCTCCCCCTTACGTAATGTCTTTGTCATGGCCTGTTGAATGGCATCAAGGTTAGCCAGGGTCTTGGGGTCCATCTGCGCCATGGGAAGGTTCTCAAGGTGATGGGGATAGGGGGTAAAGGCCCTGCGGGGGCTTTGTGGGTCCATAAGCACCTTCAGCGCGTGAAGCGCAGCCAGAAGGCCATCGCCTGTGAAGCTATGTTGCCCCACAATCATATGACCAGACGCTTCGCCGCCTAGAAGGCTGCCGGTTTTTGCCATGGTTTCGGCAATAAAGCGATCTCCCACAGGTGTCCTCAACAAGGTGATGCCCTTCGCTGTCAAGCAATCTTCCATGGCTTGGTTAGCCATAACGGTAGATACCACCACAGGTGGGTCAAGGCGTCCCTGAGCCTGATGGGTTAACGCGAGCAAGGCAAGAATCTGATCACCATCAAGCAGTGTACCGTCATCATGACACAAGAGAACACGGTCACCATCGCCATCAAAAGCCACACCAAAAGAGGCACGATGCTTCTTAACCGCCTCCTGTAAGGCGCGAGGGTGGGTGGTGCCACAGTCATCGTTAATATTCTTGCCGTCAGGATCGTGCCCTATGGTGATGACGTCGGCGTTCAGGTCCTTAAAAACAGCAGGTGCGATGTGAGTGAAGGCGCCATGGGCGGTGTCTACCACAAGACGTTGGCCTGTTAAGGATAAGGGGTCTACTGTTTGCTTGATAAACGCTTTGTAGGACGGGATGATGTCTTGATGGCCATGGGCGCCCACAGGTTTGTGTGTGAGCGCTTCTGAGGTCATGAAGGTTTCAAGGGCGGCCTCTTGCGTGGGCGTGAGTTTGCGCCCCTTGGCATCAAAAAGTTTAATCCCATTGTCGTGCCATGGGTTGTGGGACGCAGAAATCATCATCCCTAAACACGCTTCACCTGTATGCATGGCATAGACAAGCGCAGGGGTGGGAACAACGCCCAAAGAAGCGGTGTTGATGCCGCACGTATTGAGCGTTGTGATCATGTGTTGCTCAATGTCGGGCCCAGATATGCGTGTATCCCGGGCAATCAGAATGGAGGCAGGGTGTTTGTCTTGTGCATATAAAAAAGAGGCGATGGCTTGGGCCAGCTTTGTCAACACATCGGGCGTCAACGGAAAGCTGCCAAAACGACCACGAACCCCGTCTGTGCCAAAAATACTGCTAGTTACCACCATGCGTGTCCACCTCGACAATCATCTTCATTAACTTTTCATCCAGGGAAGGGGAGCAGGCCACGGTGTAAGAGCCTTGGCGAAGCTGTGACGGGTGGGTGTGGATGCGCCCACGGGCTTCTTCAATGATGATTGCCGCCGCGGCTTGATCCCAAAGCGGCAAGTTATAGGCTAAAAATCCATCCAAACGTCCAGCAGCAACATACGCCAGATCTAACGCTGTGGAACCGGATAAGCGAAAGTTAGCAAAGGTTTCTAGATAGTTTTTTTGGGCGGTGGGTAAGCTGATGTGGCTGGCGCTTATGAGGTGTGTGCGTTGTTTGGTGGTGGTGCTTGCGCGCAAACGCCTTTTATTGACAAAGGCCCCCACACCCTTTGAGGCCCAAAACAATTCATCACGGACAGGGTCAAGAATGACGCCTGCAAGAGGTGTGTCGTTTAATAAAAGGCCAATAGAAATGGCAAAATGGGGAAGACCGTTCAAAAAATTGAGGGTGCCATCGAGGGGGTCTATCACAAAGGTCATGGGCTTTTCACCCTCAATCACGCCTTGTTCTTCCATGATAAAACCAAAATCGGGATAGGCTTTTTTGAGTTCTTTAAAAATGGTTTTTTCTGAGCGCCGGTCCGCCACAGAGACAAAATCTTTGGTGCTTTTGGCTGAGACTTGCAAATTTTCAACTTCGCCAAAATCTCTCAAGAGGCCCTTGGCAGCAGAAAAAGCCGTACGAGCCATGATGTTCACAAAGGGACAGGGTGTATAAAACGTTCGGTAGGACATGCGGTTATTCAGGTGTCACTTCGCACGCCCAACATAGGTACCGTCTTCTGTGTTCACCATGACATCTGTGTCTTTTTCCACGTATTGTGGCACCATAATCTTGCATCCATTCGCCAGTTTAGCAGGTTTGAAAGAAGATGTGGCAGTCTGACCTTTCACAAAAGGATCCGCTTCCACGACTTGAAGAGTCACTGTTTTGGGGAGGTTGATGGAAATGGCCTTGTCATCACAAAAGGAAATGGTGACTTCCATACTTTCTTGCAAAAAAGGTGCCGCCTCGCCCAACAGTTCTTCAGGAAGTACGATCTGGTCATAGGTTTGTGTGTTCATGAAGGTTAACGCGTTTTCATTTTTATACAAAAACTGGTGGGTTCGTTCTTCTGTATGGGCACGTTCGAGGTTTTCATCTGAACGAAACCGCTCATTCAGTTTGGTGCCTGTTTTAAGCTCTTTAAGCTCAACTTGCATGAAGGCCCCACCCTTACCAGGCTTGACGTGTTGCATTTTCACAATCGTCCAAAAACGATTTTTGTGTTCAATCACATTGCCTGGCCTGAGCTCGTTCGCACTTATTTTTACCATTTTATCCACCGTTCTTGAATGATCATGGTAGCGGAGGAGGGACTCGAACCCCCGACACGCGGATTATGATTCCGCTGCTCTAACCAGCTGAGCTACTCCGCCTTTCCCAGAAATACTCGGTTCTTTATGCATTTATGTCAAGAAGACTGTCGTTTATGTGTGATGAATCTATCCTTCTTTCATCATGAACCTTGACGGTTTTTCTTTATAGAGACGCACGGTCCTTTGTTATTTCTTGTTGTTATAGGTGTATTGTGCTTACAATAGGAAGCGAGGGAGGGAGTATGCATACAGTCTTAGGTCTTCAAGAAATTGCCCTTGTCATCACAGCGGCCTTGTTTTGTGGTCTTTTATTAGAGCGGTTTCGTCAGCCAGCTATTTTAGGATATATCCTTGCCGGGGTTATCTTGGGACCCTCAGGCATTGCCTATATTGAAGACGTCAGCATTATCCAACTTTTCGCAGATTTTGGCATTTTGATGGTCCTCTTTGTGGTGGGGCTTAGCCTTGATTTGCGCAGCTTCAAAAGGACCATGGGCATCTCCTTAAGCGTGGTGTGTGGGCAAATTGTCATCAGTTTTTGCATTGCGTTTACCTTGAATGCTTTTATGCAGTGGTCGTTGGGCTTTTCTCTTCTCTTAGCGTTTGTTTTGGCGCTGAGCAGCACGGCAGTGGCGGTCAAAATGTTGGAGGCCAGCCAAGAACTGAACACCGATGTGGGGCGTTTAACCTTAGGTGTGTTGATTGCACAAGATCTTGCCATTGTCCCCATGATTTTGATTTTGCGTGACCTGGATCACGGCATTCAGTGGGTGAGTTTGAGCCTTAAGATTTTTGTGGCCTTAGGCATTCTCTCTGCGTTTGTGTGGTGGCTTTCACGGCCTCGCAAGGTGCCTCTTTTTGTGAATTTTTCAGCAGAGCGGCCAGAGCTGCCTTCATTGGTGAGCCTGTCTTTTTGTTTTGGGTTTGCCACGGTTTCTGGGTTTATTGGTTTGTCGGTGGCCTATGGTGCCTTTTTGGCGGGCCTCATTTTAGGGAACTTAAAAGAGCGGGCCATCATGCTGCAGGTGATTATGCCGATCTATAGCGTGTTGGTGATGACCTTCTTTCTGTCTGTGGGCCTGTTTATCAATATATCCTTCATTTGGGCGCATCTGTGGCTGATTTTAGCCTTGTCTTTGGGGATTATTGTGTTTAAAACCCTGATTAATTTTGGTCTGTTGCGTGCGCTCCGCCAACCTTGGCCCACAACATTTTTGGCAGGGGTCATGCTGTCACAAATGGGTGAATTTGCTTTTTTGCTCATCTCTATTGGTTGGGATAGCCGTGTTCTTTCTCCCTTTGCGCAGCAAATGTTGATCACACTCACGGCGATCTCGTTGGCCATTAGTCCATTGTGGGTGATGCTGTACGGTAAAATGAGTGCCTATCACCTGAGAGCACAAGCCACCTTTCAACAAACACTGGATGTTTATGTTCATTTGCTGGGTGGGTGGGCAGAGTATCTCTTTTCCCCCCAGGCTTATCAAAAAAAGGGTAGAAAGACGCCCAAAAAACCTTAATCTAGTGGTGATGAACGTAAGGAAACCCTTTTATGCATATCATTGTTCCCAAAGAGTCTGATCCTCTTGAAAAGCGCGTGGCCATCACGCCTGATATGGTGGCAAAGATCAAAGCAGCGGGCTTTCATGTGGTGGTGGAGAAAGGTGCCGGTGAGGGCGCTTTTTTTACTGACGAAGCCTTTACGGCACAAGGGGCAGAGGTTCGCTCTTCTGGCCCGTCCTTGTTTACAGGGGGGCAGATTGTGGTGACGATTGGCTGTCCTGCTAGAGAGACAATCAAGCATTTTCCGGAAGGGGCGTCTCTTGTGGGGATGCTGGGCAGCCTTGAGGGGGCATCCAAAGCCTTGCTTGAGAAAAAAAAGATGACGGCCTATTGCCTTGAAAAGTTGCCGCGCATCAGCCGCGCGCAAAATATGGATGTTTTATCCTCTCAAAACACAGTGGCGGGCTATGCGGCTGTTCTTTTGGGGATGTCATCTCTTCCTCGCTTGGCGCCTTTATTGATGACGGCGGCAGGCACCATCAAGCCAGCGCGGGTTCTTGTTTTGGGTGCGGGTGTTTTGGGCTTGCAAGCTGTGGCGACGGCGGCTCGATTGGGGGCCCGCGTGTGGGGCTATGATGTGCGTCCTGAGGTGCGTGAACAGGTGGAAAGTTTGGGGGGGCGCTTTCTTGATATCACCTTGAGCGAACGCGCTGGCTCTAGTGAGGGGGGGTATGCCCAAGCCCTTTCTGAGGAAGATCAACAACGGCAAAAAGAGGCCATGGCTGAGGCCGTAGGCTCCATGGACCTGGTGATTACTGCTGCCCTGACCATGGGAAAAAAAGCGCCGTGCTTGATGCCCCAAAGCCTTGTGGATCGTCTTGCGCCTGGATCTGTGGTGGTGGACGCCGCGGCGTCTCAAGGGGGGAATTGCGAGCTCACAAAGCCAGGTGAGGTGCTGGTTCATCAGGGCGTCCACATTGTGGGTCCTCAAAACTTGTGCAGCATGCATCCTGTGTCGGCCTCTTTTTTCTATGCCCGCAATGTGTTTCACTTTTTGAAAGCTGTCTGGGACGGAGAGGGGCGCCTCAGAGAGGACGGTGATCAAGACATTATTGGGCCTGTGCGCATCCTGTCCGGTGACAGTGAAGTGCCTTTGTCTCAAAAAGCGCAACGCTAACGGTAAGACATCTTCTGTTTTGCCTTTGGAGACCTGTGCTTTGACATAGGCGAAACCTGCACCTTCTTTTTTTGAAATCTGAAGCGCTTTTTGCCTGACACTTTCTGTGTTCGCCACGTCTTCTTATGATAGGCACGTTGCCCTGGGAGAAAAGGTTCTAAGATGCACAAAATACTTCGTGGCGCTTTTGTGTGGGGGGTATGCTTGTGATGAAAAAAACATCATCAACCGCAAGAACGGATTAGGCCTTTACGGCCTGACAATGTGCTGAGGGGGTGTGGTTTTTTTAAAAATGCAGCAGACGCTCTTTTCTTCTTAACGCATTGATATTAAAGTCTTTTATATGCTTTTTGGTTGTGAATATAACGAACCAATTGTGCTTTTTTGCAATGCCCTCTTGATTTTTGCCATATTTTTCGATATTAAATAACATAGATAAGGACGATTGTCTTTATCTCGGGTTTGGCTCCTTTGCGGAGCCATAAGGTTGTGTTTTCACGACCTTGCGTCCCCTAGACGTGAAGCCTCCCTGTTAGACTGCCGGGCTTTGTGCCCGGATTTTTTTTAGGCTTTTCGCTATTTTCGTTCTTTTGCGCGCGGTTTTTGATACAACCATACCAAGGCAACCAGAGAAGCGTTTTCTCCAGAGGATGATGTGGATTTTTCACAGGTAACATTTTTAACGGGGGCGCGTGCCCTTGCCCAGTGCCCGCCGCCGGGGTTGCCAGAGGTTGCGTTTGTGGGGCGCTCTAATGTGGGAAAATCCTCTCTGTTAAATGCGTTGTGGAAGCGTCGTGCCATGGCTTATGTCTCCAAAACACCCGGGAAAACGGCGGAGGCCAATTTCTTTTGTGTGGATGATGTGTTCATGTGTGTAGATTTGCCTGGTTATGGTTATGCCCGGGTGGACAAGTCTGTGAAACGCGCATGGGAAAAATTTTTGCCTGCCTATCTGCAAACGCGCGAGAGCCTTGTGCATATTTTTGTGCTTATTGACGCCCGTCATCCACCGCAAAAAGCAGATGTGAAAACAGTGGTGTGGCTGGTGCACGGGAAGCGACCGTTCACCCTTGTGATGACGAAAAAGGACAAAATATCTTCTCAGCGCCTTGAAGAACATCAAGCCTTATGGACGGCTTTGTTGCGTGAATATCACCATCATGCTGATCTGCTGGCTGTGTCGATCAAAGAGCCGCAAGCCGTGGAGGTGTTGCGTCAACAGGTGGCAGCTGTGATCTCGGTGCCTGAAGCCACAAGGCGCTGAAGCTGGTTTACAAGGAGGTGCGCCCGTGATAACGTGGGATCATAGATAGGGGTTTGCCAATATGCGTCTTTTTATTCTTTTGTGTCAGCTTTTTGTCACCATGTTGCTGATTGTGGTGATTTTGTTCCAGAAGAGTGAATCAGGCCTGGGTATTGGGGGCGGCACCATGGGCGGCATGATGACCGTGCGTGGCACGGCGAACCTTCTCACGCGGTTAACAGCCTTTCTTGCAGGGTTGTTTATTGTGCTCAATCTTTGGCTGGTGTATTTAACGAAGAAAGAGGTGCAGGCTTCAAAAATCATCACAGCGGCGGTGGTTGAAAAGACGCCTTCGGCCGTGCCTTTGGAGAAAAAAGAAGCACCGTCTTCTCACGCAGGTGTTGCCTCAACAAAAGAGGTGCCAGCGCCGTCTCCTTCTGGCAATCAAAAAACGTCTTAGCTTTTGTTGTCTATGCAGCCGCGATTTGTTTTTTTAACAGGTGGCGTCCTTTCGTCTTTGGGCAAAGGAATTGGTGCATCTGTGTTGGGTGCCTTGCTTAAAGCGCGGGGGTTGCCTGTGCGTTTGCGCAAATTAGACCCGTATCTCAATGTTGATCCTGGCACCATGAGCCCTTACGAGCATGGTGAAGTCTTTGTGACCGATGATGGATGTGAAACAGATCTTGATTTTGGTCATTATGAGCGCTTTATTCAGACTCCCACAACCAAGTTTGACTATATCACCACGGGTCAGATTTATCAGTCTGTGTTGCGTGCAGAGCGGCGGGGGGATTATCTGGGGGCTACCGTTCAGGTGATTCCTCATGTGACGCAAGCTATTAAAGACTTCATGCACAACCACCTTGACCCCGACGTGACCTTGATTGCTGAAATTGGGGGCACGGTGGGGGATATTGAGGGGCTTCCTTTTCTTGAAGCGGTGAGGCAAATGAAATATGCCATGCCGGATCGCGTATGCTGTATTCATATGGGGTGGGTGCCTTACATGACAACGGCGGGAGAATACAAGACCAAGCCCATGCAGCACTCTGTCAAAGAGCTGCAGCGTGCAGGGATTCAACCCGACATCTTATTATTACGCTGTGAGGGAACGTTGCCCAAAACGGTGGTGGACAAAATTGGATTATTTGCCAATGTGCCTATCCCAAGGGTGCTAATGGCGCAGAACCAATCGCATTTGCTCTCTGTGCCATTGGCCTATCACAAAGAGGGGTTGGATGAGGCTGTGGTCGATTATTTCCATTTGAAGGCGCCAGCGCCGCGCCTTGATGTGTGGAAAGATCTTGAGACGCGTATGCGGGACAGCGAACCGGTGGGAACGCTGGCTATTGTGGCAAAGTATGGTCATCTGCAAGATGCCTATCGGTCGCTTTTAGAAGCGTTGATGCATGCCGGACTTCATGAGGGGGGACAGGTAACCCTGCGCTGGATTGACCCCGATGAGGTGGATGATGCCTTTCTTCAAACGCTAGATGATATTGATGGCGTTCTTGTGCCTGGCAGCTTTGGTGAGCGCGGACATCAAGGCATTCTATCCATGATCCGGTGGGCGCGTGAAACACAGACGCCTTTTTTGGGCATTTGTGCCGGCATGCAGTTTGCTGTGATTGAAGCGGCCCGTCATCTTTTGGGATGGGAACAGGCTGATTCTGAAGAATTTACCTCTTCAGGTCCCTTGGTGATTCGGCAACTCACCGATTGGGATCAACAAGGGGAGAAAAAATCTTATCACGCTCATGATGGGCTGGGCGGCACCATGCGTTTGGGGGCTTATCCATGTGTGTTGTCTAAGGGATCACGGGTGCACGCGCTCTATGGTCAAGAGAACATTTCTGAGCGCCATCGGCATCGTTTTGAGGTGGATATTCGCCACCGGGACGCCCTCACCAGCGTGGGTCTTCTCACAACGGGGCTTTCGCCCTGTGGGCGTTTGCCAGAAGTGGTAGAGCGGTGTGATCATCCCTTTTTTGTGGCCAGCCAATTTCATCCTGAATTCAAATCATCGCCTTTGGCGCCGCATCCATTGTTTTGTGGGTTGGTTCGTTGTATAAAAAAGTGTTGGCATGAAGCCAAGGCAAACCCAAGAGAGAGGGTGCGTGCAGTCCGTCAGCCTCAATGATATAACCATTGCGAACCATGCGCCGTTTGTGTTAATGGCGGGGCCGTGTGTGATGGAGAGCCGTGATCTTGTGTATGAGGTGGCCGGCCGTCTTCATGAGATGACCCAATCTTTGGGGATTCCCCTTATTTTTAAAGCTTCTTTTGATAAAGCCAACCGCACGTCTGTGTCTGGGGCACGTGGACTGGGCATGGAAAAAGGCTTGGCCCTTTTTGAAGATCTCAAGCGTGATTATGGTTTTCCTGTGGTCACGGATGTGCATGAACCTCATCAATGCCAAACGGTGGCCTTGGT
This sequence comes from Candidatus Hepatobacter penaei, assembly GCF_000742475.1. Taxonomy (NCBI): domain Bacteria; kingdom Pseudomonadati; phylum Pseudomonadota; class Alphaproteobacteria; order Holosporales; family Holosporaceae; genus Hepatobacter (SeqCode); species Hepatobacter penaei (SeqCode). Next base: position 212,092 of record NZ_JQAJ01000002.1, on the reverse strand, counting down.
GGTGGATGTGTTGCAAATTCCTGCCTTTTTGTGCCGCCAAACAGATTTGATTCAGGCCGCAGCAGAAACATCCGCTGTGTTGCATATCAAAAAAGGTCAGTTTATGGCGCCGTGGGACATGAAGGCTGTGCTTGAGAAAGCCCGCTCTTTTGGGGCCACGCGTGTGCTTTTATGTGAGCGTGGGGCTTGCTTTGGCTATAATGCGCTGGTGTCAGATTTGCGTTCGTTGCCTGAAATGCAGTCTCTGGGTGTGCCGGTGACGTTTGATGGGACCCACTCTGTACAACAGCCCGGGGGATTAGGCAGTGCCAGCGGGGGGAAGCGCCAATTTGTGGAAACCCTTGTCCGGGCTGCGGTGGCCGTGGGCGTGGCTGGTCTTTTTTTAGAAACCCATCCCCATCCTGACCAAGCCCTTTCTGACGGTCCCAATATGGTGCCTTTAGGGGATATGGAAGCCCTGCTTCACACCATCAAAGCTTTTGACGCCTTGTCCAAGCAAACCCCTTATGCCCCATTTTCAGCCCAGCGTTCTTTCTGAGATCTTACCCGGCTTTTTTTGATAAAGGGTGCGCAAGAAGGTTTCAGGCGTAAAGGGTGCTTTTTTGAGAGCCATCAGACATGTCATCCCATACCTAAGCCAAAAGGGCGGATAGTAGGGGTGAAGATAACCAAGAGCGTGGCTGCCCTTTTTATGAAGGGGGCGCTTGAGAAGAGATTGTCCTATGCTTTGGATTTGTTGATGGGTCTTGAGGATCGTCTTTTTCACACATGCCTGGGGCGCATGCGTACGGGGGCAGGGGCGAGGCAAAGCACGCAGCATGCGCACATATTGATACTCTTGATGGGCCAACACAATGGCGAGACGGGAAAGCAAAGGTTCAGGTGATTGGTGGTGGAGATAAAGGTAGAGAAAATGTTGATACTGCGCTGCCACGATGTGTTCTGGGAGAGATGCTTTCTTTGTCTCTGTATGCGCATGTGAAGACGCCGGGGGTATTGGCAGCATCGAAGGGGCGTGAAAAGAAGGGTCTGCCAAAGAGATCCATCTCAACAGGCATAAACTTTGGTGGCGTAGGGTGTGGGTGCGTTCGCGTGCATATCGTGCTATGGTGGGGGAAAGGTGTGTGGAAACGTTTTGGGACGCAACGTGTGTGATGAGGTAATATATCTTGCTCATATGAACCAGGTGAGGGTCAGCGTGTTTTTTTTGAAAATGCTTCCAAGGAATGTGGGCCAGGACCTCTTCTGAAGACAGGGTTGTGTGTGTGTACATCGTGAGGGAATCTTGCTTTTTTTCACTATGGAGTATGCCTGGGGCCTTGGCCTATGAAGGCAGGCAAGGGGCTTCTATTGGTGCATCTTTTTCTTTAGATCAAGAGAGGGTGCGTTCATGAAGGGGCATCATCCTGAAACCCAAACAATGCAAACCGTCCATCGGGTTGAGCCTCCGCACCAACCGGGGCGCACAGATGTTGTGCTTGCCCGTCAAACTGGGTTGTCGCGCACGGTGATTCAGCGTCTGCTTGCGAAGCACGCGGTGATCAAAGAAGGTGATCCTCAGATGCGGCTCAAACCCAAAGACCCTATGGATGTGTCAGCCACGTATATTGTGTCTGTCCCTGAACCTGAACCGCTTGCGCTTGTGTCTGAGCCCATGGCACTCGATATTCTTTTTGAAGATGAGCACATTGTAGTGATTCATAAACCTGCTGGTTTGGTGGTTCATCCAGCGCCGGGTCACCATACGGGAACATTGGTGCATGGATTGCTTGCGCATTGCCAGGATCTTTCAGGTATTGGGGGTGTCAAGCGTCCGGGCATTGTGCACCGGCTTGATAAAGACACCAGTGGTCTTTTGTTGGTGGCCAAGCATGATCAGGCGCATGCGGCGTTGTCAAAGCAATTTCGCAAACGCACCTTAGGTCGCCTTTATCAGGCTTTGGTGTGGGGGGTGCCCAAACCCCTTTCTGGCTGGATTGATGCGCCGCTGGGTCGCCATCCGCGGAATCGACAAAAACAGGCCGTCACCTCTCAGGGGCGTCCGGCGAAGACGTTTTATAAGGTGTGGACACTGCTGCAAGACAACATTGCCCATCTTGTGTGTCGCTTGGAAACAGGGCGCACACATCAGATTCGTGTCCATCTTGCACACATGGGGGTGCCGGTTTTGGGGGACACCCTTTATGGACGGACGTCGCTACCAGCCGCGCGTCAGCAGGTGACACAGACGTATTGGCCTCATAGCTATCAGGCCCTTCATGCAAGCTATCTTTATTTTCATCATCCCCACACGCAAGAGCCCATGCATTTTTGCGCGCCCTTACCCTCAACATGGCCTGGGGCACTGCGGCAGATTTCAGAGCAAGATTATCAAGACTTTTTGCGTGCCCCCTGAAGGCGCATGAGCAACCGATAGAGAAACACTTTTTTCTGGGCGGCTTGTTGTCTTACTTTTTGTTCAAAGGCATGAAACTCTTGATAAGAGGCCGGTTGTTCTTTTGCTAAGATGCGGGCAACGGGGTCGGCCAAAATAACAAACAGCGATTGTTGGGTGTCAATATGTTGCAAGGTGGTTTCAATGAGGCGTCTGTGTTTTCTACGTGCTACCTTCCTTAAGGTCCATAGATAATTGTATTGAAAAAGGGCGAGGTTCTCGTCTTCAAAAGAGCGCAATATATGCTTAACGCGTCTAAGGTAATCAGGCTTTCTCAGCATAGAGGACAGGACATGCACAGCTTTCCATGTCAAAAAGGGTGTGTTAAAGCCGTTGCGACGAAAATCTCTGAACGATTGTTCTGTCAGCGCCATTTGTTCTGCATCTAACAGGTGTTCTTGCGATTCATCTGTTTCTCGGGGGGTAAAGGGCACCAATTTAGGGACTTCACGCCCGTGCATGAGGGAAGGCAAGCTTACAAAAAGCACAAAAGCCCATATACCCAACATAGATGTTCACGCGCCTCAATGATCGCACATACTTCACACAGCTTTGAAGGCAAAAAGGTGACCATTTTTTTGTGGCGTCTCTCTTTTTTTTTGCTTGCTAGGAAAGAGGGCACATGGGCTAGATCTAAAAAAGGAAGACCTTTACGTTAAGGCATGAAAGGGGTGCACAAAAAAAGTGAAGGGGTTCAAGAAAAAAGCGCGCTAGTTTATGCACACACACTGTTCCTCAAGAAACGTGTCACCATGAGAACCTGGTTCTCCTTTTCGCACCACACCGTGTGTGGGCTTCCATTTTTTCCCTTTCTGTTCACACACAAAGGCACAACATGATGACGGATTTTCAATGATTTTCACGTGCTCTGTGGTGCCATTATGTTGTAGGGCTTGGTGGCGGATCTGGCATGCTGGAAAAGGCTTGCCGTGACGTTTAAAAACGCGGTGGGATTTTTCTTTGTGTTGTGCGGGCATCTTTTTTTTTGGAGGATGATCCTGGGTAGATGGGGGTTGCTTAGCGTCTGCCCAAACCTGGCTGTGGCAGAAAAGACTCATCAAGCAAACACAATAAAAAACGACACGTACCATCACCACCTGCTTTTCTTCGTTGGCAAGAACTCATGAGTCTTATTTTTGTCTTAAATAGTTAATTATTTGCAAACAAAAAGAGATCTTCGCCAAAGAAAAGGACGAATATTCATAAAAGCCGGATCTTTGAGGTGCCAAGATGATGCACAGAAAAAGGGCAGAGCCTTATCTTGATTATTTTTCCTTTAAGGTCGGAAAAGCAATCACTTCACGTATGGAAGGGGCGTTTGTTAACAGCATCACCAGACGATCAATGCCAATGCCAAGGCCGCCCGTGGGTGGAAGGCCATACTCAAGGGCGCGGACATAGTCATGGTCAATGCTGTGGGTTTCCTCTTCGCCTGAGGCGGCGGCTTTGGCTTGGTCTTCAAACCGCTGGGCCTGCTCACGCGGATCGTTGAGCTCTGAAAAACCGTTGGCGATTTCCCAACCGTTTACATAGCTCTCAAACCGTTCCGTCAGGTGAAGCTGATCTTCACACTGTTTAGCCAGCGGTGAAATTTCTGTGGGAAAATGAGTGACGTGTGTGGGTTGAACCAACGTCTTTTCTACATAAGTCTCGAAAAAAGCTGCCAAAATGCGTCCCCAACCATAATAAGAGGGTAAGGCCATCTTGTGTTCACGGGCAACTGCGTGTGCGCCACTGTCATCTTTGATGGTCATAAAATCAACATCTGTTTTTTCTGCCACCAAGGCGGCCATGGTCTTGCGTGGCCACGGTGTGTCAAAAGAAAGGGTCACGTCGCCATATGTGGCGGTGGGGGTGCCTTCAAGAAGTTTGCACGCGCCTGAGACCAGGGTTTCGGTTAAGGTCATCATATCGTCAAAGTCAGCAAACGCCTGGTAGACCTCAAGGGATGTGAACTCTGGATTGTGTTTCGGCGACAACCCTTCATTGCGGAAACATCGATTCAACTCAAAAACACGCTCAAACCCTCCAATCACCAGGCGTTTGAGATAAAGTTCAGGGGCAATGCGCAGAAAAAGATCGCGATGAAGGGCATTGTGGTGGGTTTGAAACGGTTTGGCAATGGCGCCACCGGCAATGGGGTGCAGCATGGGTGTTTCCACCTCAAGAAAATCGTGCTCTTCAAGATGCCGCCGAATATAAGACACAATGCGCGCCCGGCTTTTTAAGGTGCGCTGAGTTTCTGGATTGGCCACCATATCAAGATAGCGCTGGCGATAACGCACCTCAGGATCCTTCATGCCATGAAACTTGTCAGGAAGGGGGTGAAAACATTTGGCCAAAAGCATGATGTCTGAGGCATCTAGGGTCAGTTCACCGCGGGGCGTTTTGCGGATACATCCGCGTGCAGAGATCCAGTCACCTAAATCAAGGTTGGCATGCACAACGCGCGCCTGCTCAGCAAGGTTCTCTTCGGTGCAAAAAAGTTGGATCTTGCCACTTTCATCGTGCAGGTCAATAAACATTCCCGAATTACGTATGGCCATGATGCGGCCCGCAACACATGATGAGTCTTGGGTTTTGGCACCCGGGTTCAGATGTCCATACTTTTGGGCTAGGGCTTGGTGCGTATCTTTCTCAATGCGACGGGCAGGATAGGCATTGAAACGTGTCGCAAGCGTTTCAAATTTCGATTGCCTTTCTTTGCGCGCATCAGACACAGGCTCCCCCTTTGTCTTGGTTAAAGTTTGCCAAGATCACCATAGCGATCTTTAAAGCGGTCCATACGCCCACCTTTTTGCACAAAGCGCTTCTGACCTGTCCACGCAGGGTGAGAAAGGTGATCGATATCCAGACGCAAAACATCGTCAGGTTTGCCCATGGTGGAATGCATCACACGCTTTTCCCCTGATGTGGTAATCACAGTGATTTCGTGATAGGGGGGGTGAAGATCTTTCTTCATAAAAAATAGTCTCTCAAAAAGGTCGTCCCCAGTTTAAGACATTTACCCACGACATGCAACGCCGAAGACAGGGGATAATCAAATGCCTTCCGCGGCTAATTTTTTGATGATGTATCTTCGTTAGCAGGCTTTGCGTTGGCTTTTTTATCACGCTTAGGAAGAGCCATCACCAGATCCATGAACGGGGATGGCCGCCTCTCAAAAACGCAGCGGGGGGAGTGGGATTTAACGTTGACAAAAAGGGGTGGGTGTTTCACCATGACCAATGCGGTTTGTTTTTCTTGCGTTATCTTGTCTTGTTTTATCAGCGTGCGTAAGGCGATCCCTTGACCATGGATGGATGGGGTCTGCAGAGGATGTTAAAACCTCCGTCCGCGTGGGCAAAACAACACAAGCGTCCCTTGATCATGACTTAGGTGCGCCTACCCTTGTGTCTTCCTTTGACCCGCATCAGATCTATTATGTGCACTATCAAACCACATCTTCCGTTTCCTTATTGAGGCCCCGGATGGGCGAGGCGACGGCTTTTTTGCTTGTTTTTGACAAAAAAGACAGATTGCGTCATGTTGAGACGATTGACACGAAAGCACATCAAATGCATGTGATGAATGCGGAGATAACACCTATGGACCGTGAGTATCATGAGATTTCTTTTGAGAAGGTTTTCAGAAACCTGGGGCAGCAAGGGCGTGGTAAAAAAGGTCTTTAACGGTTTTTCCCCCGTTTCGTTTTTGGTGTGGTTTTTGGCCTTAGGCGCTGTGCTTTGTCTGACCCACCCTCTCCGTGCTTTGACGCAAAAACAACAAACAGTCCTTAAAAATGCCGTCGTCAGCATTCATGTGCATGTGACCCGTTCGGCCTATGACTCTTTGGGCAAACACAGCGGGACAGGGTTTGTATGCCATAAAGGTCGCGGCATTATTCTCACCAACCAACACGTGGTGGGGTATGGGTCTGTGGCCACATATACCATTACGTTTGCCAACGGACAAAAGCTTCCTGCCCGTCTTCTTTACAGAGACCCCTGGCATGATTTTGCTTTTTTGGAGATTGAAAAACCATCACATATCCCACCTAACGTGCGTGCCCTGAATGTGTTTAAGAAGCCACGTATGGGAGAATCTGTGTATATTGTTGGCAATAATGAGGGGCAAGGTTTTTCTTTTCAAAAAGGGTTTGTGACCAGCCTTTTTCAAATTGCCGGGTTTTTGCCCGAGCCTTCCTTTAGTGCCATTATGAACTCTCGTGGCGGCAGCAGCGGCTCACCTTTGGTCAACGACAACCTCCATGTCTTGGGTCTTAACTATGCAGGTGATAATCTGGGGACAGCTTTTATTCTTCATGCGCGCACATTTGCCACAGCGCTTACCTCCATATTGAAGGGAAAGACGCCGCCTCGAAAGCATGTGGGCGCTGTGTGTCATCTTATGTCTCTTGATGAGTGTATGCGCTTTCGTGCATTTCCTGAGGCAGTTGCCCGAGCCTATATGAAGGCGCACCCGCAAAGTAATGCCCGCATGTTGATGGTGGTGGGCTCGTTAAAGGGGTCACCCGCAGAGGGCATCTTCATGACTGGGGATGTGATATGGAAAGTGGATGGTAAAGATGTGGGGGCAGATCTCAGCCAGTTTGAAAAAGTGATGAATGAGACAGAGCGTTCCTTTGTGATGATTGATTTTTATCGACAAGGCCAACGTATGCAGAAAAAGGTCTCACTCTATAATCTTCATGATGTGACGATTAAAAAGCTTCTTGTGTTTGGTGGCGCCACTTTTTTTGAAGCTAATGATTTTATGCGTTGGCAGTTTGGGGTTGCTCCCGGCGCGCTTTTGGTGGGGTATATGGCCCCGGGTTCGTCCTTTGATGTGGGGCTGACACCCTCTTTTAGCGCTTATCGAGACACGCCCAAACACTTGGGCTTCCGCCATTGCCAAATAGAAGATTTTACATTCCCGTTGCTTGTGGGTCGCATTCCAGCGCTGGTGAAGCAAAAGAACTTTATTCTCAATGTACGTTGGTTTCCGCCATTGCCTGTGGGATACAGTGGCTTGTTTTTTTATAATAATGCTCAGGACCAGTGTGGGATCACCTATCATATATCCCAAAACACCCTGCCTGAGCTGATTGAATACTCTTTGAAAGAAAGAGCATGGAAAGTGTCATCAATTTTATGTCATGGAGAGCCGCGTGTTTAAGATCATTACCTTTATCCTTATGGTTGGCCTATGGGGATCGCCGTGTGTGAGCCAGGAAAAAGGGGCCACCCCGCTTGCCCCGGTGGAGCGCGCGAAAAAAGCGTTGGTCAGTGTGAAAAAAAGCATTTCCCTTGCCGCTTACAGAAATCCTGATGTGGTATATCGCGGCGGTTTCGTGTGTGACAAAAAGCGCGGGTGGATTGTGACGATCATAGGCGTTCAAGATGCAGGCCCCACTGTAGCGACCTATGAAATCACGCTTCCGGGGGGGCAAAAAGTGGGGGCCAAAAGCCTTTATCGTGACCCTTTGTTGCCCATTGAGATTTTGGTTTTTGACCCACAAAAGGTTTTTGAACCCTTAGAAGAGATCTCTGATTTTGCCGACCAGATGTCGCTGAGTGAGGAGGTCACGCTGCTCAGCAAGCATGGCGCAAAAGAGGTGGTCCAAGGGGGTTCTATTGCCAGCCTTTATGAAACGGGGGGCATTCTTACCTTTCAGGCTTTTCGCGTGAGTTTGAGCACACCTGGTGGCACAGATGGTGGTGTAGTGATCGCCAAGGATGGCACGTGCGTGGGGCTTGTCTGCGATTCGGGGCAAACGTTCTCCCGTGTGTTGCATGTGGATTATCTGAAAGATGTGTGTGTGGCCCTGAAGGCACGTAAAAAGCCGGCACGCGTATTCATCAAGGGGGTAGATATTATTTCCGCATCTCTTGTCGATGCAGTTAGATATACTCATTTCCCTGAAAAGGAATTGCAAACGTTTCTCGCCCACTATCCTCAAGCCTTGGCGCAGGGTCTGATTGTTCATCAGGCTATGCCTGAATCCCCCCTTAAAGCTGGGGATGTGATCTGGGCAGTGAATGGGATTTTGGTGGGGCCCAGTTTGGCCACCTGTCAGCGCATGATGGCCGCACACACCATCAAAAAACCGCTGTCTCTTACCGTGTTTCGGAGTGGAAAAAAAATAAACGTGGACGTCATGCTGGACGATGCGTGGTCGTATGTGATCGAAAAAATGGTTCTTTTTGGGGGCGCGCTTTTCTATGAGACAGACCTGCTTTGTTATGCACTGTATAACATTCCCTTTGGGTCTTTGATGGTGTCTAAGGTGACGCCAGGGAGTGTTTTTGATAGGGTGTTTCCTTCTTTTCCTGTGAATGGGCCCGCAGTATCTTTTGCCCGCATTCATGCCATGGATCGCCAAAAGATGCAGCGTTTAGATGACCTGATTCGTGTGATTCCTTCTGTGGCTGTGCAACCCTATTTTGCGGTGCGTTATCAAGATTATGGCTGTGGGGTCACCCCTGGTAACCTATTAAAGGTGGATCGGTCGTTGAGTATTACCTACATTGATTTTTTGGCGTCCACGAGCATTCCTGAGGTGTTGTCTTGGTCTCAGAAAACGCTGTCTTGGCAAACAGAGCCCATTGCGTTGCCGGATCAAAAGTGTTTGATTCAGCAGTAAGCATTGTGGCAGATAGCTGCTACACGAATTAACCTCACTCTGAAAGGCGATCATGAAACGTGAAATTGTCTTAGATACAGAAACCACCGGCCTTGATCCATCTCAAGGGCACCGTATTGTAGAGGTGGGGTGTGTGGAGTTGATCAATGCCACACCTACAGGTCGCACCTATCACACCTATATCAACCCCATGCGCGATATGCCTAACCCGGCTTTTGCTGTTCATGGGCTCAGCGCCACATTTCTTGCTGATTTTCCCGTTTTTGAAGATATTGCCGCAGAGCTGATCACCTTTTTAGAAGATTCACCACTGGTGATTCACAACGCAGGGTTTGATATGAAATTTCTGTCTGCAGAATTTGCAGGCGTTGGGCAACAAACCTTGTCTAATCCTGTTGTGGATACACTCAGGCTCGCACGCACAAAATATCCCGGCGCGCCGGCCAGTCTTGATATGCTGTGTCGTCGTTTCCAGATTGACAATACAGGGCGAGATAAGCACGGAGCATTGATAGATGCACAATTGTTGGCGGCTGTGTATCTTGAGCTTTTGGGTGGGAAGCAACCTCAGCTTTCTTTACACGCTGAAAGAGAAAAAGCCGCAGCCGCACCCATCAACCCAAAGAAAACCAAACAACACGTGCCGCGCCTGTTCACCATCAGCAGGGAAGAAAAGGCACGACACGACGAAACGCAACAAAAAATCAACGGGCCTACTTGGGAAGGGTGGTCATCTATTGCTGATGGCGCCCAACCCGCTCATGGTTCGCCTAAAAAGGAAAAACACGCTTAACACGTGGTAAAAAAGGGTTTATGTGGTTTGATTGCCGTTATCTGAAGCCACGTCCGTAGAAGCACCTTCGGCTCCAGCTGCGCCAGAATCTTCGGCAGCCATGCCTTCCGACTCTCCTGAAGGTGCAGAGGAGGCATCTGTCACGGCATCGTCACTGGGGGCGCTTTCTGTGGCGTCATCAGAAGACGACATGTCTGAGTCAGAAAGAATTTCCGTAGCTTCATCAGCAGATGTCATATCTTCTGTGTTTTCTTCCTTTTGCTCACACGCCGCCATAAAAAGTGTCAACGTACCGACCAGAAGAAAAGATAACCCGCTTTTCGTGTTCATGTGATATTCCTTTATTGTTGGCATTTTGCTAGGTCTTTTATGACAGGATTCTATCTTAATTTTATGAAAAAAGCAATTATCATCAAATTTTTTTAGTTTTCAGCATGATGAAAGCATAGTTCGATCCATAGTGCCCAGAAACAGCCAAGCTGGATCTGCGACTATAAAACGATGGATTCAAAAATGTATCCTGCCCCAAGTTATGGCAGTTGTGAACGCCTAAGACATGAAGTTTTTTCATCAAAAATCCGGGAAGGTCAAACACAAGCGTGGGAGCGCGTGAAAAAGATTCAGCTGTGAGGGGATCTTGCGCCAGGCATTGGTCATAAAAATCTTCACCCACCACATAGTGGGCTTTGTTGATGGTGGGGCCTAACACAACATGGATGTTTTCTTTTTGACTGCCAAGCTTCATCATTGCTGCTAACGTAGCCTCCACAATGCCGTGCACTGCGCCGCGCCATCCTGCATGAGAAGCAGCGATGATGCCTGACACAGGGTCCATCCACAACAAGGGGCCACAGTCAGCCGTTCGCACCCCTAAGGCCACATGGGGAAGGTGTGTCACCAATCCATCGCCGTCAGGAGGCAGGTCATCTTGATAAGAGGCCAAGAAGGTCCCATCAACGGCATGCACGTGGGCGCTGTGGGTTTGATTGAGCAAAACGGGTTGAGCCTTGGCCATATGCCCCATCTCAAGCGCATGGGCCATATTGCGTTGCCGATAAGAAATGGCCTCCTCTGGCGAAGCAAAGTGCCGTGGTGCGTGGGGAGGCACGCCAAAAAACCCATGCTGAATGGAGGGCTCTTGCTCAAAAATATCCAAGGTGTTCATGAAGGTGTGCTTTGAGAGGGGGGGGGTTATGCTATATCTTGCGTTATTTCTCTGTAAAAAGTTTTCATCATGCCGTCAAGCCATTTTTCTTTGTTGCTGCCATCTCTGCGCGCATGGCGAGAGGGGCCGGTGTTGCCTGAGGGGCAACCGTTGAAACTCACGCCATCCACGGCTGTGTATGGGCTGATTCGTGCGCCTTTTGGGCACCTGTGTGTGGTGATGATGGGCAAAGTTGTGGTGCATGTGCGCCCCCTGCTTCATGGCGCACACCAAGGCGAGGCACCTGCTTTATGGGGCCGGCGATGTGATCAAACAGTGGCCGCGTGCGGTCATGCTATTCTTGAGCAGAGGTTTGAGGGGCCTGTTTTTCTGCAGCAAACCTCTTTTTGTCTTCATGCCTGGCATGCTCTTTTGTCAATTGCGCCTGGGACGGTCACCACCTATCAGGCGTTGGCGGCGCACATCAACAAGCCGCACGCACAACGCGCGATTGGCCATGCGCTGGGGTGCAATGAGCTGCCCGTGCTGATCCCGTGTCATCGTGTGATAAGGTCTGATGGCCATAGGGGTGGGTATCGCTGGGGGGGTGACATGAAAGCAGCCTTGATCGAATATGAGCGTTCACAGGCATGCGAAGAAAACAGGCACGCATCCAGGGCCTAGAAGAGGAACGAGGGGGTTTGCCGGTTAACAATCAACCTTTTGTCCCCAATGGATGGCCACAATGCCGCCCCACACAAGGGTAAACCCCGTGTTGTGAAAGCCTGCATACTTCATCATGCTTTCCAGTAAGGGCGCCTTGGGAAAGTTCTTAATGCTTTGGATGAGATAGTCATAGGCTTGTGGCTTTTTTGCATAAAAAGCACCCAAAGCCGGGAGCCACAGATGCGTGTAAAGCGCATAGAGACCATGAAGGCAAGCAGAGGGCGGGTGCGAAAATTCAAGGACATAGTAAACTCCCCCCTTTTTCAGTACGCGATAAGCTTCGCTCAATGCTTTGTCAAGCGGGGGCATATTTCTCAAACCAAAGGAGACGGTGTACAGATCAAACGATGAATCCTTGAAGGAAAGTGCGGTGGCATCTTCTAAGCGCCATGTCCATGGTTTGTCTGGATGCTTTTGCTTTCCCTTGGCCAGCATATCCTCGTTGTGGTCACTCACCGTTATGGCGGCTTGGATATGGTGGCAGCGAAGATAGCGTTCGAGGCGATCAGGAATATCACCCGTGCCTGTGGCCATGTCGAGAATGTGAAGGTCTTGTTTTTTCTTCAATATGTCCCACGGAAGTTGCTGAACAAACACATCCTTCCAGGTGTGGTGAAACCCAAGGCTCATCCAATCATTCATGGCATCATAAACGGGTGCAACATCGGTAAAGACATGCTGAATGGTGGGGGATGTGTGCTGCTTCATAAAAACCTCCACAAGGGGTGATCACAACAAAGGGGCGTGAAGAATCGTTTAACGTCATCGCTAAAAATCACTGTATCTTAGGGAAGAGATGAGTTTGACGCAAGGCTTCTCCCAACACAAAACAGGCTGAGATGGCCATATTCAGCGAACGATAGCCAGGTTTCATGGGAATGGAGACAAGTGTGTCACAGTTAGTTTCTTGATGCTCTCCCAACCCCTGACTTTCAGAGCCCAGCAGAAGAATATCGTTGTTTTGATAAGTAAGGTCGTGGTAATGCTGGCTGGCGCGCGGGCTGAGGCCTAAGAGGCGCCCGCCTTGGTGGCGCACCTGCTGCACATAGGACATAAACGCCTCCCAGTGAGGATGCAACACAACATGGGCATTTTGAGCATAATCCATGTGGGCGCGTTTCATGCGTTTATCGCTCATCACAAAACCCAAAGGGGCAATCAGGTGCATGCCACACCCTAAACACGCGGCTGTGCGGATCAAGGTGCCCACATTTTGAGGAATTTCAGGTTCAAAACAAGCGAATTGGATCATAAGGCTCGCCATCAAAACATACGGAGCAACCCATGGCACGCCCTGCAGGACTCGAACCTGCGACATTCGGCTTAGAAGGCCGACGCTCTATCCAGCTGAGCTAAGGGCGCTTTTGCCAGTCAGTGTCAGTATGAAAGGTTGCCATGTTGTGTCAATGCCTAATTTAGCCCTTCTTTTTTGCCCACCTTTTGGGCGATTCGTGTTACCTTAAGAAAAAAGCGTTGAAAAGCCTATGTCTTCAGAAAGTACGGCCGTGCGTTCTTTGTGGCGCGCCCTTTGGTCATGTGCGCTTCCCTCGCGCCTGCTTTTGTGTATCAGTTTTGGGTGTCTTGTGCTGGCGCGTGTGGCGGCCTTGGGTGTGCCCATCATTTATAAACGCATTATTGACCACATTGGTATGGAGCCTCGGGTTCATCATGTATTGCTGCTGCTGATTGGCGCCTATGGCCTTGTGCGTTTGTCGTCTACGCTTTTTAATGAGGTGCGTGACTTGTTTTTTGCCCCTGTGGAGCAGCGCGCCATTCGCACCTTGTCGCGGGCTATTTTTGCCCATTTGCATAAGATGGACGTGTCTTTTCACCTCAATCGTAAAACGGGGGAATTGACTCGCATTCTTGAGCGCGGGGGGCGGGCGATTGAAAACTTTTTTCGCTATTTTGTTTTCACGTTGCTGCCCACGTTTTTTGAGCTGACCATGATTGTGGTTGTTTTGTTCTATCTCTATGCGTGGACGTTCAGTTTTGTGGTGCTTGTGACGCTTTTTGCTTATATTGCCTTCACGTTCAAAATATCGTCGTGGCGTCTTCAGTTTATGCGCCGGATGAACAAAGCTCAAAATACCTTGGGCAGCCGCATGGTGGACAGCTTGCTCAATTATGCCACTGTGAAGCAATTTGGGAACGAGCAACTTGAAGTCAATCGCTATGACACCTTTTTAGCCACCTATGAAAAAGAGAACATATACAACCGGCAATCGCTGGCATTGCTCAATTTTGGTCAAGCCGTGATTTTAACGCTGGGTATTGTGGTGGTGATGTTGGTGGCCTTGCCAAGCCTAGAGACGGGCGTCATGAATGTGGGGGATTTTGTGTTACTTAACACCTATTTGCTGCAGGTGTATGCGCCGCTTTATATCCTGGGGTTTGCCTATCGTGAGCTAAAGCAAGCCTTGGTGGATATGGAAGGTTTTTTCACGCTTCTTGAGGCGAAGCCTGCGATTGTGGATGCGCCGAAAACGCGGCCCTTCACGTTTAAAGGGGGGGAGATTGTGTTTAAAAACGTGTCTTTTTCTTATGACGCAGAGCGCGCGCTTTTGAAAAACCTGTCTTTCACGGTGCCGGCGGGCTCGTTTCTTGCCATTGTGGGGGCGAGTGGGTCCGGAAAGTCCACCACCGTCAGCTTGTTGATGCGCTTTTTTGACCCCTCTGAAGGTGAGATTTTGATTGACGGGCAAAACATTGCAACACTGTCCCAGCATACCTTACGTGCCCTGATTGGCGTGGTGCCGCAAGACACGGTGCTGTTTAACGATACGTTGGCCTATAATATTGGTTATGGTGACCCTGAAGCTTCGTTCACAGACATTCAAAAGGCCAGCAAAGGGGCAGCCCTGGATAGCTTTATTCGCGCGTTGCCTGAAGGGTATGACACCATGGTGGGCGAGCGTGGGCTGAAGCTTTCGGGCGGTGAAAAACAACGCGTGGCCATTGCCCGAGCTGTGCTGAAGGATCCTAAAATTTTTATTTTTGATGAAGCGACATCGTCCCTTGACACGCGGACGGAAAAGCACATTCAACAAAGCCTGTTTTCCTGCGCGAAGGGGCACACCACCATCATGGTGGCGCACCGTTTGTCGACGGTGGTGCAGGCAGACACTATTGTGGTGCTGGACAAAGGCAAATTGGTGGAGCAGGGCACCCACGAAGATTTGCTGAAAAAAGACGGGGCCTATGCCAAACTGTGGCGCCAGCAAGAGTTGCAAAAAACACAACCTGATGATGGTGACCAATAAGGGTGGGATGGTGGATGCGCCTTTCTTTGCCTGATCAGTCTTGGCGTGGCGCTGCGTGGAAGGCGCTGGCGGGTTTGTGTTTTTCAGCCATCAACGGCATCGTCAAGTCATTAATCGGGCACTTTCCCTTTGCAGAGGTGGCTTTTTTTGAACACCTTTTTGCCATGGTGTGGCTCTTGCCCTTTGTCTTTTTCGATATGCGCCGGTGTTTGTTTCTTGAAAAACCGCTTTGGCACCTGTGGCGCGTGTTGTTGTCTGCCTTGGGGGTGATGCTGTGGTATCAGGCACTTCACTATTTGCCCATGGCTCATGCTGTGGCTTTGGGGTTTTTAGGGCCGATGGCCACGTCTTTGGGGGCTGTGTTTATTTTGAAAGAGCCCTTTACGTCTACCCGGTTCGTGGCCCTTGCGCTGGGGCTTGTGGGCGGCATGCTGATTTCTCACTCTTTTCAAAACGTGTCTTTTTCCTCTTGTGGTTGGGCTGTGTTTTTACCGGTGGGCTCTGCGTTGGCTTTTTCATGTTCTACACTGTTGAACAAGCGTCTCACCTCTTTTGATGCGCCCTTGGCCATTGTGACTTCATTGATTGTGTTGATGACGCCTTTTTTTGGTGTGCTCTCTTTGCCTGTGTGGGTCATGCCTTCATGGGCCGATGTGGGGATCTTTTTTATCTTAGGTGGCCTCACGGCCCTGGCGCACATGGCCATCACACGCTCGCTTGTGTGTAGCGATGTATTGTTTTTATTGCCTATTGGCTCGCTGCGTTTTGTATTCACAGCGCTGATTGGCTTTTTTTTCTTTGCACAGCATCTCGATTTCTTTATTTTTTTAGGTTTTTTTTCTATTGTGACTGGGTTAACGCTGTTATCTTTTTTTGAGAAACGCGCTCACAAAGCAAATTGAGCCCTATTGGCGGAGACCCGTGATTTTTATGCATCAAGCAGCCTGTGTTTTTTTGATGGCCCTGTTGTGGCCTTCGTTTTTATGTGCCAGCCTCAAGATGCAAGAAAAAGAGGCAGCTAAGGCTTTGGATGAGCTGGCTACCCATTTGCGACCCTCTCCCTTGTTTGTGATTCAACCTTATGAAGCCAATTACCGCGTGACCATCCCCGAAGAGGGGGGGCAAGCCTTCCAGTTTGATGGAGATATGTCGGTGATCTTGGAAGAAGAAGAAGATAGCTGGTCTTATGCTGAGGAAGTGACGGGTTATCTCGCTTCTTCTACGGGGCGCGTGGTGCCGTTTCGGTGGGCCTATCAAACCCGTGAAGCCAAAGACGGTACATCCTTTCGTTTTGATTATATTGTGACGCGGGGAAAAAAGACGGTGTGCCATCATCAGGGGCATGTCACGTATGATCCTTTGTCAAAAAAAGGTACGGTGGTGTGGGAGCAGCCGCGCCAGAGTCGTGTAGATATTGTGAACGACATTTTGTTTCCCATGGGGTTGCTTACCAAAATTACCCAAGACATGGACAGCCTTCCCCACACGCTGTCAGCCCATATGTTTGATGGCAAAACACAAAAGTTTTTGCCCTCAGTATCGTGCTTTACCAGCCAACCGCGGGTGGTGCGTTGGTTTGAGCGAGATCGACCCTCCCCTCGGAATATGACAGTGTGGCCGGTTTTTCAAGCGTTTTATATGGAAAAAACAGAAGGTGAGCGTCTGGCCCCGACAGAGCGGCGTCAGTTTTTGATGACCCGGCGGGGGGTGCCTCTTAAGACATCACGCACAGTGGATGGATTGTCGTTTACCTGTGTGCTGCGCACCTATGCAGCTAGGCTTCCTTCGGAAGCAAAAGGGCCGAGAGGATAAGGGCAATAAAGCACAAAAAAGCCCCCGAGAAAAACGTCATCTTATAAGAAATATTGTGCCATAAAAGCCCCCCAAAGGTGTTGGCAAGCAAGGTGGCCACGCCATTAGAGAGTTGAAGGGTTCCAAACCCTGTGCCCCGGATACGTTGAGGAATCACACCGGTCATCATGGCCAGAATGGTGTTTTGAATGGCTGCCATTTGAATGCCCCACAAAAGGGCGCAAAACAGAACGCCATAAAGGCTTTCTGTCAGAGCCATCCCCATGTTGGCAAAGAAAAACACCACAATGCCGAGTTGCAATAAATAGCGCTTGGGCCACACATCCGCCAGTTTGCCTAAAGGAAAGGCAAAGATAAATGTGGATAAGCTTTGTAAGATCATCACAACAGGCGTATAGGCCGAAGAAAGCCCCAACTTTTTGGCGGTCATCACCAAAAAAACCATGCCCACATTCGCCAGCATGATGAGAGAGCTGAGGCCCATCAACAACCAGAACATGCGTGGAAGGTCCATCAGGTTGCGGATCACATCATAAAGGGAAAAGGGTGCTTTCTTAGCTTCCCGTGGTGGCAGTTTTGAGTCTTGAACAAACATAGCCAACAGCACAATGGCCAAAATGCTGGGGATCAGGGTGAGCAAAAAAAGCATAGGATAGTTGTTGTGGCTCCAATACATAAACCACATGGCCAACAGGGCGCCGACAATAGAGCCTGAAACGGTGAGGCTGTTTCTCAACCCAAAGCAAGCCCCCCTGTTTTTGGCTGTGGTGAAATCCCCCACCAGCGCGTCTCGGGGGCTTCCCTGAATGCCGTTGCCGAGGCGCTCAAAAGCTCTGGAAAAAATGATACCCATACTTGAGGAAGAGAGGGTCAAAAACACGCGACCCAACAGGCTGAGGGCATAGCCAAAAATAAGCACAGGCTTGCGTTTTCTGATCATGTCGCTCAGAACACCTGAGGCAATTCTGGAAAAAAATGAGGTGGCCTCAAGTAATCCTTCAAGAATACCTAGCTTTTCCATGGTGACGCACAAGACATCAGAAAGGTAAACCGGGCAAAAGATCACCAAAACAACAGAAGATGTATTTTTCAGAAACGTAACAACGCCAATCACCCACACATTGAAGGGGACAGACAAATAAGTGCGCCAAGCGCGAGACTGGTCCATTACGATCCGCAAGAAGAACAAGCTAAGCTCATCCTAGCAACAGAGCTTTTAAAAAGCAATAGCCTGCAGCGCAGCCTTATCTAAATTATTTGTTACGATTTAAGCTAAAATTAAATGCTCCAAATTAGACTAGGAAACAGATGAGTCCGAATGATAAACGTACGAGTACGTCTTCTCCCAAGAAAGGGTCTTTTATGCAAAGTGTTTATCTCGAGCTTGTGATGCTCTTCGAGAGGCTGCACCGCCTATTTCTTGAAGTGGTAAAGGCAGAGCTAGATAATCTTGAGAAGGAAACAAAGGCCGGCAAAGATAGTCTCAGCAATGTGCAGGCCCTTATTTTGTGTCATATCGGTAATCGTCAAATCACCGTGGGTGAGATCAGTAATCGTGGATATTATCTTGGCTCCAACGTTTCTTACAATCTGAAAAAAATGGTGAAAAGTGGTTATGTGAAGCAAAAGCCCTCAGCCAGCGATAAGCGCTCGGTCTACATCTCTCTTTCCGATGAAGGAAAAAAGCGTTTTAAACAGCTCGAGACGATTTTTAAAAAACATATGGATGAGCTTGTAAAAAAGAATTTTTCAGAAGAAGAGATCGCCAAACTGCTCAAGCAGGGGCGTTATCTTGAGTCTTTTTGGTCAACCCTGCTTCTCAGCAACGCACGCCTCTCTTAACTTTCTTAATTTTGCGCAGCACCTACATCCTTGTGATCATGATCGTCTGAGGTGTGGTGATTGTTATGTTCGCCGCTTGGGTGCTTCTCATTCTTTTGAGGGGTAGAGGATGGTGTCAGGGGCACAAAAGCGCCTTGTAAGCGACCCGCAAGGGGATACTGCTTAATGTGGTAGCATTCCGGCTCACCAAGCGTTGCATAGCAATAAAGAGGTTTGGATGTATGAAGCTTTTCTCGTGCGCTGTCTGTGATGGGGCTCCATGCACTGTTGAGAATATCATCTGTGTGCTTCGGTGTTTGGTGGCAGCCGCTGAGGGCGGTGATCATCCAAACCCCACCAAGAAAAAATCTTGAAGGACGCATGTGCAAAGCTCATGGCAGGATTGGATGAAAGTCTATGGGTTTTTCTTTGAAGAATATTTAATTTCATATGGTTGCCATATGACGCTATAATGATTCCCTACTCTATTCACCATATCTTGCTTGCCATTTATGTCTTTCTTTGTGTCCATTCTATGCTTTTGCCTGATGCTTGTGTTGAACTTGGAGGGGCCTTCTTTCCAGCCCGCTTACGCGGAAGCTCAGCAGCAGGTTCATGCTGAATCCCCACAGATGGCGTCCCCAGAGATCAAAGAAGAGAAACTTGTGAGTGAGGGCGAAGACGAGGTCAGGGAAGAGCCCCTTGAGAGCCGCATTGTGTTTGTGGTTGGGGATCGCCCCGTCTTTGTGCAAGAATTTAATGATCGTGTGAATTTTGTGTTGTTGATTACAGGCAGTGATCCATCCAAAACAGAAAAAACGCCCGAGCTTTACACCATGATCACCAAAGGGATGATTGATGAAATTTTGCAGCTTAAGGCGACCAAGGACGCAGGCATTGAGATTGGTGATGCTGAGATTGACGAGGCCATTAATCGACTTGCTAAAGGCAATGGTATGACGCGGCAAGAATTTGAGGCTGTTTTTACAAGAAGTCAGGTGCCGATGCGCATATTAAAAATGCAAATCAAGGCGCAGATGGCCTGGGGAAAATATATTCAGCAAAAATATGTGCGTGATATGCTGCCTACACAAAAAGAGATTGATCTCGAAGTGCAGCGCTTAAAAGTGCAAAAGGGCAAAACAGAATATCGTTTGGCGGAGATCAGCATGTATACGCATGGCCGCACAAAGTCAGAGCTGTTTCCTAAAATGGAGCAGGTGGTGCGTTTGCTGCAGCAGGGAGCGCCCTTCCCCATGGTGGCGCGCCAATTTTCAGAGGGAAGATCGGCCATGGAGGGCGGTTATTTAGGCTGGTTGCAAGAGGAAGACTTCAGCGATGAGGGGGAGTTTGCGCCAGAGATTTTGGCTGTTGTCGAACAAACGCCTGTGCGCGGCATGACGCCACCCATAGAAACCTCTGCTGGCTATCGTTTATTTGTTTTACTGGAAAAACGTAAGAATTCGGGACATATTGATCTCGACACTATTGAAAAAGGCCTACAGCAAAATCGTTTTGAGCTGGCCTCGCGAAAGGAGCTTGCGCGTTTACAAAAAGCAACCATGATTCAACATCGTTAACCAAGGGGGTTCTTATGACTATGACCAAAACAACGTTACCACCATCTTCGGCACTGGCCTCTTTTGACCCTGAAGTGAAGGCCTATGTGGATGACGAGCGCCAGCGTCAAGAAGACCATCTTGAGTTGATTGCGTCTGAAAATATTGTATCTCAAGCTGTGTTAGAGGCCCAAGGCTCTCTTTTGACAAACAAATATGCGGAAGGGTATATCGGGCGACGCTATTACGAAGGCTGTGAACCTGTGGATGGGGTGGAGCGCTTGGCGGAAGAGCGGATCAAGCGCCTTTTTGGGTGTAATTATGCGAATGTGCAGCCACACTCGGGGTCTTCAGCGAATTTGGCGGTGTTTTTTGCGCTGCTTAAGCCGGGGGACACGTTTATGGCCCTTTCCCTCAATGAAGGGGGGCATTTGACCCATGGCGCGCCTGTAAATTTTTCAGGCAAATGGTTTAAGGCGGTGCCCTATGCCGTTGATCCTGACACGCAGCGCATTGATATGGACCATGTGCGTGAACAGGCCTTGGCCCATCGACCGAAGATGATTATTGCCGGCACGACGGCCTATCCGCGGACCATTCCTTTTGAGGCGTTCCGGAAGATTGCTGACGAAGTGGGGGCATATCTTGTGGCTGATGTGGCCCATATTGCTGGTTTGGTGGTCACGGGTCATCACTCTTCTCCGTTTCCTCATGCCCACGTGGTGACCAGCACCACCCACAAAACATTGCGCGGACCCAGGGGTGGGGTGATTTTGACCCAGGAGGAAACCCTGGCCAAAAAAATCAATATGGCCGTTTTCCCAGGCCTTCAAGGGGGGCCGTTGATGCATGTCATTGCGGCGAAAGCTGTGGCCTTTGGGGAAGCTTTGTCGCCAGATTTTGCGTCATACATAGGCAAAGTGGTGAACAATGCCCAGGTGCTTGCCACATCGCTTCAAGACCATGGCATCAAGCTGGCGTTTTCGGGCACAGATAACCACATGTTGATTGCGGACTTAAGAGAGCTGGGTCTGTCTGGGGCTCATGCCTCCCGTGTATTGAATGAGGTGGGGTTGGTGTGCAATAAAAACACCGTGCCTGGCGAAACGCGTTCACCCACAGAGTGTTCAGGCATTCGTTTGGGCACACCGGCGTGCACAACCCGCGGGCTGGGTGAAAAAGAGTTTGCACAGATAGGCCAGATGATGGCCCGCCTGTTAAAAGCTGTGGCTGATGGGACGGAAGATAGCGTGAAAGACAGTGTTGCCCAAGATGTGCGTCGCATGACACAAGCTTATCCCTTGCCTTATCCTGTGGCGTGAACTTTATAGAAAAAAGGGTCTAGCCCCTTATGTGCCCTTTGAAAACATGGCCAGAATCTTTTGTAGATGTGGGCAAAGCTTTGCCCCTGGTGGTGCCTGCGTTGCACTATGTGGGCCACACCAATTTTTTGGGCCGCCCTGTAAAGGGATATAGTGCACCGCGCATTTTGCTGACCCAAGAGGCCACCGATGCTCTGGCCACAGCAGCGCGACTTGCAGATCAAGAGGGGTTCAGGCTTGTGGTTTATGACGCCTACAGGCCTTGTAAGGCTGTGCTTGATTTTGTGTCTTGGGGCCAGCAAGAAGAGGATGCAGCCACCAAAGGTCTCTATTACCCGTCCTTTTCAAAGCAAGATCTTTTTACCCAAGGTTATATTGCCAAAGCCTCCGCGCATTCACGGGGCAGCACGGTTGATTTAACCTTGCTTGAGAAAGGTAAGGCCTCTCAGTTTGATCCGCGGGGGTTTCAGCAAGCATCATACACCCTACGTGATGGACGTCAGATTGTGCGCATAGATGATGGCACGCTAGGGATGGGGGGGCATTTTGACCTTTTTGACCTCTCTTCTCATCCTGACAGCAATCTGGTGGATGACGTGAGCCAAAAGCATAGAGATCTGTTGGCGTCTATGATGGCGCAGGCAGGATTTTTGCCTTTTGCCCAAGAGTGGTGGCACTTTACCTTAAAAGATGAACCTTTTCCTGACACCTTTTTTGATTTTGACATTGATTAAAGAGTAAGCACGCAAGTCACACCTCCCTTTTATTGTCAAAAATGCTATAGTTAACCCCAATGATCATGCATTGTTTGAGGTATACGTGCGTTGGGGCTCTCTTGTGGCAGGCCTATTGGCGCTTCTGGCCTTTGCCTTTTGCTTTGTGTTTGGTGGCTTTTTTGTCTTTAGGCATCGTGCACCCCGTGGGGCAGAGATGTCCCCCAAGTTCATACTCGGCTCTGTGGGTGGGTATCTCATCAATCTCGATCGTTCGCCTCATCGCCTGCACACAGCGTTGCCCCTGTTGGCAGCCCTCTCTTTTCCGTGCCATCGTGTGGCGGCCATTGATGGCAAACTCATGACACCGCAAGACATGTCGTCGTCCCTAGATTTGGTGGGGTTTCAAAAAATAATGGGCCGCTTGCCTGGTCGGGGTGAGGTGGCGTGTGCCCTCAGCCATATCAAAGCGTGGCGCGCATTTCTTAACTCTTCTTACGAACATGCCATTATTTTTGAAGATGATATTGATTTTGATCCGCGCCTTTTTGAAGAGACGGTTCATGCGCTTGTGAAAAAAAAATCTCTTTGGGACATTTGTAACCTTGATATTCGTGAAAAGGGTGAGAGAATGTGGCTGTATAGAAAACTCACCTCAGCCGGGACAAGAGAGCTGCGCATGTATTATCAAGGTGTGTATTGTGGCGATGCATATATCATCAATCGTCGTGCTGCCAAGCACTTGGTGGCCAAAGCTTTGCCTTTGGTGATGACGGTGGAAGACTATTTCGCGCGCGGGTGGGAGTTTGGCTTGCGTTATACAGCCCTTTTTCCGCGTTTGGTGTATCAACAATCAACGCCGTCTGTGTTGGCAGCGCAGCCGCGTGTGGAGCCGCAAGAGCACGAATATGTGTGGCCTCGCTTGGCGGCCTTATCAGGACGGATCTATCGTCTGAAAACGGGTTTGGCACGCATGATTTATGTGTTTGCGTCACGTTTTTCTGATGCAAAACCAGGGACAGGTAATGTCTAAATCAGTTCAGTTGAGCTATGTACTGACGGTCTATAACAAGGCTGAAGCGTTGCCTTTAGCCCTCACGTTTTTAGCGCGTGATCAATCTGATCTTGTGTGTGAATATATCTTTGTGGATGATGCCTCCACCGATGATTCTGTGGCCCTATTGAAAAAACAGACGCGCGGTTGGCCCCGTGTGGTGGTGGTGGAAAATAAAAAGAATAAAGGGCCCAGCTTGTGTCTGAATCAGGGCATTTCCATGGCACAAGGAGAGGCCGTGTTTTTGCTGGATGGGGATGATTTGTTGCGTGAAGGATCAACGGCCTTTATGTACCAGCAGCTCCGTCATCACAAGGCTGATTTTGTCTATGGCGGGTGGCGCCGGGTGTATGGTGTGCCCACCATGGAACCTTTGCCTGCTGACCCCGTGGTGCATGTTTCCACAGATCCTTTGGCGGGTGTGCTTGAATATCGCTGTGTAGGGATGGCGGTGATGGCCACGCGTGCGCTTCTTAACCGTTCAGGGGGTGCGGATGAACGTTTGTTTGTGCAAGATCAATCCTTGGCATTGCGCCTAGGTTTTTATGCCCATCGCTTTTTGTTTATCGACGCTATTGTGGTGTATGCCCCCACAACCACCAACGCCTTGTCGCACAACCTTGCCCTTCAACACCATGATGGGTTTTATGCGTTTTACTATGCACTCAACGAGTTTCAGAAAGAAGAGAGGCACCTTTATGCAAAAATGGTTTCTGTGCTGTGGAAAGCCAAACGGAGCAAGGTTTTGTGGTGGCCTTTTTTCCTCTTTTACACGTGGGTTAAGTGGTTTCAGCCCAAACCTCTGGCCATGGCCTGGCTTGAAAGATGTGCCCGCCGATTGCTGGCCCCTCAAGATCGCCACCTATCTGGCCGTCCTCGTTCCGCTTAGTTTCCCTTTCTCTAAGGTTGTGGCGGATATCGCTCTCAGTCTTGTGGGGTGTTTGTTTTTGTTCAACAGTTTTTGGCGCTGTGATTGGCAATGGTGCCGTCACTCGCTTGTGCGTTTTTTAGGTGTGATCAACGTTTATATGGTTGTTTCTGCCCTTTGTGCGCTCCAGCCTTCATGGCCATTGGTGATGAGCGCCCTGGCTTACGGACGTTTTTTTCTTTTATTTGCCGCCGTGGTTTTTTGGATCGGGCGACAGCCTTCGTGTGTGCGCGCAGTGATGACAGCTTCGGCCCTATCGCTGGTGTGTGTGGCGTGCGATAGTCTCTTTCAATATATCACAGACTTTTCTGTGTCGGGCAGGCCCAGGTTTGAGCGACGATTGACCAGCTTTTTTCGGCGTCCCTATGTGGGGTTTTTTATCAACACGCTTCTGTTTCCTGTGGGGTTGTTTTTTCTGCGCGCTCTTCATCGTTCCAGTACAAAATGGGCTCTTTTTCCATGTATGGGCGTATGCGTGATATGTGTGTTTTTGACGGGGGATCGTGCCCCTTCGGCTTTGCTGGCCTTGTCTCTTCTCAGTGTGGCAGGCATGTATGCCTATCATTACCCCACGTGGCGTTGGCCCATTTTTTTTGGCGGGTTATTCACCATGCTGGCGGGATACAGTTTTGCCATGACCCAATATTTGTTGAGCGGGCGCTTTTTTGTGTTGTTACGCGAACTTTCTGTTTTCAGCACGACATCCTATGGTCAATTGTTTAAATCCTCCTTTTTGATGGTGCGTGAGCATCCTGTCATGGGCGTGGGGTATAAGATGTTTTCTGTCCCCAGTCATGCGCTTTATGAACAGGGCCTAGTGACCTATGCCGGGCTTCATGCCCATAACTATTATCTGGGTTGGTTGGCAGAATTGGGGGCTTTGGGGTTGGTGAGTTTTTTCGCCCTCGTGGGTTTTTTTGTGCGGGCCGTGTATGTTTCTGATGTGCACGGCCGCGTTTTGGGCACGGGGGCTCTTCTTGTCATGTTTTGGCCCCTCACCACAACCATGGATTTTTTCAGCAGCGCAACATCAGTTATCAACTGGTACGCTTTGGCGCTTTTGATGGTGGCTGCTTCAACACACAAAGGAAGGCGCATTCATCCAGTCAGATAACAAAAGAGCCCTAGGGCCCAAAGACCGTAAGGCTCTTTAACAAAAACTAGTGGCGATACCCGAGTGCATTAAGGACAGCATTTTTGCTGTAGGCCAAGGCCTTGTGAACACGGTTCTCCATGTATACAGGCACTCGTTTGATGCCTTTCCAGACGTGCTGGGCAATGCCTTTTTTGGGCTGGGGGGCATAGGTATACCCATCCACCTTATCCAAGGCTTCAAGGGAAGCGCGATAACCTTTTACCTTATGCACAGCTTCCCGTGTTGGCAAAGGGAAAAGTTGACCAACAGGTTCGGCCTCTGGCAACAAGAAAAGCTCGGGCCTGACCCCTCTTAAAGGATTGACAGCCCCTGCATAGGGCACCGGATCATAATTTTGATAAAAATTATCAATCTTGTGGGAAAAGGCTTTGTTGATGTGTTGAGCACTTTGTGCATCATACGTCATCGGCGCCCCAAAGGTGGTGACATCGCCTAAATCAAAGAGTTGATTGATGTAGGGAATAGCCAGTTGCGCCGTAGCGCCACCTAAGCTGTGTCCCACAAGGTTAACCTTCATGCGCGATGTGGACGTTATGCCATTCTTAAGCGCGTGTTTTGAAAGAATGCGGATCACCTCAGGCAGCACAGCCTTGGTATGATTCAAAAAGCCATTGTGGACGCGGTGGCCCGTTTCGTCATCTATGGCCCAGGTGGCGTGTGCATCGATGAGCATGTCTGCCCCTGTTTTTGTGCCCCTAAAGATCACGTCAAAGCTGCCATCTTTCCGCGCCCGCACAAAGCCGGAACGCCGTTCATAAGAGGTACCAAACGTATAGATCTTGTGACCTTTCTTTTTTTCGGCCTTTAACAGACGTTTCCAGTCACGTCCTTTTTTGTAAGACATATCGCACAGATCAACGGCATCATGAATGGCTTCTTCAGGTTTTTGATCGATGATCGACAGGGGCCCTAAGTCATCTTCTTCTAAGGCGATAGCTTCCGCATAAGAGGGGAGGTTGTCATCAGGAGTTTGCCCTTCATCACCGCCTTCTAACGCTATGATGTCTTTAAAAGAGGGTGGGGTGTCCTCATTAAGGGCATTTTTTTCATTGCCCTCTTGGTCGCTGATAGAATGCGCATGGGATAGTGGTTCGGCTGAGGCCACGTCTTCGTGATTCCACGTTTCTGGCCTCAAAGCTTCCAGCGTCTTGTCATCAATAAAAACAAAGCCGTCTTCTTCATGCGACATGTCCCTGATAGTGGGCGTGTCTATGGCCCCTGGCTTGGTGGGAAGATGTGAAGGCACCTCAATTTGTTGTGAGATAAGCGCAGCAACGGCATCGCTAGCCCGGGCATAGAGAGGCGTGAAGCCAACAAAAAAAGCCGCGCTCAGAAGGCAAGAAGCAAAAAATCTCATAAAATACAATACGTTACGTTGTGATAATAAATGTGCGCAGGAATATCCTACATGTCAACACTATACATCTACACATAAGATATAAGGAGTCAGGATGTGTAATCATTTGAATGATTGGGCTTTTTGTGCACAAAATATGGGCAATCTTGTGTAAGAGAGGTGGGGGTCATGCCATCTCATGGAAGAGGAGGAGTGGCAAACTCAGAAGAGCGAGGATGTCCTCATAAAGACTGAAGGAGCTTCCATCAAGGGCTGTGGGAGAGATATCAAGAGTTGTGGGAGAGACATAAGAAGGCTGCGGGGTCTTAGACCAACCCAGCAAATAAGACGGGGGGTCTTTTTGATGCGGGCTTTTTGAGAGGAGGCCTGCGAAGGGCAGGCGGGCAAACAAAGGCTTTACAACCTCTCCGCCTGCGTGATGTGTGCAAGAATGGCACGACGCAAAAGGCCAAAGGGCTGAAACACGGGTGTTTATAAGCCTCCACGTAGGCGATGTGTGTCACGACAGCCATGCCCTCTTTTCAAGCGTGCCTGGCAAAGAAGCAAAAGGCAAAAAAGGGGTTAGATAAGAGCCTTACATCCCCCCCCTCTCAATCTATGTGTAAAAAAACACACCGAAAAGAATAAACGTTTTTGCCGGGCAGTGGGGTCTGCAGGGGATACGCAGTGCAGCGGGTTATTCGCTGGTGGTCCCTTCGTTTTCTTCTGTTTCCGATTCATCCTTTTCCGCCGCAGGAGCCACAATGTTGGCCAGGGTGGTTTTGGGTTGTAGGCGCAACACCTTCACAGAAGAGGGAATATCAATATCCTCAAGGTGAATGGCGTCACCCAAGGCCCGATCTTTCAGCGAGATCACAAATTTTTCTGGAATATCCTCTGCGGGCACAGAAACTTCAAGCGCCTGATGCACAATGTTTAAGATGCCGCCCCTTTTGATGCCTGGGCATTGATCTTCATCTTCAAAAACGAGGGGCACAGTCAACACAATGTGGGCCCCTTGGGAAAGGCGAAAAAAATCTACATGAGACGGTGTGTCTTTGACAGGGTGAAAGGCAATATCACGCACCAACACTTTTTGCGAATGCTTGCCATCAATGTCGAGAACGTGGACGTGGTTGCGAAACGAGGGCTCATCCATTTTTTTGTCCAAGGCCTTGGCGCATACAGATACAGCCTGCGGCGCTTCTTCACCGCCGTAAATGATGGCCGGCACAAACCCCTCACGACGCAATGCGCGGGCAGACCCTTTGCTTCCCACATGTTCTCGGACACAAACCTTGAGCGCGGTGGACATAAAAACCTAGACTCCTATAAAATGCATCTTCTAAGGCTAATGCAGCGGCGTTCAAAAGTCAAAACCTGCCTGCAAAAAACGCGTTTTGCCTGAACAAAAATGGGGAGCGGCGTAAGGACGAAGCCAATGTTAGCGGAAACCCTGTGTGAGGGTGGGCTTGATGACATAGATGATGGGGCGCGTTTTTGGCTGCTATGGCTTGTATACCCCGTGCTTTTCAAGATAGGCCAGCATGTCCTTGGCGGCCTGTTTTTCTGCCTCACGTTTAGAAGAGCCCGAAGCGTGCATCGAAGGCCACGCCTCATGTTCAGCAGCAATGGTTAGCTCAACCTCAATGCATGGGCTGTGTGCGGGGCCCGTTTTGGATGTGACCGCATAGGTGGGCAGAATGCCATAATGTTTTTGGGTCCAGTCTTGCAGCATAGATTTGCTGTCTTGTTGAGGCCGCGCCGTTGTGGCCGAAACAAAGGGTTGCCAATGCTTGTGAATAAACGCGGTGCATGGGGCTAGGCCAGCATCAAGAAAGAAGGCACCAATCAGGGCTTCAAGACCATCGCTCAACACTTTTCTTTGCAAAGGATTGGTCTTGTCAAACCGAAGGTAGGCAGCAAGATTGAGGTTTGTGGCCACCTGATAGAGCGTGTCTCGATTGATCAACTGGCTTAAGTGAACGGCCAGGTGGCTCTCGGGGCTGTGGGGAAAAAGACGATACAGCTTTTCGCTGATCACCAGGTTGAGCACACGATCCCCTAAAAATTCCAGACGCTCAAAGGCAGAAACGTGGGGCTGTGGGCTTACACTCTTGTGCAACAGGGCGTCTTGGAGAAGTTTTTTATTTTCAAAAACATACCCCATGTGTTGTTCACAGGCCTGCACGTCTGGGGAGCGTTTGTGGACCATGGCTTTTAAGAAATGGTGTTGGCAATACGGCCAAAACGCGCTGAGGGAATCCACTTCCAAAATTCCCACCACGAGGCCCGGCCATCTGTGGAGAAAAAGATAAGCGCTGGCTTGCCAATCAAATTGTCCTCAGGAATCAGACCAATGGCATGGGTAGCACGGCTGTCGGTTGAACCGTCCCAATTGTCACCCATGACAAAGTAATACCTTTGCGTCTTACCTGTAGGTACTGTGTAAACCGGGGTGTTATCAAAGGTGTTTTGGCCAAAGGGTAGCTGTTTTAAAATGGTGTAGGTTTTACCACCAGGTAAGGTGACCTCATACAACGTGCCACGCACCGTTTTTCCATCTTGATCTGCCCGCTTATGATAGGGTTTGAGCTTTTTCATAGCTAAAGCTTTGCCATTGAGATAGAGGCGCCCCTCACGCATTTGAATGGTGTCACCCGGCACGCCCACCACGCGTTTGACGTAATCAACTTTAATGTTGTAGGGAGAGCGAAACACCACGATATCGCCGCGTTGAGGGGAAGAGAAGTTAAAAAGACGTCCCTTCATGCCAGGAAGCATGTAGCCAAAGGGAATGGTAAATTTAGAATAGCCAAAGCTAAAACAAGACACAAAAAGATAATCGCCCACCAGTAATGTGGGAATCATAGAGCCAGAGGGAATCACAAAAGGGCTGAAAAGCAAAAAGCGAATAGCCAAAGCCAGTGCCGCCGCTTTGGCAAACGATTTCGCAGATTCCAGGGTGGTTTGGGGTGTTTTTTCTTGGGTGTGTGTAGAAGGAGAATTCATAATTTTGACATAACAACAAAAGCCTGCACGTAAGGGTACTCATCAGAAAGGCTTAAGTCCAACCTTATTTTTTTTGATTCATGCTGTGGCCACAGAGTGGTGAGCACATGTTCTCTCACATGGATGTTGGGCGGCCCCTTAAGGCCATTTTCAAGGGTCATATCGTGAAAGGAGAGAAAAGCGCCAATGCCCACGCCTAAGGATTTAGAGCAAGCCTCTTTGCTGGCAAACCGTTTGGCCAGTAGCAAAGGAGGGGGGGTATGCATGTGGGGAGCGTTTTGTTTCGTGTTGTGCGCGGTGTCTTGGGCCACTTCTTGTTCAGACGAAATGCGCCGCCAAAAGGCCTCAGGAAATTTGCGTACCACGCGTTCAATGCGACGGATATCCACAAGGTCTGTCCCAATGCCTAGAATCATGCCTTGCCTCTGGATAAGAAAGCGTGTATCGGCATCACCCTGATGGCACAGCGCGTTTTCATGCGCAGCTACGTAGATAACGCTCAGCGTCAAGAGCAGCCATGCACCCTTGGCCTGCAGCGGTGATGGCCTGGCGATAGACCTTGTCCCGCACATCTCCGGCGGTAAAAACACCAGGAATTTCTGTGTGCATGCCAGGGCTTGTGCCCACGACATAGCCTTCGGGATCTAAGGCAATATGGCCTTTCAAGAACCCCGTATTAGGTGTATGGCCAATGGCGATGAACAAGCCTTGAATCGGTAAATCTGACACATGGCACGACTTTGTGTTTTTGAGCGCAAGGTGTGTGATGGTTTTCATGGGTTTCTCTTGGCCTTTGATGTCTTCCACCACGTGGTTCCACAGGATCTCAATGTTTGGATGCGCCTTAAGCCGTTTTTGCAAGACGTGCTCTGCGCGCAACGTATCGCGTCTGTGAATCAGAATTACCTTTTTCGCATGGTTGGTCAGGAAAAGGGCTTCTTCAACAGCTGTGTTGCCGCCGCCAACAACGGCCACCACCTTCTTTTTAAAAAGGGGTCCATCACACGTGGCGCAGGCAGACACACCAAACCCACGAAAGTCCTTTTCACTCTCAAGCCCTAGCCATTTCGCGCTGGCGCCGGTGGCCAAAATGACGGCACTGGCTTGGTAGAGTTTGTCTCGTGCAAAAAGGGTGTGGGGGCCTTGTCCCTCAGAAAATTGGACGTCGGTGATGGTGTCAGTCACAAGGTGCGTGCCGGCATGCTGGGCATGCTCACGCATGTGTTTCATGAGGTCAGGGCCTTCGATGGCCAAAAAGCCAGGAAAATTTTCTACATCCTTGGTGATGGTGAGCTGGCCGCCTGGCTCGGGGCCTTGAATCAAAAGGGGAGATAACCCAGCCCGGGCCGCATAAATGGCGGCTGTGCATCCCGCGGGGCCTGAGCCAAGAATAATCAATGGATGGACTGTCGACATAACCATAAAATCTCAAGACATTGAGCCAAGCCTACCATGTTCTGCGCGAAAGTCACAAAATTTATCCCCCCAAAGGCCAGATCGATCATGCGGTGGCCATGACCGTGCCAAGGTGCGTGGCATTTCCCTACAACGCACCGGTGGTTGTCCCCCCAAAGGGTGCCTTTATCTTGGGCTTTTTTTTCGTTACCATAGGGTGAGGTTTGTGGTGAGGTCCTGAGATGTCTGAATCCTATCGCGTTTTGGCGCACCGGCTGCGTCCGAAGCGTTTTCAAGATTTGGTCGGGCAAGATATTTTCATCACCCTGATTCAAAAAGCCTTCCTCAAAAAGCGGTTGGCCAGCGGGTTTCTGTTAACCGGTATTCGTGGCGTTGGCAAAACCACCATTGCGCGGTTGTTGGCTAAGACCATGAATTGCCAGAATCCCCTTCATGAAGAGGCTTCTATTGAGCCTTGTGGTCAGTGCAGCTCATGTGAGGCGCTTGATGCCGGGAATCACACCGATATTATGGAAATGGATGCGGCCAGCCACACGGGCGTAGACGATATTCGCCGCATTTTAGATACGTGCCAGTATACGCCGCTTCAAGGCGCGTATAAAATCTTTATTATTGACGAAGTACACATGCTTTCCAAAAGTGCCTTTAATGCCCTGTTAAAGACATTGGAAGCGCCACCTAGCCACGTGAAATTTATCTTTGCCACCACAGAGGTAGAGAAAATACCCCTCACGGTGATGTCGCGGTGTTTGCGTTTTGATCTCCGGCGCATCGATCGTCGCGTCATGTTCACCTATCTCAAAGAGGTGTGCGAGAATGAGTCGGTCGAGGTTGAAGAGGCGGCACTTCACCTGATTGTGGAAGTATCGGACGGTTCCTTAAGGGATGCGCTTTCCATTTTAGAGCAGGGGTTGTTATTGGCGCACCAAGATGAGGGGTCGCCCCATATATCGGAGGCAGCGATGCAAACCCTTTTGGGAATGCAAAGCACACAGAACATCCAAGACACCCTGACCGCTGTGCTGGAAAAAGACGCCGCAGCTGCCATTCAGACATGCAGGCGCTCCTATGAAGGGGGCAGTGATCCGGTGATGTTTTTGGATCAAATGGCCACCCTTGTATATCGGGTGTCTCTTGTGAAAACAGCCCAGATGACTTCCTTAGATGATGCCCTTTATCGCCACTTTCAAGATCAAGCTTTTTTAGCAAAGGTAGCGCAGCATTATGAGCTTTCCGTGCTCGGGCGTTTATGGCAAATGCTCCTCAAAGGAAGGCAAGAATTGCTTCATGCTGCTTTTCCACAACAACATTTTGAAATGCTGCTGATTCGATTGGCCTATGCCAGTCAGCTGCCGACGCCTGAAAAGTTGTTTACCCTTTTGCAGCAGGAAAGAGAAGAGGTTAACTCACCTCCAAAGGGGGGGGATTCCTTATCGCGTGATCCGGATCAGGGGCATAGGCAGCACGAAGTTTCGCCTCGCGCCTCTTCAGAGCGCGGAGGTTTGTCGTTGCAGGCCACCCCGCCTTTAAAAGATGTGGATGAGGTCCTTCAAAAAGCAAACAGTGCCTCCACCGTTTCTTTAGAAAAAAGGGTTAAGACAGGGCAAGAGATTCTTGATTTGCTGCACCAGCATCGTGAGGGGCTTTTGCATACCCACTTTGTCAAAGGTGTGGAGGTGGTGTCTCTTGACGATCCTCATCTCACCATCGCCACGGTGGATTTGCCGACTTCTTTTTCGCACACGCTGCAAACGTTTTTATCTTCAAAAACAGGGCGCCCGTGGCGCGTGGAGGTGACAGATAAAAAGGGTGAGGTGTTGACCCTGGAGGCGGCGCGCGCGCAGCAAAAACAACAGGATCAAAAAGAAGTCGAATCCTTACCCTTGGTGAAAAAGGCGAAGGATGTTTTCGGACCCGATGTCCGTGCTGTTGTCAAAGAAGCAAGACCGAAATAAGGAGAAATCATGAACCAATTTCAAGACATGATGGCCAAGGCACAGGCCCTTCAATCTCAGATGATGGCGGCTGAGGAGAAGGTGAAAACCCTCACAGCCACGGGCGAATCGGGCGGTGGCCTTGTGAAGGTGGTGTTATCAGGCAAGGGGGTGATGCAATCCATCACCATCGACCCATCTTTGATCAAGCCTGATGACAAAGAGGTGCTTGAAGATCTGATCGCTGCTGCCTTCACCCATGCCCAAAAAAACATGACCGCCCTTGTGCAAGAAGAAATGCAAAAAGCCACCGGCGGCCTATCTTTGCCGCCAGGGGTCAAATTGCCGGGCATATTTTGAGCACCCCTCAAGAGATTTGACAGCTCTCCTCTTTTGCCATTGTTTGTGCCAAAGCTTGTGCTAAAAGCTCCATGGAAGCCTCCTCAGGGTTCTCACCGCATCGATTATAGCACATAAACTTTGCGTCTGTCGCGATGACAGAAAGGACAGATACTGCCTCCCCTCTGTTCCATCGTTGCCAATGGCTTCCGACGTCTTTATCGTGACGAAAAGAAACAAGAATAAGCTTGTTTCCCTGAAAGGCATTTATGATAGATTTGGCTAACGCATCTTCTGGATAGCTGATAAAAAGAACGTTGCGATCAGAATAGTGGTTCATGGCGTCACGTGCTCCTCTTTTCTCTACGTCTGTGTAGCATGGGCCAAAACCACGATAACCGGGATTAAGGTCAGTGGCCACAATATCAAGACCTTGTTGTTGTAAAAAAGCCTCTCACAACCCATTGCCGCTGCACACAGCAAGCACTTTATCGCCTGGAGAAAGAAATGCTTTGATAAGCTTTGCGTGCGCGAGCAGGGGCACGTTTGTTCCGTAGTGTTCAGTAAAAAGATTGTACATGTCCTTCAAGGAGCCTTGGTGCAAATCTTTCATAACAAGCAAGGCGATAGGTGTGAGAAAAGGGACCGCATGTTTATAAACTTTGTTAGTGATTTTGTATCCCTTTGCGAGGACCTCTTTCAAATGATTGGCTTACTCAAGTGTTTCTTCTTGTAACGCCCGTGTTTTTTGAAAATCTTCATCGCTAAAAAAGTTGGCATCTTCGCCAAACCTCTGAAATCTTTCTTGGGTGCAAGTAGGATCGATTGCTAAACTGCGAGCAAATCCTTTTTCCTGCATCTGTTTGTTGAAGGTTTCTACCTTATCGTCACGTTGGCCCAAAAACACCTGGATGCATTTCCAGACTTGAAGAAGGCCCTTGTTGTCTGCAAATTCACCACGCCTGACTTTGGCGCGAAGGGTGCTTATCAGTGTTTCCTTGATCATCAGGTCATCTGCCTCTGTCAAAGAAGGAAGTGCAAGCGGCCCAGAAAAAGTGGATTGATTGTGCCTAAGCTCCTTTTGAAGCTTTGTGGCCAGCAGACGTTCTCCACGTGGTGTGTTTGCCAAGGGGCGATCAACCCATTCAATCTCAGGATCTTTGGCCCCCAAAGAAGAAGAAAAAAGAAACATGGATAAAATGATAAAAAGCATCATAAAACCTCTCTAAAGTAATAGGCATTTTTTTAATAAAATTTTCTTATAAATTCAACTTATTGTTATATTTTTATCATTCTTTTATAAGTTAAATTTTGATGATTATCTCTTAAAAATGATTTTTTGACACGGGCGTGTAGAAGCAAAGAACATAAGGGGAAGTTGCCCGTTTTGGTGTGAACAAAAGGGGCAGGCCAGAAAACAGGCAGGGCTTAACAAGGGGAGGATGACAGGTCTAGGCTGTGAGGGCGTGGATGTCAGGGGCATCCGGGCGTTTCATGCCCACCACGTGATAGCCGGCATCGACGTGATGAATTTCCCCTGTGACGCCGCTGGAGAGATCGCTCAGCAGATAAAGCGCAGATCCTGCAATGTCTTGCAAGGTGACATTACGCTTCAGAGGGGCATTGAGTTGGTTCCAGGTGAGGATATATCCAAAATCACCAATACCAGAAGCCGCCAGGGTTTTGATAGGACCGGCGGACAGACCGTTGACGCGAATATTGTCAGGCCCTAAGTCTGTGGCAAGATAGCGCACACTCGCCTCAAGCGCAGCTTTGGCCACACCCATCACGTTATAATGCGGCATCACCTTGTTTGCGCCATGATAGGTGAGGGTGAGCAAACTGCCCCCTTCTTTCATCAACGGTTTGGCATGACGCGCGATAGACGTAAAGGAAAAACAGGAAACATTCATGGTGTTCATAAAATTGGCATGGCTGGNGCGCCATGATAGGTGAGGGTGAGCAAACTTCCCCCTTCTTTCATCAACGGTTTGGCATGACGCGCGATAGACGTAAAGGAAAAACAGGAAACATTCATGGTGTTCATAAAATTGGCATGGCTGGTGTCCACATACTGGCCCTTGAGCTCATTTTTGTCAGAGAACGCAATGGCATGGACAATAAAATCAAGGGATGACCATTTCTGGGCAAGGGATGTAAACAGACGGGCAATCTGGGTTTCATCAGCCACATCGCACGGAAAAACCATATCACTGCCTACCGTGCTGGCCAGCGGGCGTACGCGCTTTTCAAAAATGTCACTAGGATAGGTGAATGCAAGCTCGGCCCCTTCTTGATGAAGTTTTTCTGCAATGCCCCAGGCAATGGAAGATTTATTGGCGACACCCATAATCAGGCCTTTCTTGCCTGCCATGATGCCAGATTGTTGATGCGTGCTCATGTTGTTTCCCTTTAACCATCCAAAATGTTTGGTAAGCTTTATGATGAAAAAAACATCGTCAAAATGCAAGATGTGATATGACAACAATGTCAAAATCCTTAGATGGGCTGGTGATCATCGGGCCCACAGCAAGCGGAAAATCAGGCCTTGCCCTGATGTTGGCGCAGCGCTTGGATGGCGTGATTATTTGCGCTGACAGTTTGCAGGTTTATGCAGGTCTGCCTGTTTTGACGGCACAAGCCACGCACGAAGATCGTCAACAGGTTTGCCACAGGCTGTATGAAAAACAGGCGCCTTCTGATCCACCGTGCTCGGCTGCCTTATGGCGGCGCTGGGCCCATGAGGCCGTTGGCCATGTGCGTGCAGAGGGCAGGTTGCCCATTCTTGTGGGCGGTACAGGTTTTTACATCAAAAGTTTTCTTGAGGGGCTGGCACCGATGCCGGATGTACCGCATGCAACGGTGCGTGATCTAGAAGGGCTAACAACCGATGTGTTGGCAGAAAAACTTTGTGCAGCTGACCCTGTGATGGCAGGGCGTATTCACCCTTCTGATCGGCAGCGTTTGGTGCGTGCCCTGTCTGTGTGGCAATCGACAGGCCACTCTTTATTATTTTGGCAAGGCCAACAACCTAGTCCTTCCTCTCATGCTTTTCATGTGTGTGCGTTGAACCCACCTAAGGAGGTGGTCAATGATCGCATCCATCAGCGTCTTCACCAGATGTGGGATCAAGGTGTTGTGGAAGAGGTGGCCCACTTTGCACAAACATATCTCGCACCGATCACACCTCAAACCACCAGCATATGTGAAGATAAAGTGGTGTTATCTACACGTGCGTGTATGGCCCTGTTGAAAGGCACACAAAACGTGTCATGGCCGCCCATCACCCAGTGTCTGGGGTTTGCAGAGATTTTGCTGGCCGTGCACAAGGTCATATCAGAACCTTATGCACAAAAGCTGGTGGCCTTGAGAACGCGTCAATATGCCAAAAGGCAGCGCACATGGATGCGTCACCAGTGTGTGCCGGATTTTTTGGTAGAAGATGCATCCGATAACACCGTCGATGCCCTTATGAAGCAGCTTGTAGAGAGCCGCTGAGCAAAGATCTTTGGGGACGCCAGGGGGCAAGGGGAAAAGGCACATGCAAGAAACGTCGGAGTGAGAGGACTTGAACCTCCGGCCCCCGCCTCCCGAAGACGGTGCTCTACCAGGCTGAGCTACACTCCGTAGCCTTTGTATACTGCGGCCTATACAGAAAAACAAGGCTCTCTCTTATGGGGTTGGTGCGCGGAGGACAAGGGGATGGACGCCAAAAAACAGTTCTGGCGCTTCTGACCCACGTGTGGCAGCCATCACGTCTGACCTGTTTCATTGCTGCTTAACACAAGATGCTGACACGAGGTTCCCGCTTGTTCATGCGAGGATGTTTTCATGATCCCCCATAAAAATGTGAGAGAGGTGGTTGATTTTTTGTTTTTTTTAGACAAACTTAGAGAGCTCATCTTGGGGGAGAGAGGATGTGATGTCGCGAATAACGGGGTGGTTTTTTGTCATTTGTATGTTAGCCTCCACCTCTATAAATCCTGCATTTCTTTCATGCCACGTGTCTCAGAATGTGCCTGTTTTGCTTTTTGGCTCTTATGCGCCTCAGTGGCAGGGGTTATCTCACACACTCAATACGTATGATATCCCTTGCGTCTTGGGTCGCTTTCGTAATGGGGAGGTGTCTGTTGAGGTCAAGGAGAGCACAGAAAATAAAGATGTGGTGGTGATTCAGTCTGTGTTTACCCATGAAGGGCTGATGGAGTTGTTGCTTGTGATTGATGCCCTCAAGCGTGATGGGTGCAAACGCGTTACGGCCTGTTTGCCTTATTTAGGTTATATGCGTCAAGATAAGCGGGTGTATGCTGGCACGCCTATTTCTGCGCGCTTGCTTGTGAAAATCCTTGAAAGTGCAG
This sequence comes from Candidatus Hepatobacter penaei, assembly GCF_000742475.1. Taxonomy (NCBI): domain Bacteria; kingdom Pseudomonadati; phylum Pseudomonadota; class Alphaproteobacteria; order Holosporales; family Holosporaceae; genus Hepatobacter (SeqCode); species Hepatobacter penaei (SeqCode). Next base: position 174,347 of record NZ_JQAJ01000002.1, on the reverse strand, counting down.
GGTGTGATCGTTTTATTGTGTGTGATCTTCATGCCAAGCAGATAGAAGGGTTCTTTGATCGTCCTGTGCGTCATATATCGGCGATGCCTCTTTTTGAAGAGGATATTCGTCAGCGCTTTGGTGAGAAAGATCATGTGGTCATTGTGTCGCCAGATAGTGGTGGCTTGCACCGGGCGCGACACTTGGCTAAACGCCTGAAAGTCGCTTTGGCTGTTGTCGATAAATATAGAAAACGTCCTGGCCAAAGTGAGGTATTGCAAATTTTGGGTGATGTTGCAGGCAAAACCTGCGTTATTGTGGACGACATGGTGGATTCAGGGGGCACCCTCATGAACGCCGCCACGGCCCTCAAAGCCTTGGGCGCGCGCGAGGTGCATTGTTACTGCACGCATGGGGTGCTTTCCCATCACGCGGTGGATAACATTGCCAAAAGTGCGGTTGATTCGTTGACGCTATCTGATTCGTTGCCTGTGGACTCATCAGGGCAGAAATTACGCTTTCTCTCTGTGGCGTCCCTTGTGGCCCAAGAAATCATGCAAAGCACGGCCAGCCCACAAGAAAATACAGAATCCACATAACCCAGCCTAAGCTGACATGCCTACGTGGATAGGCTGTGTCGCTCTCCCCCTTGTGTTGGTGGTAAGCGTGCATTTTTATATTGAATATCTGAGATAAAAATGTCATTGCATGTGTGATGCTTTTTATTTTGTTTTTATCTGTATTTGTTGTGGTTTTTATTGATTCGTGTTTGAAAAAAAAGATTTTTCTTTGTCTTGTGCTGGCATGCTTATTACGGCGCGCTTTTTCTTGCATGGCCTGGCATCACAAGGATCAAGATCCGGGGGCTGATGGCTTGCTTTGGGCTACCCCTGTTTGTGCGCAGCCGTTTTCCTGGGATGACGCTTTATCTGTTCCGCAAACAAGTTTGTGTCCAAAAGATGCCTTAGTCACATGGAATGTGCCCAAACCGTCAACAGAAATATGGAAACAGAGCTATCAAAACTTGTGGAAACCTTGGTTTTCTCTTTGGAGGAGAGAGTGGTTTTCCGTAGATGTCCGCCCCGATGAACGCATCACGAAGATGCTTCAAGGGGATGCTGAGTCTTCATGCCGAGAGAGAAGAAACCTTGCCTGGTTATATGGCACTCTATCTGATGTTCTTGAAAAACCTTTGCAAGGATCTCATGCTAAACAGAAAAAAGGGAAGTCGCGCGTCTTGTTGGCTTCATCCTCAACTTCTTGTCAGCAAAAGTGTGGGCGGCATGTCCTGGTCCGCCAAAAAATAAGCAAGGGCTGTGGAGGCAGGGGAAAAAAGGCCCAGCTTAAGGCTCTTGTTCCCAAAAACACGAAGGGGCAACCCCCATGTCCCTGTAAAGCAGGGCATGTGGGTCAAAAAAAAGGACAGAAAAAGATTCATGTATGCCAAAAGAAGCGTATAAGAAAAGAGCAAGTGCACAAGAAAAAGAAAGCGATTTCTGTTACATAACGTGGTGATGCTGTGTTGGTTTTTGTTTTTTTTTAGGGTGGTGTTTTGTTTTGTAAGGTTGTGTGTATGATTTTTGTTTTTTTATTATGGGTGCTTGGTTTCTGTGAAGCCCATGCTTTCGATCATGATAAGAATGAGGCCAGCGGGTTTATAAAGGCTATAGAAAGCGTTCCGTCTTATAAAGACCTCAATCAGATTCCTGATGATAAAATAAGCTCTTATCAGACTTTTTTAAACAGGTTATCAATGCTTAAAAGACTAGAGCCCGGAATTGAGAGCCCTCTTTCTTTTCTTGAGCAGCCACTGGATGAAAATGCTGGAGGAGGACACAAAGCCGTTTTTCGCCAAAAAATTGGAGACCTAAAGCGTCAACTTGCCTATAAGAAAAATTTTTATAAGGGACAGTCTGATCTGTACATTGAGGACCAAATTCTCGAGCCCCTGTCTCGTCTCATTGTGTGCCATCGAGAGATTGAGCTTTGCGTTCAAAAAATTTGTTTTCCCCATTTTTGTGAACCTTTAAGCAATCATCCTGACTGTTATGAAACGAAGGCAAAAAAAGAGAACCTGCTTAAGGAGTTTAGGTCATTTCAGCCGATCTACCATGCTTTTGCCCAGAAAGTGATCGATATTCTCACATGGCGGGGACAGATGAGTTCAAGCCAGACTTATGGTGTCTTTTATGAGGATAAAACCAATTCAACGGGTGTGCGCTATCGCTTTGTTTTTTTTAAAGACAACAATGCGTTAGATGTGTTTTACGTTGCCCCTTATTTACCTCTTTTTTCCTGTTCTTTCTTACCTATGTCGTTTGGAAAAGATACGGATCAAATAAGGGAAATGTATTTTCAATATGGTCGTCGCGTGGAAGACAAGGCCCTTATTATAGGCAGAGATGCAAAAGACATTTTTTGTGCACCCTATCTTGGGAAGTTCTCACACCTTTTAGAGGATGGTCGTATGCTGCCCCCCTTTTGCAAGCAGGAGACAACACATAGAAAAGGGTTAGTATATCACAAACAAAAAAAGACTGGCCTTTTGCATGCAACCCATCCCATGTTGTCTATTTTGAAGGATGAGTTAGATAAAAGTGCCGCAGTCTATCATAAATATTTATGCGCATTCGGCCAAAATATTTCGCCCCATGAAGTGGCCGGCACGATTGTGTTGCCTGTTGAGCTGGTACCGCAACATGAGACGCTGTATACTCTTCTCTTTCTAGAATACCTCATGGAAGAAGCAGGTGAAGAAGTTGAAACACAAAAAAGGGACGTGCAGGGGGCGATTCAGGGCAACACACCACAGCCGAGCGCCAAGGTAAAGGGGAAGAGTGGCAGAAAAAAAGCCTCCAAACCCATTAAACATGAAGGGCAGTCTGGCTCAGCCTCACCTGGTGCATCTGATGCCAAGGAAGGCGCCACCCAAAAAGATGAACATGGGCTCAACCCCTCTCCCGCGCTTTCTTCCAAGGCAGCATGGTTAGAAGCTAAAGAAATGCAGCGACTCATCGAGGAAGCCTCACAAGCCAAGATAGAAGAGCTTCACCGGTCGTTAGCGCAAGAACTGAAAGAACAGGTGAAAAAAGATTATGCCCAGAGGATCGCCAAAGAACAGAAAGAAAGGCAAGAGGCGGTCGCAAACCAACCATCAGCCGCCCCTGCGCAAAAAGCTGGCAAACAAACGAAAAAGGGTCGCGCGCCTCAAGGGGGAGCTCATAAAAAAACACCATCAAGCTCTGGTAAAGATCTTCAAAAACACCAGGAAGCTATCATTGATAAGATCGTGGCCGAGGAAAAAGAATCTGGGCGGATCAAATATCGTGTGGCGCACAAAATATTGGGCAAGTTGATGATGCGAGGTCAGCAGGAGGCAGATGTGATCACACAAACCCAAGGATCCCACACTGTCATCCATACGGAAGGAGGTCAATCTGTGACGGTTCCCAGAAAGCATGGCCAAAAAGATGCCACCATCCCCACTAAACGACTGAAAAACTGGATGTTTGGCGTGCTCAGAAGTGTGGGTTCTTCTTTGAGAAAGGGAAGATCTGAAAGCACAAACCCAGAAAATGCCATAAGTGGATAACGCTAAGGGATCACGATAGAGAGAGAAAAGATTGATATAAAGAGGCCTTTCTTTCACAATGGGAGAGACATCTGTACTGTCAAGCATACTGTGAAACGCTTATCGTCAAGTCTTTTCTCTGTGACCAGCCCGTTGATGACGCCTGAAAAATCATTGTGGTCTGGTATTTGTTTGGGTTGGCCCGCTATTGTGGGGCCTCTTGCCAAAGTGTGTCGCCCCCTTAACATGCAGCATGTACGCGGCGGGCGCCGACAAAGTGTGTTGTGGATAGGCGTATGGGGCGGCCATACCTTTGTGTTGAGCCATGAAACGCACACCATCATAGATGCTGTGAATCGTTATGCCGGGAAAGATCTAGTGGCCCAGGTCAAGTATAAAGAGATTGCTGAGCCCATCAAGCAGAAAGCCTCAGGGCCTCAAGACGTTGCGCCGCTCTGCCCGCGCGCGCAGAAACAGGTAGATACTGTGCTCACAAAGAATAACGATGAACCTGCCTGCGTCAGCGTGGAAACAGCGCTGCGGGCCTTTGGTCGCGCTTTATATCGCAAAACCAAAACAATTTAATTGTCATTTTACAACGTTTTCAAATTAATTTTTTATGTTCTATTCAATAGATTTTCGCAAGAAAGTCCTAGAAGTTCGGGATCAAAAAGGTTATTCGATGACAGAAGTCGCCCGTTTTTTAACATAGGCGTTGCACGTATAATGCGTTGGACAAAACGTTTGGCGCCAAAAAACAAGCGCAGCCCGTATGAAACGAAGATTAAACGATAGTCCTTCAAAGCGCATGTGCTGAACGATCCTGATTCTTATCATCATGAACGCGTCAAGCGTCTGGGTGTGACCTATAAAAAAACGCATGAAACATGCAAAGGCATCCGCAGACGCACGGCAATCCTTCCAAGAGAAAGTTGAAAGTTACGGGCAATAGAGAAAACCACTTGTTTTTCTGTATGATGGCGGTTTTGTCCATGATTCTCCACAGACGCATGACTATGCGTTACACGGCCAAGGCTGTTTTTGAATACACGATTGGGGCATCAAAGGGCGGGCGAATGCCATAGGCGATTTGTTGTGAGGCGCTTTGCTCGCTGTAAGTTTGTTGGGGGACAGCATTAATACCCAAATCTTTACAGCCTGGATAAAACAGCACCTGCTCCCCAAATTCTCGCCACAAAGCGTAATCATGATGGAAAATGCCAACTTCCACAAAAGATCGGAGATGAAGGAGGCTATCTAAAACGCCAGCCATAACCTTCTTTACCTCTCTCCATACTCTCTTGATCTGAACCCCATCCAACAAAATCCGACAGGCTGCGCAATGCAACATTCAAGAACTTTTTCAGAAGGAAAGGTCATGATCAAATTGTTTCGGTTTTGCTATAAAAAGCACTATTTCATTTTTTGACAGGGGTGAACTGAGAAGCTTTACTACATTGATGTTGATCATAAAGGTTCCCTAGATGGCTGTAACGGATTTGTAAAGCCTGAGCTTCGGCGTCATCAGCGTTAGCAAGGTCCATGAAAAACCACAAGGGGAAGAGGAAAAGGCCCCCGATGCCCAATAGTATATTATTTTGTCTTGTTTGACTCGCTTTTGACTTTTTTGTTAAATTTGCTGATCAATGTTATTCATTTCTAACTGTAAGGATTGACAGTTCATTTGACTATCCTGAGCCTGATAGGGGGTAATAGGTTGAGGAGTCCTTCCTGCGCAGGCAACACACAGAATTGCGATGACTGCACTTGTAATGAGGTTTTGAATTTTTTTCATGAGATTGTCTTACTTTTTTACCAGTATTAAATATTTTCTTTTTGGCACAAAAATTTAACAATAGTCAATGTTAAAAAACACTCTTCCCCAATTTAGTTTTTATCAGAAAGTCTCTTGATGCTGTTCCGCGCGCTTAAACAATGCATTACCCCACAGGGGAAGGATATACCCGCATTTCGTACGAATCCCCCGCCTTTCAGGGAGTGAGATTACCGAAAAGAGACATGAAGAAGGAGGCCAAGCGCCCTTTTCCATACAAAGAGGCATTTTGATGAATAGCCTGCTACATGAGGTTAAAGGGCTCGCCCCTAAGGGGCCTTCCAAGGAGCTTATGTGGCTTTGGCAGTCTTCTGTTGGTTTTTTCCAGACAATACATAGGTGCCTGGCGCGTTTTGTGTCGCAGGATATTTTTGGTTCCCTAACGGGGGCGCATCTGTTTGCTTGCCTTGGATATCCACAATCCATGTGTGCCAGAAAGGCCACCACGAACCTTTCACCTCAATGGCTTTTTGCGCCCAATCTTCTTCTGTGATGCCGTCTTTATAGCGTTCGAGGTGAAAATAGCTGTATTTGTTCTTGACGGGTGAATTGATCACGCCGGCAATGTGGCCGGCTGTGGCTAAGATAAATGTCTTTTTCCCTTTGGCAGCTTGAAAGAAGGGGAAACACGATTTCCATGGAGCAATGTGATCCCGTTGCGCAGCCATCACAAAACAGGGAATATCCATGTCATGAAAAGAAAATGTCTGGCCTTCAAGGGTGATGCCTTCGGGGGTGAGAAAACGGTCACTTTGCACAACATGTTCTAAAAAATCCAGGTACATGCGTGCCGGCAGGGAGGAAGGATCTGCATTCCAGTGAAGAAAATCAAGTGGGAAGGGGTCTTTGCCAAGAAAATATTTGTTGACCAAGGCTGACCAAATGAGGTTGTTGGCCCTGAGGAAGCTGAAGATAAGGGCCAGGGCATAGCCATCCATATACCCTTCCTCTTCGATGCTTTTTTTGATGGTGTTCACATGATCAGGTCCAAGAAAAAGTCCCAAGTCTTCCATGCGGCTAAAATCCCCAATGGTGGCCAGAAGAGAAAGGCTTGCCAGCAGATTCTTTTTTTGCTTTTTAAGGTGCGCCGCGCCGATGGACAAGAGATTGCCACCTAAGCAATAGCCAATGCCATGCACCTCCCGGGCACCTGTGATGTCACAGGCAGCGTCTAATGCCGGTAATAGACCTTCTTTCAAGTAATCAAGAAAAGAGGTGTTTTTCATCGAAGCATCAGGATTGACCCATGAAATAATAAACACCGTGTGCCCTTGCTTGCGTGCCCAATCCACAAAAGATTTATGAGCGCTTAGGTCAAAAACATAATATTTATTGATCCATGGGGGGACAATCAGAAGCGGCGTTTGGTAGACGCGTTTTTCTACGGGCTCATATTGGATAAGCTCCATGAGCTTATTTTTTAAGACAACCTGTCCTGGTGTGAGCGCCAGGTTTTCTCCCAGGTTAAACCCCTTAGGCCTGGTGAGGGAAAGAAAAAACTCTTGCGGACCTAAGTCTTGCCAATCACGAAAAAGGCGAGCGATCCCTTCCGTCAGCGCTTGATCCCCTTCCTCAAGGATACGCATAAAAATTTCAGGGTTGGTGGCAGGAAAATTGGACGGCGCATAGGCATCCAGGGTTTGTTTAAGGTAAAAAACAAGCTCTTTTTGTGTTTGTTGAGGCATAGGTGAGGCCTTTGCCATGCTTAAAAGCCATTCGCACATCGTCAGATAAGCCTGGTGACAAGATCGGTAGTAGGGCACATTTTTCCACGCAGGATGGTCAAAGCGCCTGTCCATTTTGGAAGGGTCGATGAATAAAGGCCAATCCTGATAGGATGATGATTTGACTGTGTTTTGATAAACATTATAAAGGTTGGGAAACAGCTTGGCTTGCGCTTCTTGAAGCAAGCGTGGGGATTGCATCAGCGACAAGCTCCAGGCGTGCATCAGGTGTTCGGGAAGAAAAAAAGGGTTATACACGTTGTGATCATGTGACAAGCATTGTGGAAACTTTACGTTACAGGGTTTAAGAATGCTTTTTTTGTGCGGTTTTTTTTTTCGTTAAAGTATTCCTGCCATAACCTTCTTGCGCTTTTCAAAGGTTGGGTGCTGACCCAGCAAGCGCGTTGACAGGATGTGTTTTTTCACATAGCCTGGGAGTAAGATATAGGAAGTGTTTTTCAAGCTGTGGCCAATCATCTTTCGGCAATTAAAGCCCATCGGACAAGTGAGCGACGCGCGCGCATCAATGGCATGCGGCGTTCACGTATGCGCACATTAACGAAAAAGTTTTTGGGGCTTGTTGAGGCCTCAGACAAAACAGAGGCGTCGACCTTTTTTCGTGATGTTCAAGCCAATATCATGCGGAATGTGTCGAAGGGCCTTTTGCATAAAAAAACAGCCATGCGGCGTATTTCTCGGTTAGCCTTAAAGCTCAAATAAAAATCTTGTCTTTTGTAAACATGGGGTAGCGCGTTTGTGTGGAATTCTGTTTGCGCCTCTTTGAAAAAAGACTTGGGTGACGAGACCTATAATAACTGGATTTCTCTTCTTTCCCTGCGTGAGCAGACAGAAACGCGTGCGGTTTTGGTAGCGCCCACAGATTTTGCGCGGGATTGGATCGAAACGCATTTTCGTGATGTGTTGATGTCGGCTTTTCGCGCCGTTGCCCCCACCATTCATACGCTGGAATTTCATGTGGCTCCCGATGCATCTTCTGGAGAGGGGGTGCGGGATGAAGGCAGTCCCCCTAAAACCCCGTCACATCTGGATGGGCAGTTAACATTCAATCAGTTTGTGGTGGGGAAACCCAATGAGTTTGCCTATGCTGCAGCGCGGCGTGTGGCGGAATCGCGTGATGTTACTTTTAATCCATTGTTTTTGCATGGCCCTGTGGGGGTGGGAAAAACCCACCTTATGCATGCGGTGGCTAACTATATCCGCGAACACCACCCCAAGCGTACATTTTTATACCTGTCGGCTGAAAAGTTTATGTACCATTTTATCAAGGCGCTCAGGTCTAAAGATACGATGTCTTTTAAGGATCGGTTTCGTTCTGTCGATGTGCTGATGATTGATGATGTGCAATTTATCTCAGGCAAAGAATCGACGCAGGAAGAATTTTTTCACACCTTTAACGCCCTGATTGATCAAAAAAAGCAGGTGATTCTTTCTGCCGATAAGTCGCCATCCGATCTCTCAGGCATTGAAGAGCGGGTGCGGTCGCGCATGGCGTGGGGGTTGGTGGCTGATATTCATCCTGCCACCTATGAACTGCGGCTGGGCATTTTAGAAGCCAAAGCCGAAAGCATGGGTCATTTACCGCAAGAGGTGTTAGAATTTTTGGCCCAGAAAATCACCTCAAACATTCGCGAGCTTGAAGGAGCTNTCACCCGGGTGATGGCGCATGCCACGCTGGTGGGGCGCAAAATGACCATCGAGCTGGCGCAAGATGTGCTCAAAGACCTTTTGCGGGCCTGTGATCGGGTGATTACGGTAGAAGATATTCAAAAGCGTGTGGCAGCCTATTACAACCTGCGTTTTTCTGATTTATCGTCAAGCAAACGTTCTAAAAATATTGCGTGGGCACGTCAGGTGGCAATGTTCTTAGCCAAAGATCTCACCACAAAATCCCTGCAAGATATTGGTCACAGCTTTGGAGGGCGTGATCATACCACGGTTCTTTACGGTGTGCGCAAGGTCGCAGACACCTTAACTTCAGATTCAAAAATCCACGAAGATATTGATCTTTTGCGGCGTATGCTTCATCCTTGAGATGTTTTTCGTGCAAAGATTTTGGCAATGCATATTCATCTCGATCGTGCACCTCTTTTGAAAGCCCTTCAATACCAGCAGGGTATTGTTGATCGTAAGGTCGCCATTCCTATTTTGTCGCACTTGTTGCTCAAAACCACAGATGATGGCCATGTAGAGATGGTGGGGACCGATCTTGAGCTCACACTGGTGCAAAAAATACCTGCCATTGATGTGAAAGAGCCGGGCTCTCTCACCGTGTCGGCTCATCTGTTTTATGACATTGTGCGTAAATATCCAGAAGATGCGCCCATTGTGCTGAAGTTTGATCAGGCCACCAATTTGCTGTCTTTGATGTGCGGCATGTCTGAATTCCATGTGCCCACGTTGCCAGAAGAAGGTTATCCTTCCCTGGATGACCACCAAGCCACGCACACGTTTTCGCTGTCAGGGAAAGAGATCAAGCGGTTAATCGATCAAACCCGTTTTGCGATGTCGGGGGAAGAATCTCGTTTCTTCCTCAATGGTATTTATCTTCATGCAGAAGATAACTATTTGAAGGCGGTGGCCACCGATGCCCATCGTTTGGCTTTGAGTTGGGTGCCGTTGCCATCAGGGGCGGATGGGCTTAAGGGCGCGATTTTATCTCGCAAAACTGTAGCTGAGCTGCGCAAAATTGTGGATAGTGATGATTTGGTGGTGAACGCTGAGTTTTCTCAAACTCGTGTGGCTTTTTCTTATGACGACACGAAGTTTTTTGCCCGCTTTGTAAACGGCACGTTTCCACAATATGACAAAGCCATTCCTCAGGCAAACCCATCCACACTCAAGATAGACACACGTCTTTTTCGGGAAGCGGTGGATCGCGTGTCGGTGATTTCTTCGGGTGATAAAATACGCGGCGTACGTCTTCATGTAGAAAAAGGTGTGATGTCCCTTTCATCCAAGGGCGCAGACAGCGGCTCTGCAGAGGAAGAGGTCTCTGTGGACTATGAAGGCACACCCTTTTCTATCAGCTTTAATGCGCGCTATGTGTTGGACGCTGTGCACCAGATTAAGGGTGATGTGTTCTTTTTTCATTTCAAGGATGCACAAACACCTGTTGTGTTAAAAGATGTAGCAGACGATAAAGTTTTGTATGTATTGATGCCTGTGCGTGCCAGCACATAAAGGGGACGTATGCTCTTTCCCACGATCGATCCGGTTGCATTTACCGTTTTAGGGTGGCCGGTGTATTGGTATGGCATGATGTACCTGGTGGGCATCTGGCTTGGCTGGTGTTGGGCGCGGCGCAGTTGTATGCGGTTTCCGGGTCTGTTGCGTCAAGACATTGATGATTTTGTGCCGTGGCTGGTGATCGGTGTGATTGTGGGCGGTCGGCTTGGCTATGTTTTGTTTTATGATATATCCTATTTTTGGGCACATCCTATCGACGTGTTCAAAACCTGGCAGGGAGGGATGTCCTTTCATGGGGGCGTTGTGGGCGTTGTGCTGGCGTGCGTGATCTATACGACCCGGCGGCGCATACCCTTGTCTTCTTTTATGGATAACCTGGTGCTGTGTGTGCCTGTGGGTATTTTTTTTGGGCGCTTGGGAAACCTGATCAACCAAGAGGTGTATGGGCGCATCACCGATGTGTCGTGGGCCATTGTTTTTCCTGCCGTTGATTTTTTTCCGCGTCATCCCAGCCAACTTTATGAGGCGCTCTTGGAGGGCGTCTTTTTGTTTGTGCTCCTTAACACAGCTGTGTGGTCGTGGGCGCGCAAGCCGTGGGCCCTTTCGGGTCTTTTTCTTGTGGGGTATGGCACCGCGCGATGGGTGTGCGAGCTTTACCGGGTGCCGGATGATGTCTTTGTACTGGGCTCGTTTGTGATGACCCAGGGGCAGCTGTTGTCTTTGCCCATGATTGCGGGGGGCATTTTTCTTTTATGGCGGTGTCTGCGGAAAGCGTAACCCCTTCTTTGATAGACGTATTGAAGGGTGCCATCAAAGAACGTGGCCCCTTACCTGTTCACGATTTTCACCAGCTTTGCCTTAACCATCCTCGTTATGGTTATTATCGGGTGGGCCGCGTGCTGGGTCGTGAGGGTGATTTTTTAACGGCGCCTGAGCTATCGTCCCTCTTTGGTGAGATGGTGGGCGTGTGGCTTGTGGACGCTTGGCAAAAACAAGGGTCACCGCCTGTGGTTCAACTCTTAGAAATGGGTCCAGGGCGCGGCTTGTTGATGCAGGATGTGATCAGGGCGGCCAAGATACGTCCAGCTTTTCTGGGCGGCGCACACATTCGTCTTGTGGAGGTGCACAAAGGCCTTCAGCGCGTGCAAGAGAAGACCCTTGCCCCCGTGCGATCTGAGGTGAAAGACATATCGTGGCATGCTGCCCTCAGCGACATCGTCTGGCCTGCCCAGCCGCTTTTTTGCCTGGCCAATGAGTTTTTTGATGTCTTGCCAGCCCATCAATACGTGAGGCAGGAATCTTGTTGGCGAGAGCGGTGTGTGGCGATCAAAGGTGATCACGATTTTTGTTTTGTGACGCAAGAACAAGACCTCTCTCTTTCTCACATCAAAGATCACGACCGCTATCAACGGGGCATGATCGTGGAAATCTCACCTCAAAGCCAGTCCTTATTGGCAGCCGTGGCCACGCATATCAAGCGCTATGGGGGCGCCATGTTTGTCTGTGATTATGGCTATGAAACACCTGACACAAGCCAACCAGGGTTTTCGGGGGATTCGTGGCAAGCCCTTTATCAGGGAAACATCAGTGACCCTTTGCAGCATCCTGGCCTTGCCGACCTTTCCTTTCATGTTCATTTTGGCGTTCTTGAAGCACAGGCCCGCGCTGCAGGCCTCTCCACATCCTTCATGACGCAGCGAGATTTTTTGCATCGCATGGGACTGAGCGAGCGTGTGGCGATGCTGGGGAAAAAGGCCTCTCAAGATCTCAAAGGACGTTTGGCCGCGCAAGCTACGCGTTTGGCGCATCCGTTGCAAATGGGTTCGTTGTTCAAGGTGTTGCTGGCCTCTGCGCCTTTGGATCCCCAAGGGGCAGCCTTATGAACGCGTCCTTTCTTAAACGCCTGATGGCGCCGCATCGACCTGTGCTGCGTGCCTTGAATGTGGAGGGGGGAGAGGCGCGTTTTGTGGGGTCGTTTGTGCGCGATGGCCTGTTGGGTCATATGTCTCATGACATTGATATTGCCACAACCCACACCCCTGAGGATGTGTGCCTCCTGTTGGGGCCCCAGGCGCGCATCTATAAAACCGGCATCAAACATGGGACCATCACCGCCCTGTGGGATGAGCACACTTATGAAATCACGACCCTGCGCCGGGATGTGAACACAGATGGCCGTCATGCAGATGTGGCGTTTACTCAGCAGTGGGAAGAAGATGCTGCGCGTCGTGATTTTACCTTCAACGCTCTCTATCTTGATCATGAGGGCCATCTTTATGATTATTACGGCGGGCAAGAAGATCTAGCCCATAAAGTGGTGCGGTTTATTGGTGTGCCAGAAAGGCGCATTCGCGAAGACTATTTGCGTATTTTACGATTCTTTCGTTTTGCTTCCCGCTATGGCTCTTCTCAGTTTGATGAAGAGGGATTGAGTGCCTGTTTAGCACTCAAGCAAGGGCTTACGCGTCTTTCCCAAGAGCGCATCAAGGGAGAGATGGAAAAAATCTTTGCGGGTTCTTTGTTGACTCACATTGTGCCCCTGTTTTATCGCCACGGTCTTTTTCCGCTTTTGGGTCGTCATGAGGTGAAAAGCATTGATGTGTGGCAAAGCCTGTTTTCTTTGGAACAAAAGGCAAGCCAACGGGCGCCGTTTGAGGTGCAGATGCATAGTTTGTATGGAAACAACAGGCCCTCTTTCCTCCTTACGCGCGCTGAACACACCATGTATAAAGCGCTCGGTTTTGTGATACCACCCTGGGCTCAAGAGAAAGCATGGCCTGCCTTGTGGCCCCTTTTATTGTGTGACATGCCTCTAGACCAAGCATGGGCCGTTGTGTGGTTGGCATTGGCTGCGCACATGTCTGTGGGCAAGCTCGGTGTTGATGAAGCGTTTCACATCTTAAACGCTATTGCTGCATTGAACCAAACGCCCCCTGTGTTTCCCGTGACAGGTCATGATCTGATAAAGCTGGGGGTTGCACCGGGGCCGGCTTTGGGTCGTGTCTTTCAAAAAACCCGTGATTTTTGGAAAAAAAATGATTGTGAGCCATCACGGGATGCCCTGCTCACATGGCTCCAAAACGAGGGGTTGACGCCACCACGGCCCAGGTGATCTCATGCCTTCTTTTTTTCTTGCGTGGTCTCAAGGGAAGGGGCCGGCCATGAAGCTGTGGGCGGCAGCGACATCAAAATGGCCTCAATAAAGCCATCTGTCTTCAAACCAAAGGTGGTGCCACGGTCATACACAAGATTAAACTCCACATAGCGCCCTCTTTTGATCAATTGTGCCTCCCGCTCTTTGTCGCCCCACGGCGTGTGCCAATGTTTTTTGACAATGGGCGCGTAAATGGGCATAAACGCGCGACCTACCGCTTGTGTGAAAGCAAAAGTGTCGTCAAACGGTCCCTCAAGGTTGTCATAGAAAATACCACCCACGCCGCGTGGTTCTTGACGATGTTTGATATAAAAATAGTCATCAGCCCAGGTCTTGAAGCGTGGGTAATAGGTTTTATCAAAACCGTCACACACATCGCGAAGGGCTTTATGAAACTGCCGGGTATCCTCAGGGTCTACAATAGCTGGGGTCATATCAATGCCGCCGCCAAACCAGGCGCGTGTGGTTTGGATATGACGTGTATTCATATGGATAATGGGGACGTAAGGGGATCGCGGATGCACCACAATAGAAATGCCTGAGGCCCAAAAACGAGGATCCTCCTCAGCGCCGGGAATATGGGCACGAAAGGCTTCTGAAAAGGTGCCGTGCACGGTGGACACGTTGACGCCAGCTTTTTCAAACACATGCCCTGAAAGAATGGCCATGGTGCCACCGCCACCGCCGGGTCTTTCCCATTTTTTTGTCTGAAAAATCTGTGGATCTTCGGGGTGATACAGGCTTTCCAACGTTTCGAGTTCACAACAGATTTGTTGTTGAAGGTGGCCAAACCATGGAGCGGTTACATCCCGGTGTGTCACGTTCACAAGAAGGCCTTTCTTTAACGACGATCTATCAGGTTGATTTTGATTGTTTTCTTTAAAAGCAGCAAGCCTGGCCTTAAAAAAAACAATAATCGCTTGAACATTGGCCTTAAGTGTTTTAGGCTTAGATCACATTTGTGTACGAGTCTTCCAGAGTTTTTATGCGGTTAGCAAGTTCTATTCGGTCACTGAAAAGCCGACATCGCGATTGTCGCGTGGTTCGTCGTCGTGGTCGTGTGTATGTCATCAATAAGACCAACCCGCGTTTTAAGGCGCGTCAAGGTTTTTCTTGAGTCGAGAGGGTTATGAATCAGATTTCTAATTTCGCGGATCGTTTTTCTTTGGTGTTGTTGGCGTCGCGTCGCGTAAAAGAAATTGAGAGTGGTGCTATTTTGATGGCACCACGGGGAAAAGATCGGGATACGATTGTGGCCTTGAGAGAGTTGGACCAAGATCTTGTGGACACTGGTGACATTCGTGATGCTCTTCTTGCAGACATAAGGTCATCATCGCCTTTACCTGAAAGCTCAAAAAACCTTGATGAGGGTGAGCTTGCAGAAGTTGGCGTGGATGAAACTTTTTTGGCATCTCTTCAGGAAGAAGTGCAAAAAAAAGACTGACGTGTATGTTAAGGACATAAATTAAGCGGATTCTTAGGTTCAGCCTCATGTGAGGCCATTGAGTTTTTTTTCAAATATTAGAAAGTGTGTGGCATGGCTGCTTCTATTGTGCGTCAGCAATTAAAGGAGAAATCACCTGCAGAGATCTTGGCTCTTGCGGAGGATCTGTCTATTGAAAATGCATCAACACTGCGCAAGCAGGACATGATGTTTGCGGTGCTGAAGGCCTATGCATCGCAAGGGACGAACATTCATGCCGGCGGCGTGTTGTCCGTTTTGCAGGATGGATTTGGTTTTTTACGTTCGGCAGATGCCAATTTTTTCCCAGGGTCTGATGATATCTATGTGTCGCCTCAACAGGTCAAGCGCTTTGCCCTCAGAACAGGGGATGTGATTGAGGGGGAGATTGATGCGCCTCAAGATGGGGA
This sequence comes from Candidatus Hepatobacter penaei, assembly GCF_000742475.1. Lineage (NCBI taxonomy): Bacteria > Pseudomonadati > Pseudomonadota > Alphaproteobacteria > Holosporales > Holosporaceae > Hepatobacter (SeqCode) > Hepatobacter penaei (SeqCode). The sequence goes on along the minus strand of NZ_JQAJ01000002.1, from coordinate 159,006 downwards.
GCGTTACTTTTCCTTGACCAAAATTAACACGGTCAATGGCTTGCCCCCTGAAGAGATTCATCATCGGCTTCACTTTGATAATTTAACGCCCTTGTATCCAGAGAGAAAAATTAATCTTGAGATTGAGGATCCCAAATCCAAAGATTACACACTGCGTTCTATTGACCTTGTGGTGCCGCTGGGTTTTGGTCAACGGGCCTTGATTGTGGCGCCACCACGTACGGGTAAGACCGTGATGATGCAGAACATTGCCCATGCGCTGACCGCCAATCATCCAGATGCTTATTTGATTGTATTGATGGTGGGTGAGCGGCCTGAAGAGGTGACCGATATGGCGCGATCTGTGAAAGGCGAAGTGATTGGTTCCACCTTTGATGAGCCGGCGACCCGTCACGTGCAGGTGGCTGAAATGACCATTGAAAAGGCCAAAAGGTTGGTGGAGAGTGGCCGTGATGTGATTATTCTTCTTGATTCCATCACGCGGTTGGCTCGCGCGTATAACACGGTGGTCCCTTCTTCGGGTAAGGTGCTCACAGGGGGTGTAGACGCCAATGCCCTGCAGCGGCCTAAGCGGTTTTTTGGTGCCGCACGCAATATTGAAAATGGAGGATCTCTCACCATTATTGGCACCACCCTTGTGGAAACGGGGTCAAAGATGGACGAAGTCATTTTTGAAGAATTTAAAGGCACGGGTAATGCTGAAATTGTGCTTGATAGAAAGCTCTCAGATAAACGTCTGTTTCCAGCGATTGATATTGCAAAATCAGGCACGCGTAAGGAAGAACTTCTTGTGGGGAAGCCGACCCTGGCAAAAATGTGGGTGCTGCGACGCCTGTTGGCTCAAATGAATTCCACAGAAGCCATGGAATTTATGGTGGATAAGTTGCGCGCCACCAAGAACAACGCCGATTTTTTTGAGACGATGAATTCTTTAAAGGTCTAATGTCTGATTGTGAAGATGGCTGTAAGGCGTCTTCACAGGGGCTGGAAGATTGACCAGAAATCATGATGGGATGAAGCAGCTTCTCTTCCTTTGAAAGCGGGGGGCCTTAGGTTGTTGAGTTGGTCTTTCTTTGGGTGGGGATGACGTTTTGTGTGGCTTTGTTGGGTCCACGTAGCGTGTTTGGGAGATAACCTAAGCCTCTTCTGCCTAAAGGGTCTTAAGCGTGGGTGCCTCTCAATTTCTCTGCGTAAGACGGAGGTGAGGGTCTGCCTTCCGGCCATCCTGTATAAGGCCTATTCATCCTCTGCTATTTTTTTAGCGCTTGCCGCGGCGCTCAGCGTCATGGCCGTCACTGTGGTGACTTGGACGGCGCGGTTTATTTTTCCTTTCTTTTCTTTTTTCTTTTTTTCCTCTTTTTCCTTACCCTTTTCTCCCGTTTCTGTCTTTTGATCCGGTGCTTGTTTGTGAGCTTTGTCTTTGTTGGGGGCAGTTTTTTCTTGTGTGGTGTGAGGTTGTTGGTCTGTGAAAGGTATAGCCGGAGGGAGGGATTCCTTTCCTTGACACTCTTGGATGGTCAGCACAGGTAAGCTGCATATCAAGAGCCAGCAACAAAAACCTTGATATCCGGACATAACGTTTCTACTTTTCTTTTATAAAGGTGTGTCAATAGCGTAAGGTTAACCACAGTCATGTTAAAAGCATCTTGATGGTGGTGCGGTTATTCAGCCAATTCCTTGCTATCTGCTGCGATGCCGACCATGGTGCCCACGGTTCCCAAGGCCACGGCTGTGGCTGCCAACGTTTTACATCCCTTCTCCTTTTTCTTCATGTCTTTTTTTTTTGCGCTCTGCCTCACTCAGGTCGTGAGCTCCTTGTCGAGGCTCTTGCGTCTTCTCATGAACGTGGTTTTTTGGATCTTTTTGGTCTTGGACAGTCTGGGCCATGCCTTTGTTCAGGCTATGAGGGTTTGGGATTTTGGTGTTTGGGTTGTGAACCGGGGCATGTGGGCTTATAGGAGGTACGGACAAGCCAACAGTTAACAAAGGGATAACATAGAACAAGGGCGGCACTTTTTTTATCATTTTTTAACAGTATGAAAAATCAGCCTTAACAAAGCCTTTGTGGGTGTCGAGAGCGCTTCCTAACTCATTGATTTGTCAGACAAAAGAAATGTTAAAAAGTGGCCCGTGTGACTTTGGGGAACGTTTGCAATGTCTTCAGGTGTGCCGCATGCCACCAGCTGGCCGCCCCCTGTGCCCCCTTCAGGGCCGATGTCTATCACCCAGTCAGCTGTTTTGATAACGTCGATGTTGTGTTCAATGACAAGCACAGTGTTGCCTTGATTCACAAGGGTGTGGAGCACGTCGAGCAATTTTTTGATGTCATCCATATGAAGCCCTGTTGTAGGTTCATCAAGGATATAAAAGGTTTTGCCCGTTGATTTTTTGGCCAACTCTTTTGCAAGCTTAACGCGTTGCGCTTCGCCTCCTGAAAGGGTGGTGGCCCTTTGCCCTACGTGGATATATCCTAATCCCACGTCTTGCAGCATGCGCAGCTTGTGACGTATGGACGGCATGTTTTCAAAAAAAGAAAATGCGTCGTCGACAGTCATGGCTAAGACGTCTGCGATAGATTTTCCTTTGAAGGTGATGGCAAGGGTTTCTCGGTTATAGCGTTTGCCCTCACACACATCGCACGTCACATAAATGTCTGGCAAAAAATGCATTTCCACGCGGGTGACCCCATCGCCGCTGCAGGCTTCGCATCGGCCTCCACGCACATTGAACGAAAATCGTCCCGGCGTGAATCCACGCGCTTTGGCTGCAGGCAAGCTGGCAAACCAATCCCTTATGGGGCTAAACAGGCCTGTGTATGTGGCGGGGTTTGAGCGCGGTGTGCGACCGATGGGAGATTGGTCAATATCAATCACTTTATCTAGATGCTGAAGACCTTCAAGGGCTGTGTAGGGGCCAGGCTCCAGTTGAGCGCGATTGAGAGCGCGGGCCAAGGCTGGATAGAGTGTTTCAATCACAAGGGATGACTTCCCACTACCTGAGACCCCCGTGGCACACACAAAAAGCCCAAGCGGGATATCCACAGAGACATGGTTAAGGTTGTTGATGGTGGCCCCTTGAAGGGACAGCATTTTGCCACGATCTGGCGCGCGCCTTTGGGTGGGCACGGCAATGGCTTTTTTGCCCGAAAGATAAGCACCTGTCAAGCTTGAAGGGTGAGCCAGAATTTTTGCTAAGGGGCCTTGGGCCACGATGTCACCGCCGTGGCTGCCTGCCGCTGGCCCCATATCCACCAAATAATCACACGCGCGCATGGTGTCTTCATCATGCTCCACCACCACAATGGTGTTGCCTAGATTTTTAAGATGCTGAAGGGTTTCAATCAGGCGCGCATTATCGCGTTGATGAAGACCAATGGAGGGTTCATCCAACACATACAACACGCCCATAAGCCCCGCCCCAATTTGTGAGGCTAGGCGAATCCGTTGTGCTTCTCCGCCAGAAAGGCTTCCTGCCACGCGAGAGAGGTGAAGATAGCCCACGCCCACATGCACCAGAAACTGAAGGCGGTCAGAAATTTCTTTTACAATGCGTTCGGCAATGTGCTGTTGCTTGGGCGTTAAATGGGGGAGAAGCCCGTTAAACCACGCATGGGCATCAAGAATAGAGCGTTGCGTGATGGCGACAATAGATTGGCCATGAATCTGCACACACAAGGCTTCTGGCTTGAGACGCTGTCCTTGACAGGCCGGGCATGCCTGCGACTTGTGCCACCGTCCCACATCATCCCCGTCTTCCTTTTCTTTCTGTCGTCGCGTCATCATAGGGATGATGCCCTCAAAGGGCTTGTGAGAGCGATAGGTGCGTTTTTCGTCCCGAATATCCATGGGGATGGCTGTTTTGCCCGACCCATAAAGCAAAACGTCCTTCACTTGCTGGGGCAAATCTTGAAAAGCTGTGCGCAACGAAAAATCATAGTGCTTGGCCAGGGCCCGCAGAATTTGGAGATAATAAAAGAAAAAACCCCCCGCCCACGGAGCAATGGCGCCATCTTCGAGGCTGAGGGTAGGGTCAGGGATGATTTTGTCCAGGTCAAATTCCATGCAAACCCCCAGGCCATCACACGTGGGGCAGGCCCCTGAGGGACTGTTAAAAGAAAACAAACGCGGCTCAAGTTTTTCAATGGTAAAGCCACTTTCAGGGCAGGCAAAACGTGCCGAAAAAAGCATCTCTTTAGGCGCGTCAAGGTGCTGTACCCACACCAGTTCATCAGGGGATATCCTAAGGGCCATTTCAAAGGCTTCAGCCAGTCTGGTTTTGATGGCGCTATCTTGGGCATGCTTGAGGCGATCCACCAGCACGTGTATGGTGTGCGTTTTCTTTTTATCTAATAAAGGCAGATTATCTAACTCATAGAGTGTGCCGTCGATCCACACGCGGGTGAAGCCTTGTTTTTGCAAATCTACAAATTCTTTGCGGAATTCCCCTTTGCGCCCCCGGATGAGCGGGGCAAAAATATAGAGGCGCCCAAACGGCAAAGCCAGGGTTTGATCCACCATTTCAGAAACAGTTTGCGCCTGGATGGGTTTGCCGGTGGCGGGCGAGACGGGTATGCCTACACGCGCATACAAAAGGCGGAGATAGTCATAAATTTCTGTGACCGTGGCCACCGTGGACCGGGGATTTTTGGATGTGGTTTTTTGCTCAATGGCAATGGCAGGAGAGAGGCCATCAATGTTGTCTACATCAGGCTTTTTCATGACATCAAGAAATTGGCGGGCATAGGAAGACAAACTTTCCACATAGCGTCTTTGCCCCTCCGCATACAAGGTGTCAAAGGCCAGAGAAGATTTGCCTGACCCGCTGGGCCCGGTAATGACAATCAACTGGTCACGGGGAAGGTCAAGGGAGATGTTTTTCAGGTTGTGTTCTCGCGCACCGCGGATGCGAATCAATGTCATAAGAGAAAAGTCAAAAAAAAGGGTTCGTCATGGAAGGGATCTTTCTATTGAAGAAAAAAGCAAGAGCGCCGTCAAGGAAAGAATGCTTACAGACAAACGGGTGAGAAGGGAAGGGTCAAAAAAGGTCAGAAGAAAAGGGTGATGGGTGCTTTGCGTGTATGCAGAGTGTGTAAGGGGTTGCTTTATGGGCGCCTCAATAAGATGAGCAACGTTAGGATATGATTTGTCACGCACAAAATACATGTTTTGGGGGCTAAGAATCACGTTTTCACAAGAAAAACCTTGCTCTATCTGGGAAGAGGTCGTAGAAGGAAAGGGCTGGGGGGTACGACGGCTTTGATCTCTGAGGCCAATGATTCCTTCGCGGGAGCTGTTCCTGAAAAAGTTTGAGGATTTTTTCACACGGTGCCCACCTGCTGAGTGCAGGCCCCAGGAGGATCGCAAAGTCCGCAACGGCCCTTCGGCACGATATGTGTTTCTGGCTTTAGGTGAGCCTTGCGCGCTTACGTGTGGTGTTTTCTGATGGGCGGCTTAGACGGCTTGCTGTGTTCGTGGTGTCATGGCTTCAAGCTTTTCCCCAAGAATGAAGGCGCCGAGGGCCTCATGAATGGGGCCTTGGCGATAGGTTGCAAGGGCTGTTTTATGGGCATGCCGTCCCATCAAAGCCAGCTGTGCGGGGTGACGCAGGCAGTAAATCATTTTTTGTGCAAGAGCTTCAGGAGAGAACGGAGCCACCAAAAAACCATTTTTTCCTTCTTGCACAGCCTCTTTACATCCGGGTACTCGGGTAGCAATCACGGGGCGGCTGGCTGCCATGGCTTCTTGGATGACGCGCGGGAACCCTTCGCGATAAGATGGCAAGACCACCACATGGCTTTGCCGCAGAGGCGCTAAAATCGTTTTGGTGTGGGGCGTCCAGGTGATGTTGGCTTGGGTGCTGCGCAGCCTGTCATAACGTGTTTGAGACAGGTGGCTGGGGTTTTGCTCATCACGCGCACCGATAATGTGAAAGCGCACGTCTGGATAGCGCCTATGCACCAGATGAGCGGCTTTTACAAATTCTTCAATGCCTTTATCCCTTAATAAGCGCCCCACAAAAAGAAAGGTAAGCGGCCTCGAAGGTGGTGGGGTTGTTTGGAAAAACGTGTCAGGCACACCAATGCCTTTGAGAAGCATGGTAGGTGGGTGCCGTTTTTTGGCCGGCAAGAAGCCCAGGTCGTTTTTGTCGTCAGGGTTCAGAAACACGGCGCCTGTCAGCCAAGGTATGGTAAACGCATAAAGCCTTTTTTGAATCCACCTTAAGAGCCACGCTTTGGGTGATGGGGTGGGTCGGCGCGTGAAGGCATACCCAAGGCCCTCAAAAAGCGCAACGCGCCTTTTCACGCGCGCCCATGCAGCGGCCAGGGTGCCAAAAATGATGGGCTTGGCGAAATAGGCAAACACAACATCAGGCGACAGTTTTTGGAGCTCGGCCTTCAATTGCCACATGGCCCCCAGATCTTCGATGGGGTTGAGATTGGCGCGATTGAGCGGGCTGTCCACAGGCGTGGCGCCCAATTTGCTGACCTGCCCTTTGGTGGTGGGTGTGTAGTCATCGGCGAACACAAAAACCTCGTGCCCTTGCTGTATGAACCAGGTGATGAGCTCTTTTCGAAAAAGGAGGGTGGCCTTGGCATGGGTGCCGAGAAAAACAATTTTTTGGGGCGCCTCAAGAGACATGTTCATGGTTGTGTTCTCCTTTGGCCTTTTCCCAGGCAAGAGCGGTGCGAATCACGGTTTCTAGGTTATCAAAACGGGGGCGCCAGGTGGTTTGTTGGCGAAACCGGGTGGCATCTGCCATCAGAGCTTCAGGGTCACCAGATCGCCTGGGAGCTTCATGCACAGGAAGTTTTGTGCCTGTAACCGCTTCTACCGCCCTGATCACGTCACGCACGGAATATCCCGTGCCGTACCCACAATTGAACACCTGATAGCTAGGGGTCGCCTGTTTGTGCAGAAAATCAAGAGCGCACACATGGGCCTCAGCCAGATCACTAACGTGAATATAGTCTCTCATCCCCGTGCCATCGGGTGTGTTGTAGTCCGTGCCAAAGATATGTAAAGCTTTTTTGTATCCTAAGGCCACATCGAGGGCGGATTGCACCAAATGGGTGGCGTTTGGCACGTGTTGGCCTGTGCGGCCGTGAGGGTCGGCGCCGGCCACATTAAAATAGCGCAGGCTCACGATGTTCATCCCGTGGGCCTTGTGAAAGGCATTGAGCATGCATTCGGTCATCCATTTGGAGTCAGCGTAGGGGCTTTGAGGGTTGACGGGTTCATCCTCGCACACAAGATGTTTCGGGTTGTGGCCATACACAGAGGCTGAGGAAGAGAAGATGATGTTGTTCACCCCATAACGAAGGCACGCTTGCATGACAGCAAGGCTTACGCTTGTGTTGTTGTAAAAATAAGCACCAGGATCTTGGCATGATTCTGCCACAACGGTGGAGCCTGCCAGGTGAATGACGGTGTCGATGCCATGTTTTTCCACCATCTGACCGAAAAGCGCCGTATCCTCCGCTTTGCCCTGATAAAAGGGCGCCTTTTGAGGCATCAGATGTCGGTGTCCACGTGAAAGGTCGTCCACCACCACGAAGGGCCTTTTGTGATCCTCAAATGCCCACGCACAGTGGGATCCGATATAGCCTGCACCGCCAGTCAAGAGTGTGGTCACGTTGTTTCCTTGAAGGTATGAGTTTGCATGGTCACAGCCCTTTTACCCTGATACAGAAGCCGCTCGTTGGCAAGAGCCGCGCGCCATATTCTTGTAAAGCCTTTTATAGGCTGCCACGCTGTGATGAACGTGAAAGGTGGTATCAGCTTTGATTTTGGCTTTTTGTCCCCACGCATGAAGGGTTTCAGGCGCTTTAAGGGCTTCTTGTATGGCCCGTGCCAGGGCATGAGGATCTTGGGGGGGCACCAGTCGCCCTGTGACGTGATCTTCCACAAGTTCAGGAATGCCCCCCACCTGTGTGGCAATCACGGGCAACTCAGCGCTCATGGCTTCAATAATGGCATTGGGCAAGCCCTCTGTATGGGAAGGGTGGATAAAAAGGTGAGTGTTTTTGAGAAGGTTCACATTATCCGCCACATGGCCTAAAAGAGTGACGTGTTTTTCTAGCCCATAGGTGGCGATGTCTTGTGTGAGTGTTGCCACCATTGCAGGGGTCCCTTTGCCCGCAATGTTGAGGTGCCAGTTCAGGTGCGGGGCCTGCTTTTTCAGTGTTGCCACTGCCGCCAAGAGGTCACGGTATCCTTTATAAGGGTGCAAATTGCCCACCGCTGTCAGGGAAAAACAAGGCGCCTGCGTGTAAAAAGCAAGGGTTTTGTGGGCGGTAAACACATCTGTTTCAATGCCGTTATAGATCAGTGTCAGTTTGTGTGGGGGCAACCCTTCTTTTTGCAGATCATCCAGCACCGCTTTGGCATTGCCCACCACCCTGCACGGGCCGAAGCGATGGCAAAGCCTTTGCTCCACAAAGGCCAGCAGGGGACGCTTTTGTGCATAAAAATTAAGACTCAAACGCGACATCACCAAACTGCGCGCCCCTCTTGTTAGAAGATTGGCCATGCAGGCGTAAAAATAGGCCCCCGGGAGAAAGGGGTGCACAATGTCAGGTTTTTCTTCCGCAAGAGCGCGGCGGATAAAGGCGAACCTGCGGACGTGTTCTTTCCACTTTGCCCACACCCCGTGATGGGGATGGATGGTGCTGTGCAAAGAAAGAATCTTGATTCCTGCCTTTGCTGCGCGTGGATAAAGGGTGCCTTTGTGGGTGTAAAGCGCTAATACAATTTCAAAATCAGGGCTTTCCTGAAGGACTGGGAAGTTGCGCACAATGTCCATTTCTGCCCCCCCCACATCCAGCGAGCCAATGACAACCATGATCTTGAGGGGTCGCGTAGTGGATGGCGCTGTTGGCTTGCGGGTGAGAGAGGCGGTGTTCTGGGCAGTGGCCATAAAAGGGTGGTAAGACAAAAGATTAGCGCCCAGTATATCACGCCTTGTCCAAAACGCGCAGTGGTTTTTGCGGGGCACGAGTATGGCGGAGGGAGAGGGATTCGAACCCTCGATACGGGGAAAGCCCGCATAACGGTTTTCGAGACCGCCGCCTTCAACCACTCGGCCATCCCTCCATCAAGGGGCATACCATCAAGATCGCGCCTGAAGATATACACCCCATGGTGATAACCTAGCGTAAGTAAGGGGGCGTCGTGAAGAGCAGAAATGTACCAAGCTCATGCACAGGTGGGGATGCCTTGTAGCAGGAGGGGCGTTTTATGCGTTTTGTAGAGGGGGTGAAACGTTTGTAATCATGGTGTGTTAGTGCGTTGTGTGATCCCCTTGAGGCCTGTTTTTATTATCTCAGGCGAATTGTTGATGCTTGGGGTGATTTTTTTGATCCTGTAAACGTTGATCCTTTAAGCGTTGGACAGCGACCTTACAGACCCCCAAAGCCAGCCATGTGCAGCCGTGACACAGCTGATCTAAGTGATGCGGTTGAATATGCGCTGCCACTTTGTTCACAAGGGTTTGCCATGGATAGCAGATGTTTTGAAGCTGAAGCGCGTGCCTGTGACGCGCATCTAAGGCCTGGATCAACGACTCTTTCGTGCACGTATTGCCTCTTTGATGGGGACAGGCTTGGCAGATGTGATCCAGCCCATCGCGGATCTGGATGGGGGTGGTGGGCGTGAGGGCTGTTTTTATGCTGGCATAGTTGGCCACAAAAGCGGGGCTGTATCCCTTGCCTTCAAACCCTAAGGTGCATAGCACGTGATGCGGTCTGAATGTAAGAGGGGTGTGTGTCATGGCGCGTCTTCACAAAACAGTGTGCCTAAGGTTTGTGCACAGACTATCATAAGAGCAGGCCGAAATCAGCCTATGGCGCATCCAGGTGCAGGCCATACAGGTGGGATTATAAGTCTGCCGATGTCATGGAAAGGTTCATGGCAGGGTTATCATGGGGGGTGCTTTGGGCGTCGTGCACGGCCTGTGGCAGCTGGTGGGCTAGATGCGTAATGGTGCCAGCGCCCATGCAGACCACCATGTCATCGCGATGTAGTTTTGTTTTTAAATAGGAGGCAACCTCAGCAAAGGTTTCAATAAAGCGCACAGATTGCCCTTGGTCTTTCATGGCTTTGGCCAAACTCTCTGATGAGATGCGCCGGATGGGGGCTTCGCCCGCACTGTGCACGGGGATAAGGATCGTTTCATCGGCTGCCGCAAAGCATGTTTGAAAATCATCAAATAAACCTCTCAGCCGGGTATAGCGGTGGGGTTGGCAAACGGCATAAAGGCGACCTTTACATAAGGCGCGGGCTGTTTTCAGGGTGGCGTTGATTTCCACCGGATGATGCGCATAATCATCAATAAAGCGCACACGCCCTGTAAGGCCTGTTTGATTAAAACGCCTTTTGACGCCTTTGAACTCTTGCAAGGCCTTACGGACCACAGCTTCAGGCAGCCCTAAGTGAAAGGCCACTCCCAAGGCAGGAGCTGCATTCAGCACATTGTGATGACCATAGAGAGAGAGCTCGAGTCCCGTATAGCCAGAGCGATCAGGAAAGCGCACATCAAACTGCATGCCTGAAGCGGTGGCCTGGATGTTGTGCACATAAACAGACGCCAAGGGGTCACACCCATAGGTAAAAACGGGTCGATCCATTTTGGGAAGATATTCTTTTGTGAGGGGGTCATCTAGGCAAACCATCGGCATGCCGGCGGGATCGATATGATGGAGAAAGGCATCAAACGAGCGGAAGAGTGTTTCTTTGTTTTGATAAAACTCCATATGTTCTTCATCAATGTTGGTGATGACGCCAACATAGGTGTGAGCGAGGCTGTGGGTGCCATCAGACTCATCAAGCTCGGTGACAAGCCAATCACCCGACCCTAAATACACATTGCTGTCATAATCAGCCATGGTGCCGCCATTTAACACCAAAGGGTCAAGCCCCGCCGTGACCATCATTTTGGCCATAAGGGCTGTGGTGGTGGTTTTTCCGTGACTGCCTGTGATGCCGATGGTTTTTTTGGTTTGCGTGAGGGCACCGAGGAGGTCGCCCCGTTTGATGATGGGGATGTTTTTTTTGCGGGCATGGATTAACTCAGGGTTATCCTCACCAATGGCGGAGGAGATGATCAGGTGTGTGGCGTGTTCTACATTGAGGTTGTGGTGGGAGGAGAACAGGCGCACGCCTTTTTGTTGAAGGCGCTCAAGGTAGGGGTTATGGGCGGACGTGTCGCTTCCCTGCACGCAGTGACCTAAATGCGACAAAAGATGGGCTAAGGCGCTCATGCCGACGCCGCCAATGCCCACAAAGTGGAGAATATGGGTGCGCACTGGTTTGGCTAAAAGGGTTTTCCAATCATAATTTGACATGGGGGGTGTCACCATTTCCATCCTACAAGGGTGTCTCTCATCATTGTGCGCTGGCACCTATGAATATATATAAAACGCACATCTCAGATTTGGCATTTTTTTTGCCTTATGGCAAGCCAGGTTTTCTGAAAAAGAAGGGCGTTGTTATGCCATCAGGTGTGGGCTTTACCCTAGAAAGTGCTTTTCAAGCAGGCCAAAAACGCTTGAATATTCTGACGCAAAATGAGGTGAATCGCCAAGATCCTCACTTTTCACGTCTTGAAACGCACATGATGACGCAAAGTGTGGGCACCTATGAAAGCAGTGTGCAGATCTCAGACATTCATCGGTGTGCGAATCCTGTCATCCTGAAGGGGCTGAGTGAAACCAAAACAACACTGGAGTCATGGCGTCAGCTGGCTTCTTTTTATGGCGTGTTAGAGAGCATGTCTGGATCTGTGGGCGCAGAAGCCGATCTTCTTTCGGGCAGTATTGCTGATTTTTTTCAGGCTCTTGAGGCCACCAACCTCACCATGGAGCAAGATGCTTACCTGAACACTGTGGTGGAGAAAGCCAGCGCCTTAGCAGAGGCTTTTTCTTCCTTCTCACAAAAAATACAAGACCTGCGGTCTGAGGCGGATCACCAAGTGGCGCGGGATGTGGAGGAGGTTCAAAAGCTGTTGTCTCATTATCACGACGTCAATCAAATCATTGCGCGCAGCGAGGAAGGCACCACCGAGCTTTTCTCAGCGCAAGATAAGCAAAGTGGGCTTTTAAAGCAGTTGTCTTCTTATTTTTCGGTGTCACAAACCCACGATCGCTTTCCGGTGGACCATGTGCTGGGTCCTTGCTATTTGTGGGGACCAGGCGGGGTGCCGTTGGTGACAAAAATGCGGCCCAGCACCTTGTCGTTTGAAGAGGCCGGCACCATGAGCCCTGATAACACATGTGACAAGGGGGATCTCAGCACATTGGTGGTGCAGTTTGATAAACTGGCGATTGATATCACCGCGCACACAACGTCGGGAGAGATCGGGGCCCTGTTGAAACTGCGTGATCAGATTTTGCCCGACATGCAGGCTGTGCTTGACCGGGGCGCCGCCACCTTGGCAGATACCATGAATGCTATCCATACACAAGGCAGCGCTTATGCAGCACCTGCCCAGATGATCAGCAGCCGTGTGCTTGATTCCGCTCAGCCGGCCGTGACAGAAAATGGGCAGCTCCGCATTGCCACTCTTGATGCGGAAGGAATGGTGGTGTCTTTGAAAGACATTCCCCTTGAGCCCACACACACCTTGAATGATGTGGTGACATTTATCAACGATGAAGAGGGCTTTTGGGCGTCGTGGCAAGATGGCCACATAAAGGTGGGTGTTTCTGATGCCACCCATAAAGCCCAGGGTGTGGCGTTGGTGGGGCTGGATGCCTCTACAGAAACCCTGATGACAGTGATGGGCCTGAATGATTTATTTTGGTCTCAAGAAAGTCATCAACCCAACACGTCTGACGTGTCGCCAGGGTTTGCGCTGGATCTGCGTATGAACCCTTCTATCCAAGAAAACCCACGTCTGTTTGCACACACGAAGCTCAGCCAAGCGTTTCCACTAGGCATTGGGATCCCAGGTGTTCAAAAAGCGGACGGTATAACCTTAAGCCAGCTGGCACAAGAAAAACATGCCGTGTGGACGTTTGAGGCTGCGGGCGATTGGCAGAACAAAAAGCTGACGCCCACGGATTGGGGCCGCCTTTTTACCACAACGCTGGCGCAAAAAACGGGTCATGCGAAAAGCTCGTTGTCGCTGACAGAGTCTACTATGTCAAAGCTGGAGTCTCTGCGCCAAGAAGAAGAGGGCGTGGATGTGAAGAACAATCACCTTGAGGTTGTGAACATGACAGACTATATGCAAAACGTGTTGGCACTGATGCGTATGACGCGCGATCTTAAGCAGCAAATCATTGCATCCATGGCATGAGGGAGATAGATATGACCGAAAGCACGAACATGGCCTTTGGGCATGGCATTAATGCCTTTATGTATGACAGGTTACAAGATCACGTGAATCAAGCCGCCACCCAAAACGTTACCGGTCAACAATGTGAGCATTTTCATGATATGGGTGGGCGCACATGGCCGCTGCTGGGCGCTGTGGTGGCCAAGAACGCGGCTGATCGTATGGCGAGCTTTTGTGATGAGCAAAAACCTTTTATCAGCCGTTTTCAGGCGGGGTTGTTGAGCCTGCAAGACACGTTGATTGTATCGGCGCAAAATCTTACAGAAGCCGCCACCACATGGAACACGGAAGAAGATTTTCCCGCCTTTCAGCAGGCGATGCGCAGCTGTGTGAACAACACGGTCACTCTTTTGAACACCTATTTTGAAGGCAGCGGCTATCTTTTTGGGGGTGCGCAAACGGATTTGCGGCCCATCAATCCTTTGCTGATTGAGGATTTGTGCCGGGAAGAAGGCGCGGAGTTATCGCTTGGTTCGGTAGACGCCTATGTTGTGGATGGCCCTTTTTGTGAGCGCCAGCAACCGCTGACGCTTTTTTATGATGGGGAAAGCACGCAACCCCTCACCCTTCCTTTACAAGCTAAAGATGTACGGTTTGTGTTTTCGGTGTTTGAATCCATATTAAGCCTTACACCTGAAAATGCCGCTGAAGGCATTCACAATTTGCAGGGTGCTTTTGATGGAACGTTGCATGTTGTGAAACAAGCGATACTGGATACCTCTACGTTGCAAAACACGTTTGATAGGATCAACGAAGAAGCCCATGTGGATCAAGATGTCCGGGCCACACAGGTGGATAACTTAGTTAATGTAGATCCGCTGGCCTCGGCCCAATATTTTTATGACACCAGCAGCGAATTGAGTGCCTTTTTGCAATTCACCCTGATTTCCAAACAGTTTGAGCAATCGCTTCTTGCCATGATGTCTCCTCAACGGTAAGAGCACAGCCATGAAGGTGTGAGGGCACTAGGTCAGAAAGTTTTTAGGATTGATGTGCTTGCCGTCTTTGATCAGCTCAAAGTGCAGGTGTGGGCCAGTGGAGCGTCCTGTGGTGCCCACATAGCCGATGACCTCATCTTTGCGGACCTTCTGGCCAATATGGATCCCTTTTTTATAACGGCTGAGGTGAGCATAGGCCGTTTCCATGGTGCCATTAGCGTGACGGATGCGGATATAGCGGCCATAACCGCCATTATACGTGACCTTCACAATCTTGCCATCTGCAGCTGCATGCACCGGTGTGCCGATGGGCGCGGCAAAATCCATGCCTTTATGCAGCTTTCTTTGTTTCAACACGGGGTGGTGACGATAGCCAAAGTGTGAGCTAAGACGCGCTTTTTTGACAGGTTTATAGATAGAAAAAGAGGCCAGATGTGTCTTGGGAGGTGCGGTGCGTTCCCGTTTGGCTGATGTTTTGGTTTTTGCGTTGGTTCTTGTTTTTACGGATGCCTTGCCTTTTTTTCTTTTGGCCTTGCTGCCAAGGGAGGTTTCCACCAAAAGGTCAGAGGCAGCGTCGACAGTTGAAAGGGGCGTTTCAGACCATGACGCTGTGGATGACGCTGCGTGTGTGGCAGCATCGTGGTTTTGGCCCTTACCTTTGCGTCCTGCCTTTTTCTTGCCTGATTTGAGAGGTTTAGAGCCCCCCATTTTGGCCACATCCTGGCCTGGCTTAAAAAAAGCCATAAGCGAGAGCATCAGAAAAAAAAGCTTTGCAGAAATAATGGTGGGCAGAGAGAGAGATTTTTTCTTCATAAAACAACGACTCTTAGAACAAGAAAAAAATTAAACAGGTTCGACGCGCACGACTTCAGGAATATAATGGCGCAGCAGGTTTTCCACACCTTGCTTAAGGGTGGCCTCAGCGCTGGGGCATCCCGAACAGGCGCCACGCATTTCAAGGTAGACAACGCCATCTTCAAATTTTTTGAACACAATATCCCCACCATCTTGGGCCACAAAGGGACGAATGCGTTCATTGAGAAGATCTTGGATGTCCTTTTCAAGGCTGTCTGGCGCAGGGGAAGAGGATTCTGGGTTGGTGGGAGGCGCTTTGGCCAAAACCTCAAGACCTTTTGCAAAAAAGTCTTTCAATACTGTCAATATCTGGGGACGCAAGCCAGACCAAGCTTGTTTGACATCCTTAGTGATGCTGATAAAATCGGCCCCTAAAAACACAGACACCACCCCAGGCACGTCAAAAAGGGCCTGCACAAGGGGCACACGGGTCGCCTCTTCGGGGGTGGAAAAAGCCAAGGGCTCGTCAGGAGCAATGGGCCTGCCTGCCAGAAACTTCAGTGTCTCAGGGTTGGGTGTATTGTCAACGCGAATATCCATAGATCCCTAACATACACTTTTTTGTCAAAAAGGAAAGCATCATGACATACCGTAACACAAAAAAACCAGAGAGTGTAGGTCAGGCTTGTACCTTCTTAAGATATGGCCCTTTTTTCACACAAGAAATGATTTGTCTTGCCACAGCCCCTCTTTTTTTGCAAGAAATAGCTTGTGAAGAATGGTGATGTGCACGTTTGAAGAGGAGAGCCGTTTTTGGAATCATTAACGTTATGCGAAGCACGCGATGCGTTGCTTGAGGGAACTGTTTCGGCCACAGAGTTGGCGCAGGATATTTTATCTCGCATCGACAACAGTCATCTGAATGCCTTTATTTCTGTTGATCCCGATCGTGCGTTGTCTGCGGCCCGTGAGAGCGATGCACGTCTGGCCCGCAAAGAAGCGCGCCCGTTAGAAGGGCTCCCCATCGCGGTGAAAGATAATATTTGCGTGCGAGACCTGCCCATGACAGCAGCGTCACGTATCTTAGCGCCTTTTGTGCCGCCCTATGAGGCGACGGTGACCCAGAAACTGTGGGACCAAGGGGCCTATCCTTTGGGGAAAACCAATTTAGATGAGTTTGCCATGGGCTCTACCACAACCACCAGCTATTTTGGGGCGTGCGAAAATCCTTGGCGCAGTTTATCGGCGCCTGATGTGCCCCTTGTGCCTGGGGGGTCTTCCGGTGGATCGGCAGCGGCCGTGGCGGGTCAACTGGCCTTGGCGGCTTTGGGGACGGATACGGCGGGATCCATTCGTCAGCCGGCTTCTTTTTGCGGCCTTGTGGGGCTTAAACCCACCTATGGGCGGTGCTCACGATGGGGTGTGGCGCCCCTAGCATCATCGCTGGATCAAGTAGGTCCTATGACCCAAACGGTAGAAGATGCTGCGTTTTTGATGGCTTTTTTAGCCGGTCATGACGCCCAAGATGCAACATCGTGTGATGTGCCTGTGCCTGCCTATCGTGATGTGTTGGGGCAATCGATTCGGGGGCTGCGTTTGGGCATTCCCGAAGAATATTGTGCGCCCACGATGGATGAAGATGCCCAAGTGCTTTGGGAAAAGGGGCGCGCATGGTTTGAGGAGGCTGGCGCAGAGATCAAACCCATTCGACTTCCTCATGCTCGCTATGCCCTGCAGACCTACACCATCATATGTAGCGCGGAAGCGTCATCGAATTTGGCCCGTTTTGATGGCATTCGTTATGGCCTGCGGGCTGAGGAAAAGGATCTGCACGATCTTTATACCAAAACCCGGGACGTGGGCTTTGGCGTTGAGGTGAAACGGCGCATCCTCATTGGCACTTACGCCATGTCTCAAGACTCCTATGAAGACTATTTTCAGAGAGCGCAAAAGGTGCGGCGCCTTATTTTTGAAGATTTTCAAAAAGCCTTTGATGAGGTGGATGCGGTGTTAACGCCCACAACGCCCACAGGGGCGTTTCCCATTGGCCAAAAATTGGATGATCCAACCACCATGTATTTAAATGATGTCTTTACGGTGCCGCAAAACATGGCGGGGCTGCCGGCTATTTCTGTGCCTGCCATGCTCAGCCGCGATGGATTGCCTATGAGTCTTCAGCTTACAGGGCGCCCTTTTGAAGAAGAAACGCTGCTGAAGCTGGCTGGGGTTTTGGAAAAACAGGTGGCATTCCCCCGTTTTGGCTGGAAGGAGCGTGTATGACCACATCCCGTTTTACACTGTCAGGCCACAAAGGTGATTATTATGTGACCATCGGGCTGGAGGTTCATGCGCAAATTGCTTCACAATCGAAACTCTTTTCCTCAGCGCCTGCAGGTTTTGGTCATGCGCCCAATGCCCAGGTTTCTTTTGTGGATGCAGGGTTTCCAGGGATGCTGCCCGTGCTGAACATGTTTTGTGTCGAGCAGGCGGTCAAAACCTGTTTGGGCCTTAAGGGGCACATCAACATGACCTCGCTGTTTGATCGCAAACACTATTTTTATCCCGACCTGCCTCAGGGGTATCAAATCTCTCAATTTTTTGTGCCCATTATGGAGGCAGGATCCCTGCAGATTGCTGATAAACAAGGGGAGCACAAGATCATCCGGATCAATCGCCTTCATATTGAGCAAGATGCGGGTAAAAGCCTTCATGATCTTGATCCGCATCACTCATGTATTGATCTGAATCGCTCGGGCACAGGGCTGATGGAAATTGTTTCTGAGCCTGACTTGCATTCACCTGAAGAGGCGGCTGCCTATGTGCGTAAGCTGCGCAACCTGTTGGTTTATTTAGGAACCTCAGACGGCAACATGGAAGAGGGCAACCTGCGCATGGATGTGAACGTCTCAGTGGCGCAGCCAGGCGAGCCGCTAGGGGTGCGCGTTGAGATTAAAAACCTTAATTCCATACGCTTTATGCAACAGGCCATTATCTGTGAAGCTGAGCGGCAAATTGAGGGGCTTGAGGCTGGGGAAGTGATTGAACAAGAAACGCGGCTCTATGATCCTGATCAAAAAGAAACCTTGCGCATGCGTTCAAAAGAAGATGCTCAGCAATATCGCTATGCGCCAGACCCCGATCTTCCACCCTTGGTGCTTGAAGAGGCTTGGCTGTCAGAGATTCGCGAGGCGTTGCCCGAATTGCCCGATGATAAGCTGGCCCGTTTTCAGCGTGATTTGGGACTGCCTTTTTATGATGCGGATGTGTTGATTCATGACCTTGAGGTGCTTGCTTTTTTTGAGAAAAGTGTGGCCTTTTTGCAAAAAGCCACGCCCAAACTGTTGGCCAACTGGTTAATAACAGAGGTTTTGGGCGCAGTGCGACGAGATGATGTGTCGCTTGCGCAGCATGCCATGACGCCACAACGTCTGGTGTCACTCTTAGAATATATTGCTGACGGCACCTTGTCGGGGAAGATGGCGAAAAGTGTGTTTGAGGAAGCCTGGCAAGACAACAAAGACCCCCGCGTCATTATTGAAGAAAAAAACCTGGCGCAAATGTCAGATGAAGCTTCCCTTATGGCCGTGATTCAGGCGTGCCTTGCGGAAGAGTCTGACAAAGTGGCGGCCTATATCGCGGGTCAAGAAAAGCTGTTTGGTTATTTTATTGGTCAGATGATGAAAAAAACCAAAGGCCGCGCCAACCCTGCACTTTTAAACGCTTTACTCAAAAAAGAGCTGGATCGTCGCAAGTCTTCATAATATAAACCATTGATTAAGAAGATTTATTTTGATATAAATTGACATTCGTTGAAGTATATTTTATCTGTATTGGTTAATCGTTGTAATAAAGGATATTTTATGTATAAGGTTGCTGCGTTGTGCTGTGTTGCTCTTTCTTTATGTGCTGCGGGTTGTACGCCACGGATTGGGGGAGAAGATTATTCGGTGTCAGATTCAGGTCGTTTGAGTCAAACCTATGAGGGGGTGATTCTTTCGATGCGGCCCATTACCATTTCTAATGATAGGCCCGAAAACCAAGGTAATCCTGGCGCTGGTGCAGCAGCAGGCGCTGTGGTCGGCGGCGTGGCTGCGGGCAGCACTATGGGTCGCGGCAATGGTTCCTTGGCAGCAGGGGCGTTAGGCGCCGTTGCCGGCGGTGTGGCCGGTCATTTGGTTGAAAAAGAGCTCAAGCGTCAAGAAGGGTTTGAGTATAGCATTCGCCTCAAAGATGGACGGACCGTGTCTGTGGCCCAAGGCAAAGAGCCCAAACTTTACGTCAATCAAAATGTGCGCGTCATTTTGGGCAGCCAACGCTCACGCGTGGTGCCGGCCTAAGCAGCGCTCACACATTTGCTAAGAAAAGCCCTTGTGCCAACGTGTGCAGGGGTTTTTCTCTGAGGGGTGCCAAGGTTTTTTGTACATGAATGGATAGAAGACTATCTGTGGCTATAAAGGAGCCCTTCTCGGCATGTTGTGGCTGTCTTTTTATATGCGCCAGCGTCAGCTATGTCTTAAGAGTTTGAGTTAAAAAAACCCACAGCGTGACGCACATCTTTCATCACAGCGTTGGCCTCATCTTGGGCGCGTGCTTCCCCTTGGGCCAGTGTTTGTTCAATGGCTTGGGGGTTGGCTATCCAATGGTCAAAAGCCTCACGTAGGGGGGAGAGGGTTTCGTTGATGACCTGAAACGTGGCCTCTTTCATATCGGCCCACCCAATACCGTTGGCATAGCGTTTTTTCATGTCTTGGATAGCCGGTGCAGAGGCAAAAGACTGGAACAGCGCAAAAAGCGAGCACGTTTCTGGATCCTTGGGTTCTTCAGGCCTGCGTGAATCGGTTTTCATTTTAAACACCCCTTTGCGCAAAACGTCAGGCGCACTGAAAAGGGGAATAATGTTGTCATAGCTTTTGCTCATTTTGCGGCCATCAAGCCCTGCCAGGGGCGGCCTGTCCTCTTGAATGAAGGGGGACGGAACCCGCAATATGTCACCATAGGTTTGGTTCATTTTTTGTGCCAAATCACGGGCGATTTCCACATGTTGCTTTTGATCAGAACCTACAGGTACGCGGTCTGCGCGAAAAAGCAAAATATCTGCCGCCATCAAAATGGGGTAGTTATAAAGGCCCATACCCACATGTTGGTCAATCTCTTGAGCCTTCTGGCTTGTCACAGATTGTGTCATGGCTTTATAGGCGTGGGCGCGATTCATCAGCCCCTTGGGACAGAGGCATGATAATATCCAGAAAAGCTCAAAAACGGCGGGAAGTTGTGACTGTCGATAAAAAACTACACGGTCTAAATCCAGCCCCATGGCTAACCAGGCCGCCGCAATCTCAAGGGTTTGCTTACGAAGGGTGTCACCCTTTTGCACAGAGGTTAGCGCGTGGCCATCAGCAATAAAAAGAAAGCCTTCCCCCTCATTGTTTTGCATGAGCGAGAACGAAGGCCTCATGGCGCCTACATAGTTGCCTAAATGAAGCGTGCCCGTGGGTTTAATCCCTGTGAGAAGGCGAAAAGACACGAAAAACCATCATCATGTTTGTGAACGTTGTTTTTTTATATAGGGCGTCGTGGCACCGTGTCATCATAAAAATATTTTTATCCCTTGGGGGACGCTTGGTTTTCACGCGTTCGTCCATAGAGCGTACAAATCCCTGCAGGTTGCGTGTAAGAAAAGGAAATCATGGATGCATGGGACATAAACAAGAAAAAATATCCAGAAAAACAAAATCTAATTTTTGAAAAATTGATATTTTTTATCAATAAAAGAGAATGGTTTCACAAGATATTTTATTCGGGATGGAATGGTTGTGAACACAAAACGTCGTTTGGCATATTTATGCCTATCTTCTTGTTGTCTTGTGGTTTCGTTATGGGCGCGCGACCTGTCAGACGATTTGACCTATCAACTAAGAATGCAAGGTAGTAGGTGTTTAGAGGCTGACCCTGAAAGTTGGTCTTATGTGAGGGAACTCATGAAGGATCCTGACACCAGAAACACGGTGGAAGAGGCTGGACAATGGTCGAGGCAAGAGCTTGAAGACTTTTTTCCCACAAGGGAACTGACGCCACCACCTTCTCCTTCTCTGTCGCGCCATTCAAGTGTGAGTGAACTTTTCTCTCTAGAAGAAGAGACGTTGCATCCTGAAAGATGGGTGCACACGGCTGATGAAGACGAAGATGAGGAAGCCCATCCTGATATGCGCCTTTTGTCCTTCCCAAGTGTTGATTCATCAGAAGGCGGTGAGGGGGTTTATGATGTTGTTGGCGCACAGCAGAGGCACCGAGAAGGCTATAGGCGTGATGAGGACGTTTTTGTGCCCGACAGGCCGTCGCCTTCTCAGGCTGTGGCGTCGCAAGAGGCCTCTCGTGATGTCGTGGATCAGGGTGCACCAACGAGGCCACCAAGGCTTCTTCGATACAGAAACCGTGATGAGGAGGGTGTGCATGCCCTTTCTTCTTCCTCAAGGCCGGCTGTGACACAGGGGCAAGCATCTGCATCTGGGGGCGTGACGTCACAAGCACCAGGTGTGTCTGGCAGTGTGCAAGATGCCTCCACGGGGGGGACAGATCAGACGCAAACGACCCAAGAGGCTTCGCAGACCACTTCTCAGGCTTCCTCTTCCTCGCGGCCTCGTCGTTCTCCTTTGGCACGTTTGGGAAGGGCTTTCAGAAGGTTGATTTCTTCCGGAGGACAAACACATCAGGAAGAAAGGGCCACACCTTCCTCTCACACACCTCAACAGCAAAGCAGGGGCAGAGCCTTATCACCCGGTCCTATTATCGTCGCCGATGTTACCGATGGTCAAGCGCGCGTGGGTCAAGAGCCTGTGGCACAAAGACCAGGACCCAATCATGTGATCTCTGCGACACCTGTCATGTCAGGTGTATCCAACGTCAGAAGAGGTTCGGTAGACAGCATTGGTACGGCAAGTTCTTTGCTATCAAACGACGGAGGCATACCAGTCCCTGATCAGGAATCCATAGTGACAAGGCCTCACAGGCAGCTGCAAGAAAATAACAATATGCCACAAGGTCAGGGTGGGGAGACAAGATCCCCTGTGTTGCAACGGCCTCACAATCCACCTCCGCCCCCGCCAACCCCATCTGAAGTTGTATCGATTCCTGTGCCTCCTCCGCCACCTCCACCACCTCCTCCGCCACCACCAGCTGCGACGCCACAAAGAGCACAAGGTTTGGTACATGCCGGCACCAGTGGCACCGTGGCTCGATCGGCCTCGTCAGCACAAAATTTTGGTCAAGAGCTTCGTCATGCCCTGACTAATGGAACTCTCACACACGTTGAGGCAGGTCATAACCCAGAAAGGGTTCTCAGTGCAAGGGATGCTACGCTGGAGGCTATCAGGCGTCGTCAAGGTGCAACAGCTTCCCAAGATCGTCCTCAAGCGTTGGCGCTGGATCGTTTCCCCAGTCAAGGCACCTCGGTAGAAAGAGGAAGTTTTCTTTGTGAGAAAATAGGGCTGTTGAAAGAAACACACACATCACGCCCCCTTCATCGCATTGTGGACGATTATTTGACCTTGAGTAAAATCCTCAGTCAAGAACCAGATCTCGGGCAAGCACAAAACAATTATAGCGTCCTGCAAAACGATCTTAAGGCGCGCTATGGCCAGCGTATCAAAAGCTTTCTTGAGCAAGAGCTGGCACACCTTGAGCGACACAATAATGGTGCAGATTTCGACGATAGAAAACGTGCATTGGCAAAAGCCTTGACACCCTTTGAAGATTTGCGCAGAAGGCTTGAAGGTGTGAATGTAGGCGCGTCAGGGACTGTTCTTACTGCCTTAGCTGAGAGGTGTCGTGCTTTTCGTCAACCGTCTAGGTCCAGTCAAGATTCAATCAGCCAACAGTCAGACCAAGATAACCAAAGCCTTTCCTCCTGGGTGAGCGTAGAGGGATGATATGCAAAATCTGAGATACAAAACATTTTCGGTGGCCCTATGGTTATGTGGTGTGCACATAGGTCTGGCAGAGGAAAACCCTCAAGACAGGAACAAGCCCTTTCCAGCCACACATCTTGAACCTCTGGTGCTGACTGACATCAAAGAAAAAAAGCCCGGGGCCTTACATGTCAAGAATCCAACATCTGTGGGTGCATCTGGCTTTTATGGGGGGCTTGGTCTAGGGGGAATGCGCCTATCAGGAACGCGTGATGTGTCGTCTAAGCAAAGAGGGTTGGTGCCGCTTGTGGCCATGGAAGGGCAATCCTTTACAGGCGATGGTTTTGTCATTGAAGGCCTTGTGGGATATCGACAGTACATAGACGACGTTTTGCTGGGAGGGGAGTGCACCTTTGGTTGGAGCACGGCATCACACAAGGCGCAAAAAGAAGTGTTGCCCGGTGCGGTCTATACATCAACCCTTTCGCAAAAAGGGCTGGTAGGGGTTGGTTTTCTGGCAGGTTATGTGTTGTCGTGGTGTACACCGTTTACCAAAATAGGCGCTGTGCTCGGGCGCTTTTGCCAGGAAACAAAATCAGACAGAATTATTGCTAAGGTCTCTGACACCCGCCTCTTCCCTGGGTTGGCTGCGTCGTTGGGGATAGAGAAAATGTGGGGGCGGTGGGGCGCACGTCTTGCCTATGACTTTGCTGTCTACGCCTCTCTCACATCCACACGTCCTGATGCGCTGTATCCTGATTATTTCACCATCACACAAAAGACACGTTCCCTCACACAACACAAGGTGATGCTTTCAGGAATAATGTCTTTTTAGACAATGAAATAGACAAGATGTGCTTGACTTTTCCTTCTTTTTATATTTTACAGATATAAATTTTGTTATTTTTTATTATTTTTTACGATGTTTTGGTTGGCTGGTTTATTTTGTATTTTTTCTTCTGTGTCCGTGTGTAGGGGGGGGGTAAGCCTTGAAGACGTGCTGGCAAGTCAAAG